>NZ_CP121196.1:3466658-3781809 GCF_039994875.1 Telmatobacter sp. DSM 110680 | reverse complement strand
CAGCGTCAGCGATACCTCGATCTTCTCGCCATCTTTCCGGATGCGCATGGTTTCAAAATGATCGGTCCGCTCTCCACGCGCAACGGCCGATAGAATGCGATCCTCTTCAGAGAATAGTTCGGGCGGAATGATCTTTCTGATGGATTGCCCAATCATCTCCTCAGTCGTATAGCCAAACACCCGTTCCGCGCCCGGATTCCAGCTCTTAACAATTCCATTCAGATCTTTGCTGATAATGGAATCGTCGGACGATTCAACGATCGCCGCCAGCCTCTGAGTGTCTTCCAGCGAAGCCTGTTCTCTGGTCTTGCTCTCTAGAATCTTCTGCTGGATTTCAAATTCGCCACTAAGATCGGTGTTGGTGCCAAACCAGCGCGTAACCGCGCCGCTGCTGTCGTAGATCGGCACGGCGCGTGTGAGAAAGGGCTTGTAGGTATCTTCCTTGCCCTTCAAAGGAAAGATCATTTCAAAGGGTTCGCCGGACTCCAATGATTTAGTCCACCGCGCGATCAATTGCGGCAGATAACCGGGATCCAGAGCAGATTGCCATCCCCATCCGCAGTTCTGTTCCGCGGTTGTGCCCGTGTAGTCGTACCACCTCTCATTGAACCAGTGAACGTAACCATCCGGGCCTGCCATCCACACCAGCTGGGGCATCGAGTTTGCCAGGCTGCGAAACTCCTGCTCGCGCTCGCTCAGAGACTCTTCAAGGCGCTTGCGATCGGTAATGTCGCTGACCACTCCGAAAAACCGCGATGTGCCCAGCATGCGCCGCCCCTTGGAGTGATGATGGCGCAGTCCCATCTCGGGATGGTTGTAACGATATTCGAGGTCGAGCAGGCCTGTGCGCTGGCACTCCGCCATCGCCAGATTTACGTAAGGCAGATCTCGAGGAAGGACGCGCGAGATCCAGGTTTTGTGAATCTCTTCATTTGTCGCCTTCGAATCCGTACCGTACATCCGATGCATCTGCTTCGATAGAGTTCGCGTATTCTCGACGGGATCCCACTCCCACGTTCCAATTTGTGCAGCTTCCTGCGCCAGGCGCAGGCGTTCTTCGCTCACCTCTACGGCGCGACGGCTCAATACGCGGTCAGTCAAATCGACAGCAAGTACGAAAACGCCTTCAAACTTTCCGGCAACATCGAATGTGGGTTGGAGGATGAAGTCAAAGTATCGGTGCTCGAGATGTTCCGGACTTGCGGTATGCAACGTCAATTTGAAATCGGTTTCGTGATGCGCGTCTCCTGTACGGTAGACATCGTTCAGCATCTCGAGAATCCCTAAATCCTTCAGTTCCGGCACAGCCTCATGAATTTTCCTGCCGAGAAGTTCGCTGGATGTCGAGCGCCCCATTGCGCGCACGTATAGGTCATTTGCATACGAGATGCGAAAGTCCGTCCCACTCAGGAACGCGATCGCGGTTGGCGCCTGAGCCAGAAGTTCCTTGAGCCTCACGCCATCGGGCTCGATTTCGCGGATTGGGTTGCGCGGATTCTGCAGACTTTCGTGAGTACTCGACATGGGGGCCCCGCGCTCCAGACTCGGATTCAGCGCGCGGAATCCGATTGCCACGCATATTTGAACCGATTGTTTAAGCTTGATTCTGTCCGCTACTCGCGACCAGTCTCAGCCTAGGCACCTGGACGGCGGCATTCCAGAGAGCTAAGGAAGTCATGGAGACAAGTAAGCGTTAGTGCCGCGGGAATTGACAACACCCTTGAAGGCTTAGAGGTTGCGTCGCGTTTCGATGGTTGCCTGCCGTGATGGTCACAGCTGTCTTGAAGGGCCGGCTAGGCTACCTTGGACAGGCCTTCTCGCGCCGAATCGGGATCGCTCAATGGTCGACGGGCAGCCCACCACACCAGGCCAGCGCCAACCAGAACAGACCCCGCACTCGCTAACTGAGCGTTGGATAGTCCCCACAGAACCCGTGGGTTACGACGGATGATCTCGACAAGGAAGCGCGCGATACCGGTCAGCATCAGATATTCACCAACAAGCGCACCAGTTCCCAGTCTCTTGCTGCCCCGCCACCAGAGATACCAGCCGATCAGCAAACCCATACCAAACTCAAATAGAGGAGTAGGTTGCACCCGAACACCGGGCGGTGTTGGCTCGATTCCGTTGGGAAAACTCATGCCCCACGGCCGGTTGGTCTCCACGCCGTAGCAGCCATCGCCGGACAAAAAGCACCCGATACGACCGATACCGTAACCTATCGCGGCTGCCGGTGCTGCGAGGTCCAATGTGCGCAGCGCGCCGATCTTGGCCCGATAGCCCTGAAACAACAACGCCGAGATTCCGAAGAGCAAGCCACCGAACCACGCGAACCCTGCCGTGTCCCACAGCACGCGCCAACCCATTTCACGAAACTCGCTTGGCGTATCGATCACATGCCAAAGTTTTGCGCCGACAATTCCTGCCAGCACGGCGATCGCCACCATACCCACCGCGTCGGCATCAACGCCAGCCCTCTTAAACGCTCGGTCCATCACAAAAGCCGCAGCCACGGCCGCGAGCCAGAGCATCAAGCCGAAAGTGGGAATTTCAGGATGCCAGAAATGTAGATTCAGGTGGATATACGGAATCATTCTCTTTCAGTATAGACGGCCCGCGGATCGGGAATAGCTTCCAACTTTCGATCGAGACGAAAGAAGATTCACGCTGATTTTTCACAGGCAGCCAACCCGTTTTGCCATGCTCCCGCGCGATACTGTCTCCATGGCCACCATCACTTACCAGGGACTTGAGGTCCTCTATACGCGTCAACAGATAGCCGATCGCGTCGCGGAGATGGGCGCGCAAATTACCCGCGACCTCAACGAGGAGAAGCTTGTGATGGTCGGCGTCTTGAAGGGCGCTGCAATCTTTCTCGCCGACCTCGCCCGCTCTGTCCAAGTAGACACCACATTCGACTTTGTCGCTGTCTCGAGCTACGGAAAAGGTCAGAGGTCGTCCGGAGCCGTCAAACTTATCAAGGATCTGGATGAGCCCATTGAGGGCAAAAACGTTCTCATCGTCGAAGACATTCTTGACACCGGCTTGACGCTCGCCTACCTGCGCAAGATATTTCTGCAGCACAAACCCAAGACGCTGCGCATCGCCACCCTCCTCGACAAGCCATCGCGCCGCATCGAAAAAATAGACGCGGACTATACAGGATTCGCCATACCAAACTTGTTCGTGATCGGATATGGGATGGATTACGCCGAGCGGTATCGCAATCTACCCGACATATGCCTCATGGCGCCCGATCATCCGGAATAGTCAGGAAAAGGACCCACCTGGAATGAGTGAGAGAGCGATCCTTTACGGCGCTTACGCCGATTTCAATGCCCGAAACATTGATGCGGTGATCTCGCGCATGCATCCAGAAGTGCAATGGGCGAACGGAATGGAGGGTGGCCACGTCCATGGAAAAGATGAGGTTGAAGGCTATTGGACGCGACAATTCACGACCCTCAATCCCCACGTCGAGCCAGTCTCAATCGCGCCAGATGAACACGGTAATTGGGTTGTCGAAGTGCACCAGGTGGTTTATGACCACGAAGGCAACCTGCTGCTCGACACAACCGTCTACCATACGTACCAATTTCGCGACGGCCTCATCGTTCGCATGGACATTACAGCTTCAGAATCGGGCAAAAACTGAGAAATCAAAACCCGGTTCCTTTTGTCATCTATGCCTATCGGATGTCACTGGCCGGGTGCTTTGGACGGGGATATACTCAACACCCGGAATGAAGAATCAAGCCGCCCTTCTATAGACCAAGAGCGGCGCAGCATGAAGGAGCAAGAAAATGCCAGTCATTACCCCGATCAGGGATGAAGATCTTGAGTTCGATCACGGAACCTTCGATTCAGCTGCATTCTCAAAACAGGCCCTCGCATCCTGGCAATCTCTTGCACAAGTCATCGACCATACGATCCTGAAGCCGGACGCTACCCGCGATCAGATTGAAAGCCTCTGCGACGAAGCCATCCGCTACCGCTTCGCATGCGCGATGGTGAACCCTGTGTGGGTGCCTACCGCTGTCGAGATTCTTTCCGGTACGAGCATTCCAGTCGGCGTAGTTATCGGATTCCCATTCGGCGCGTCGCTTACTTCGACCCTGCGCCAGGAGGCTGCTGCACTGGCGCGCCTTGGCGCGAAAGAACTGGACATGGTCATCCCGATCGGACAGCTCAAGAGCGGCAATCACCACGCTGTGCACCACACTATTCATGCAGCCGCGACCGTCGCGCATCATAACGGCGCAATCCTCAAGGTTATTCTCGAAACTGCCCTGCTCACCGTCGAAGAGAAGTTGCGCGGCGCTGAACTCGCCATCCAGGCCGGCGCTGACTTTATCAAGACCTCAACTGGATTCGCCGGAGGCGGCGCTACCGCAGCCGATGTTGCACTAATGCGCGGCGTGGCGGGGGGACGTTGTGGCGTCAAAGCTTCGGGCGGAATCCGCACTCTTGCCGACGTCAAGACGATGCTTGAAGCCGGAGCCAACCGCATCGGCGCATCTGCCTCCGTGACCATCGTTCGGGAACTCGGCGCCGAATAAAGCAGCTTCTAGCCTCTAGCTTTGAGCTCCTAGTTGCTTGGGTGTACGGGCCGTCGGCCGTCAATGCGACGCCTATATTCTCTTCATGCAATTCATGGCTGTCTTAGATTTGTATGCTGGAGCTGGTAGCTAGAAGCTATAGGCTAGAACCTGTCTTCATCCGCTATCATCAACTTCAGTCCCCTCATGCCCCCCACGCCGCCAATCACACGCCCTGAGCCGGAGTACGAAGGCGACTACCGTCCGGCAGACCCGGATAACCCTCATGCCCACATCGATCCGCAGAACGCCCGCATTGAGACCACCGACCTTGCGTTCCTTGGCCACATGGCCGACACCCTCAACACCACGCTGGACTTGCAGACGCTGCTCAATCGCACTTCAGAGCTTGTCCGCTCCATCATTCCCTACCGCATTTTTTCCATCTTGCTTCTGAATGACCGAACCAACGAGCTCCGTATGCGTTTTCAAATCGGTCACACACCGGAGACGCAGCGGATGCGTTTCCCCATCGGAAAAGGTGTGGTGGGCCAGGTTGCGCTCACACGGCGGCCCATGCTGATCAACGACGTAAGCAAGGTTGAGGGGTACATTCCGGCAAATCCCAACGTGTGCTCCGAACTCGCAATTCCCCTCATCGCAAAGAATCGCCTCATCGGAGTGCTCGATCTCGAGAGCGAACAGGCCGACTTCTTCAAGCCGGAACATCTTCATCTGCTTACCCTCACTGGATCGCGCATTGCTCAGGCCATTGAGAACGCGCGCCTCTACACCCGCGTCTCGCGCCAGGCTGAGACCCTTTCCGTCCTTAACGAGATCGCTACCGAACTCACCTCAATTCTCGATCTCGATCCGCTGCTCGCCAAGGTCGGCCAGCTCTTGCGCCGTCTCATCGATTATCAGATGTTTTCGATCATGCTTCTCGATGAAAAAGGTGAGACGCTGATCACGCGCTATGCGTGGCGCTTCGGCCATGCGCAAGCGCCCATGCGCCGGATTTCCGTGACTACCGGTCTCGTTGGGGCTGCGGTGCGCGAGTGGCGTCCCATCAACGTTCCCGATGTCCGCAAGGACCAGCGCTATCTACCGATGAATGCAGAGACGCGTTCGGAACTCGTGGTTCCCCTTTTCTACAAGGAGCGGGTCATCGGCGTGCTGGATCTGGAGCACACGCGGACCGCTTTCTTCAATGAAGATCACGTGCGCACACTCACCACGATGGCCGCGCAGGTGGCAATCGCTATTGAGAATGCGCGACTGTATCAGGCCGTGAAGCGCCAGGAGCAGCAACTCGAGCGTGATATCGCAATGGCCCGCGAAGTCCAATTGCGCCTGTTGCCGACTACACCACCCGTACATCAACATGCAGAGCTGGCTGTCAGCTTTTTGCCCGCACGGACCATCGGCGGCGACCTGTACGACTTTCTCGAATACAGCCCAACTCAGACCGCCATCGTTCTTGGCGACGTCAGCGGAAAGGCAGCGCCCGCAGCGCTCTTCGCTGCGCTGGTCAGCGGCATCATGCGCTCCGCAGCGCAGCAAAGGTTGGCGCCGGCCGCGATGTTGGAGACGCTGAACCATGCACTTCAGGAACGCCGACTCGATTCGCAATACGTCGTCATGCTCTTCGCCCTATGGAACGACGAAAACCAGACGCTGCAAGTCGCCAACTCGGGAGCTGTGCAGCCTGTCTTCTGTCGCGCCGGCGAGAACGTCACGGTGAAAGCGGAGGGTCTGCCTCTCGGCATGTTCCCCAACAGCACCTACGAGGAATTCAACGTCGCCACCCAGCCAGGCGATGCAATCGTCTTTGTGTCTGACGGAATTCTCGATGCCGAAAACGAAAAGCACGAGATGTACGGAGAAGAGCGGCTAGCTACTTTGCTCTGCTCTTTGCGCGACCTCCCCGCCCAGCACATTGCCGCCGCCATCCTCTCCGACGTAACGCAGTTTCAAGGAGCGCAGGACCGCTTCGACGACGAAACCATCATCGTCCTCCGCGTACGATAGTTCCCGCTCCTCCTCAGGTTATGCCACAGTTCCACTTGTCGTGGCGGAGTCATCGTGACCGGAGCAGCTTGCGGCCTCGCTTCGCGCAAGCGAAATAGGGTATGCGGAACGAAGGATCTGCTTTTGAATTCCTCCGGTCCGCCACAATACCTCTGTCCCGCAAGTTCGGGATGGCCACTGCCTTCCGATAAACTTAGGTAGACCTCAATTCCCGGAGCCTCTTTGTCTACGACCACGCACGAACGCATCATCCGCCCAGCGCGTAATATCCTTGGAACTCTCCGACTGCCCGGCGATAAATCCATCAGCCACCGCTATGCCCTTCTAGGAGCATTCGCTGAAGGCAGGTCGCGATTCTCCAACTTTTCCACCGGCGCCGATTGTGCATCGACACTCGCCTGTATGCAGGCGCTCGGCGCAAAGGTTCGCAAACTCGAGGACGGCCGTATTGAAATCGAAGGCGTCGCCGGTCGCGTTATGCCGGCGAATCATCCGCTCGACTGCGGTAACTCCGGATCGACGATGCGCATGATCTCCGGGCTGCTCGCACCGCAGCAAGGCACCTTTACGCTGATCGGCGATGAGTCGCTTTCGCGGCGCCCGATGGAGCGCATTCGCAAACCCCTGGCGGAGATGGGCGCTAACCTCACCCTCACGGACGGCCACGCGCCCGTTACGATTCTGGGCGCCCCACTTCACGCGATCGACTTCACCACGCCTATCCCCAGCGCCCAGGTCAAGACCTGTGTTCTTTTAGCCGGACTTCAAACCGAAGGCGCCACGGTGGTGCGAGAGGCCTTGCGCACCCGGGATCATAGTGAACTTGCGCTGCGTGCCTTTGGCGCTACGCTCACGCGCTCCATCGACTCCATTACGATCAACGGCCCGCAGAAACTGCACGCTATCGAAGCTGCCGTTCCGGGCGATATCTCTTCCGCCGCATTCTTCTTCTGCGCCGCTGCGCTCTTTCCCAACTCCGCCCTCATCCTCGACGGCATCGGCCTGAACCCAACGCGGGCCGCGCTGCTTGACGTGCTCACCACACTTGGAGCTCGCATTGCTGTTCTGCAACTCGAGGAAGTCCATTCCGAACTCGTCGGCACCGTGCAGATTACGACTGATGAATCTGGTCTTCGCTCCACCGAAGTCAGCGGATCCCAAGCCGCCCAGCTCATCGACGAACTTCCGGTACTCGCTGCCATTGGGCCTTATACCAGCGGCGGCATTCGCATTCGCGATGCGAAGGAACTTCGCGTCAAGGAGTCCGACCGCATTGCACTTGTTGCGCGCAATCTTCGCGCCATGGGGGCCGAAGTCGAAGAGTTCGAAGACGGGCTTGATATTCCCGGCGGCCAGACGCTTCACGGAGCTGTGATCGACTCCGGCGGCGATCACCGTATTGCGATGGCCTTCAGCATCGCTGCTCTCCGCGCCGAAGGTGAGACGCTGATTCAAGGCGCAGAATCTGCCGCTATCAGTTTTCCCGAGTTCTTCGACCTGCTCGACCTGGTAGCCGAACGCTGAGCTTTTGTTTGCCTGAAATGCGGAGCGTTCGGATCGGCTTCCAAAGGAAAATGCCCGGCAAATTGCCGGGCATTTTCGCGATCAAAACGCTCTACCTGCTTGGAGGCGGCGGAGGAGTTGTAGGCTGCGCGGTTGGCTGATCTGTGGGTTGAGCCGGCATCGGAGTCGGCGTTGTCGTTGGTTGTGCACTCGCCGGCTGCACCCCCGGAACCGTGGGCGCAGTATTCACTGTGCCTTTCGCCGCATCTACCAAGTTGATGCCATAGTGCTCCAGCGTCGTTGCCAGCACTTGGTACAAGCCAGCGCGGTTATTTGCAAACGCCGCGTTCGCCGCAATCAGGTTATTCTCAGCGATTGCAAGATTACGTTCCTGTTGGAGCACGTTAGCAGTGGTGGAGGCGCCTAGCTTCAACTTCTTCTGCTCGGCGTCCAGGCTCTGCTGCGCATAATCCCGCGCGGCTAACGAAGACTGCACCTCTGCGCGATCGTTTGTCAGCGCAAACTGCGCATTCACCACCTGCATGCGGATCTGCGTATAGAGTTGAGCCAACCGCAACTCAGCCTGGCGATACTCCATCAGCGACCGCTCCTGCTGGGCTTGCGCAGAGCGGTTGCGGATCGGGATCGTCATGCTGAACCCTACGCCCTTGTCCGGCGCTGAGCTGTTAAAGAGGTTAGTGAGCACGGTTCCGTAGCCACTAGAAGGAATTGTTCCGGGCGGATTCGGCTCTCCGGTTTGGAAATTTGTCCAATTCGGGCTCTGCGATCCACCCAATGCGCTGGAACCGTAGAAGCCGTAGACATCGAGTGCAGGGAGCAATTGGTTCCGTGCACCCTTGAGTGTAATTTCGTCGTTGCGCAAAGTCAGACTGGCCTGTTCCAGCTCGGGCCGATTTTTGAATGCAGCCTGGACAAGATCCTCTACGGGCTGAGTCTCTTCGGGAATCTGATCGAGACTGATGCGATCCGTGGGAACCACGGGCGCTGTTGCCAACGCAGGGTCATTCAGGTTGCGCGCAATGGCCTGCTTGATGATCTGCTGCTGATAGTTCAGCGTGTTCTGCGACGCGGTAAGCGCCTGCTTGTCAGTCGACACAGTTGAGTCAGCCTGCACGACATCTAGTGGCGCCATGGTACCGATCTCGAGTTGCTTGTGCGTATCAGAAGAAAGCTTCGTGCTCTGATCGAGAGCGCGCTGCTTTGCCTGCACATCCTCATACGCGCTCACCAGTCCCCAGTAAATACTTTCCACCTGGTTCACAGTGTAGAGAATCTGCTGGCGAAACGATGAATCGGTAATACGGCGGTCATTGATCGCCTGGTACATGAATCGCTTGTTGATCCAGATACCCGCACCTTGAAGCAGATGTTGCGTGACGGTCGCTTTGAATACGGAACTCAGTTCCGGGCTATACGCCGTGAAAGGGTTGTCGCTGGTGATCCTGGTGTTGGTAATGTTCGCCTGCAGCGCAGTGCCGGTGACAAATCCCTGGTTGTACCCGAAGTTGTATTGGTTGGTATTCGTGGTTAACGCAGTTTTGCCGCCTGAGAACAAGGTGTTCGCCTGTGGCTGCCGCGCACGTTCAAACTGCACTGTTCCCGTGATGTTTGGATCTAGAGGTTCCGGCAATGGTCCCGCGCCGGCCGTGGTGAGGGTCAGACCGCTCACGCCTGAACCCGCGCCGCCCGATCCAACCGTAGTTCCGCCTGGACCGCCGCCCGTCGACAGGATCGAGACCGATCCGCCCAGCGTGCCGGTCACAAGGCCTGAGGGCGCACCCAGAGGCTCTGCGCCGGTCTTGGTCCGCAGGATGTCGGTGTCTGCGATGTCCAGATCGTAGCGCGCGATCGCGATGTCGTAATTGTTCTCAATTGCCAATGCGATTGCATCGGAAAGGCTCAGGTAAATCTTTCCGTCCTTCACAAGGTTGTCGAGCCGCACAGAATTGGCAAAACTCGCCTTCCCGATCGAGGTGGGACGATACATATTGATCGGATTGCCCAACAGCGGCCCGAACGGCTTGGAATAATCACGATTTGTCGGCCGCAGATCCAACGGCTTGGTCGGAACCGGCGCCGGCGCCGTCGGCAACTGGGACGACTGCTTTTCCGGCTGCTTCGCGCCCGCCCCCGTAACGCCACCTGACTGCTGCTGTGCAATCCCCGAGGGCACACCTGCCGTCAGTGTCAGCATCGCTGCCGTAATCGCTCTTAATTGCTGTCCTGCATTGCGCTTGACCGCGCGACCGGCTGAATTCTGATCCTCAAACACACGTCTACCGAACAATTGCATGTTTCCTCTCCACGAGTCGCTGAGGCATGTGGGGTGCCGTTCTACATGACGTCCGAAGAACCTCTCCAGACGCAAATTAATGATCCTTCAGGGCACTTTTCGCACCTTTGCATCGTTTGACCTTAGGGTCACTATGCATTACGCGCTCGATCGACAGTTCGTTCCCTGTTCCCACAACCGCCGCGGCACACATCGGCACGAAAAGCTGAGTATATCCCACTGATTCAGCTGACCGAATCGCCCCGTTTGGTCAATTACCCTGTTATCAACCCTGATTCCCGTGACCGACGACGCCCAATCCGTACTGGAACAAATTTCTGGGCGCGGAGCGCAGACGTGGAAACTCACCATCGCTTACGATGGGACCGACTTCTCCGGATGGCAAATCCAGCCTGGCGAACCTACGATTCAGGGGGAATTGCAAGCCGCGCTGGGCCGGATCGTAGGCGAATCTCCCCTGCCCCAGGGCTCGGGCCGAACAGATGCCGGGGTGCACGCTCTCGCTCAGGTCGCCAGCTTCCCTCTTCAGGCCCGGATCCCGCCAGCCAATCTGCTTCGCGCGCTCAATCGAACGCTGCCCGGGTCTATCCGCATCCTGGAAGCGCAAATCGTGGCGGAAACATTCCACGCGCGGCACTCCGCAGTCGCTAAAACCTATGAGTACCGCGTACTCCCCATCGAGCCTGCAGAGCAGCAGCTATGCTCGCCTTTTCTTGCGCGCTATGTGTACCCGTATTCGTGGCGACTGGATCCGGGAGTTCTCAATGCTGCGGCAGCAGCGTTTCTGGGTGAGCACGACTTCCGCAGCTTCGCCGCCACCGACCCAGATCTCGCCACTCGCACTGACGATCGTTCCGAAGACTCTGCGATTCAGATTCAAACCCGGGGTCCCCAGCGACAGGTTTTGGTCGCCGGGTTAGAAGCGCGAACGGCCATTCGCACGATTTATTCCTCCGCGTGGCGGGAAGAGACTACTGATGGCTTCCATCTCTTCGTCTATCGTGTCCGCGGCAATGGATTTCTCCACCACATGGTGCGCAATCTGGTCGGCACCATGCTCGATATAGCCCGAGGGTACATGCGCATTGAAGATATTCCTGTAATTCTCGCTGCCAACGATCGTTCCAAAGCTGGACCCACCGCTCCTGCGCGCGGCCTCTACCTCCACTCTGTCGAATATGACGGAGCGGAGACAATTTCACGCGTGCGCTGACTTTGCATCACAAATTCTGCATCGTATCTCCTGCTAACCTGAAATCGAATGGCAATCTTCTCGCGCAGCACGGCTTTCACCCGCGTCACATCCATCGCTGCTCAGCGCGCTATCCACGCAGCTTTCACATGGATTCACAACAATCCCAAAACACTCATCGATCGCCAGGCCGAACTGGTTGCCATTCCCGCCCCCCCTTTCGGCGAACAAGCGCGCACGCAATGGATCGCCGAGCGATTCGTCGAGATCGGACTTGCCAGCGTAACGACAGACACAATCGGCAACGTCATCGGATTCATTCCCGCCACTCATCTTCCCGCTGACAGCACGGGACCCGTCGTTGTCCTCTCTGCGCATTTGGATACCGTCTTCCCTGCTGTGACTCCGCTTCGTCCTGTGCTGACGCGCGACAATGACGCGAATCGTCTAGCCGCACCTGGATCCTGCGACAATGCTGCGGGCGTTATCGGTATGCTCGCCCTGGCACAGGCCATTACCCAAGCCAAAGTTCACCTAGCCTCTCCCATCGTCATACTCGCCAATGTCGGAGAAGAGGGCGAAGGCGATCTTCGCGGCGTACGCCACTTCTATAACCATCCAGAACTGGCCGGGCGCATTGCCGCTCACATCGTGCTTGACGGTGCAGGTGCCGACTCGGCCGTCACGCAAGCCCTCGGCAGCCTTCGCTTCCAAGTCACGATCAACGGGCCCGGCGGCCATAGCTTCACTGACGCGGGCACACCGAATCCCATCGTTGCTCTTGCCACAGCCCTCGCCAATCTGGGGCTCACTCCGATGCCGGAGAAGCCGAGCACTACCCTCAATGTCGGAACAATTCACGGTGGCACGAGTGTCAACTCCATCCCTGAAAGCGCCACCGCTTCGATTGACTTTCGCTCTACGAGTTCGGAAGAGCTTCTTCGCCTCGAAGTCGCCCTGCATCGCGCCGTTGAGGACGCCGTGGATCAGAACAATGCAGCAGCGAAATACAATCGGAAGAGCAACCGGGGACTGCTGACATATACCGTCAAAAAGATTGGCGACCGTCCCGCCGCGCAACTCCCCGCCGACTCTCCTATTCTCGAAACTCTTAGGGCTGTCGACCGGCATCTCGGCATTCAAACCGATCTTCGCCTCGGCTCGACCGATGCCAATATACCGATTGCGCTCGGCATTCCCTCTCTCTCCATGGGCGCCGGGGGAGACGGCGGCGGCGCCCACACAGTCTCTGAGTGGTACAGCGACAAAGACCGTGAAACCGGCCTCCGCCGCATTCTTTTGCTGTGCGTTGCCATGACGGAATGGGCCGCCGAGCAGTAGCTCGCAGCGCTGAAATCGAAGCAATGGGTTGGTATCGAGACTCGAAACCAAGTGCAACGACCACTACCGAGCGGTCAAACAACCAACCGGACGACCTGAAACACCATCCAGATTGCTAGTCCCGGGAGGCCGACATGAAAGATTGGGCGCTGGTTGCCCTTCTAATTCCTCTTGGCGCAATGGCGCTGGGCCTGTTTGGATTCTTCGGTATGCAAAGAGTGATTTGGGATAGAGCCTATGATCAGGCGCTTTCGAAATACCGAGTCGCCTTTGTGCATCGCGATGATCCAGGAGGTGCTAATGTGTTCCCCCTGTATCAGGAATATGAAGAAGCCGAAAAGCAGCTGGAATCGATGCAGACTGAAGATCCCGAAAGACTCAAACGGTTTAAGGAGTTGCAGGTCTGCGGACTCAGTCTGAAGGGCTATCGCGATCTCAAAGCAAACGGGTTCGTTACGTCCAGATTTGAGAAGGCTGCTGCAGCCTGCGCTCAGTGACTTTCACCCGAAATTCAGAACATCTCAAGACAAAGCAAGCCCACAAAGCTTGAAAATTTCAGTTGACAATCCATAATCATTTGGTTATGGTTTTCTGGTGATGACGTCGGTTCATACAAATTACGTTTTTCGTGCTCTCGCCGATCCCACTCGAAGATCTCTCTTCGAGGAACTGAGCCGGCAGGGAGAACAGACCGTTCACGCATTGACGCGCCACGCGGGTGTGTCTCAGCCGGCTGTTTCGAAACACCTCACCGTGTTGAAGCGCGCAAAGCTGGTGCGGCATCGCCGCGACGGACGCGAAACTCACTATCGCGCGGAGCCAAACGCCCTGGCACCGATGGTCGACTGGCTCAATCTTTACGGCGCCTTCTGGCGCGATCGATTTGATCAACTTGAAAATCTCTTGCAAAGGATGGAACCATGACCACGACTGCCCCAACACAGAGTCTCGTGATCGAACGAGAGATGTCGCACCCCCCCGAAAAGATCTGGCGTGCCCTCACCGAAGGAAAACTGATCGACGAGTGGCTGATGAAAAATGATTTTCAGCCGGTCGTCGGCCACCGCTTTCAATTCCGATCCACTCCGGTGCCAAATTGGGACGGGATCATCGAGGGTAAAGTTCTTGAGGTCGAGCCAAATGCGCGACTCGCGTATACGTGGGCTTCCATGGGAATGGAGAGCGTAGTGACCTGGACGCTTACGCCAGCCGGCAGCGGTACTCATGTTCGCATGGAGCACGCTGGCTTCCCATCGGCAGAAAGCGCCAGCTACAAGGGTGCCAAATACGGATGGACAAGCTTCATCGGCAAGCTGGAGCAAGTCGTGGGAGGTTTGCAATGACTACGAAGACAAGGAATATCGTCTACTGGACAACGACAGTCCTGGTTGCGTTCTTCATGAGCGGCGGTGTTGCGCAGTTGATGCAATACCGGGCCAACCCTCACGGCGTTGTGCCTGAACTTGGTTATCCAATGTATTTCTTCGCCATACTCGGCGTATGGAAGATACTTGGAGCCATCACCATCCTGGTTCCGGGTTATCCGCGTCTCAAGGAATGGGCGTATGCCGGCATCTTCTTCGATCTGACAGGGGCTGCTGTATCGTGTGCCTCTGTCGGTGTCTATGGTGCTTACGGCTTTCACATCTTCGCTCCGCTGATCATCGCCGGTTTGACTGTGACATCCTGGGCCCTGCGGCCAGAAAGCCGCAGGGTTGGCGTTCTCTTCCCAGCCAGCGAAGAACGTCACGCCGGCGTGAACACGAGAGCGGCAACCGTTGCAAGGGGTTGACGGAATATCTGAGTCATAGTGACTGAACGGACGATGACGACGAATCCTAAAGTCGATGCTTTTATTGCCGAGTCGAAGAACTGGCGTGAAGAGTTGCGGCGGCTGAGAGACATTCTCTTGGACTCCGAGTTGACTGAAGAGTTCAAGTGGGATCAACCCTGCTATACCTTTGAGGGAAAGAACGTTGCGATCCTTCATGGATTGAAAGAGTCTTGTGCGTTTGCGTTTTTCAAGGGTGCCCTGCTGAAGGATGTCCACGGTGTTCTGACAAGCCCTGGGCTCAATACGCAGTCAGGGCGCTGGATTAAATTCACCTCCGTGCGAGAGATTGCGGAGATGAAATCTGTTTTGAAGGCTTACATTCGTGAAGCCATCAAGGTGGAAAAAGCCGGCCTGAAAGTGAAATTAAGAAAGACTTCGGATTTGAAAGTTCCCGAAGAATTCCAAATCCTGCTGGACGAGTTTCCTAAGCTGAAGACCGCCTTCGACGTACTGACGCCAGGACGACAGAGAGCATACATCTATCATTTTTCCGCCCCCAAGCAATCCAGGACACGCGAAGCCCGTGTTCGAAAATTCATGCCGCATATCTTCAAAGGTAAGGGGCCGCTCGAGCAGTAAGCGTGCTGTATTCACGCGAACATCCGGTCGGCTAGTTTTCAGTTGGAACTTTTGCTGCCTGGTCCACGACCAATACATCTACTTGTTCTTTGCGGCCTTCAATCTTCAGTCCCAACTGATCATGCAGCGCTCTCTGCCACGCGGCAAACATATCGGTGCCAAGCTCCGGCCGCATATCAACGTTGAAGTCAAAGATGCCCGTCATTCCAGTTTTGTCTAGCACCGGTATCCTCGACGTACTTGCCCGCACTGGTGTGCTTGGATCGTTGGTTGCCGGAATGGACAATTGAACCGCAAGCAGATCGGCAAACTGGCGCAGATCTCCATGAAAATGGAATCCGCCGACCGAGGCTGCAGGTTTGTCGCCATCGATTGGATGGATTTTGGCACCGCCTTTGTCGACCATGAGCGCGTACACACGCATTTCTCGCTTCTCAATGTGCTGCGTAAGATGGAACCGCTCCGCAAGCAGGCTTCGCAGCATCCTGGCCAATTGGTCCTTCGTGGCCCCTGTCGAAGCTTTTGCTTCGATGTCAAATTCGTTCTGGTCAATCCAGTTTGGCCCGGACACCTGGTCCATCTGCAACTGGTAGGCCTCCGCGACCAATCTCTTGATGGTGACATTCTTCGCGGTGAATTCACCGGGCGTGTAGGTCAATTGATTGTTATAGTCCGGCCCCACGTTGTGTTGGCTTGGCCTGACCGACGCAACGTCAAACGTTGGCGGAGTCGTTGAAGACTGGCACAGAGCCATTGAGGTTGAAACAACGAAGAAGATGACGCGGCTCACTGTACGCACGGTCTTCATGAATTACTCCTCTGCTAGATGGAAATCTGCAAACTCATACAGCGCATCTCAGGCCTTTGCGGCATTCAATGCCACAGCGGCGCGGATCAGAGCTTTCAAGGCCTTCTCATTTACCTTGTCCCCTTCGTGAAAATCGATAGCGCGGCGCAAGTTCCCTTCGAGGCTCGAATTGAAAAGACCTGCCGGGTCATCCAGGAAAGCGCCCTTGGCAAACGTCATCTTCACGACCTGCTTGTGGGTCTCCCCTGTGCAGATCATCCCGTGATGCGACCATACTGGTACCCCTCGCGGATTCGAGGGTTTCTTCCATTTGCATTCCTCCACAACATCCGGATCGGCCTGCCTGATCAAAGCGCGGAGGCGCGAAAGCATCTCGCCCCGCCAGTCACTCAGTTGATCGTTTTCTTTTGAGGCTGGTCCAGTCGTCGCGGTATCGGCATTCCGTAGAACGCTCTTTTTCATGTTGAGGGCCTTCCTATCTGTTTGAATCTCGTTCGGTTGTTTCTGCTGCTTCCCTGGGCAGATTTATATAAACACGAGACCGGCAAGCGTTGGCCAGTTGTCCGCAGTTGGCTCTGCTAAACTGCGCCCATGCGCACGAACTGCTTCCTTGTGGCCACGGCATTCGTAGGTTCAATATTGTGTCCAGCTCAGACCACCCCAGCCAAGTCTTCCGCGCCCAAGGTGACGAAACCTGTGCCGTCTACTGCAAAAGCCAGCTCTACTGCCCCCGACGCGATCTTCTTCGATGGGGTCATTTACACGGGCGCTGGATTCGCGGAAGACAAGCCTCAGATCGTTGAAGCGATCGCCATTCGCGGCGCTAAAGTCATCGCCATCGGCAAATCTGCGGAGATCACGCGTCTCGCCGGGCCCAAAACTGCTCTGCACGATCTCAATTCCGTCACTACCAGCACTTTCATCTTTCCCGGCTTCAACGACGCGCACACGCATCTGGGCGGCGCAGGGCGCACAAAGCTCAACGTTGACCTCACCGGCGTCAAGTCGCTCGCCGACATGCTCACACAAATCAAAACGGCAGCCGATGCCGCGCCAGCAGGCCACTGGCTCACTGGCGGTAACTGGGATCACACGCTCTGGGAGCAGAAGGTGCTTCCGACGCGAAAGGATCTTGACGGAGTAACAGGCAATCACCCCACATTCCTCGATCGCATTGACGGGCATATTTCAATCGCCAACAGTGCTGCGCTGGCCGCTGCGGGCATCACCGGAAAAACACAACCACCGCAAGGCGGAGCGATTGATCTCGACGGCAGCGGCCAACCGACCGGCATTCTTCGCGAATCCGCGCAGGGCCTCGTCTATAGAGTCATCCCACCGCCCACCGCAGAAGAGCGCCGCAAAGGCGACGAACTCGCCATCGAGGACGCGCTCACCCATGGCGTCACCAGCGTGCAAGACTTCAGTGATTGGGAAGACTTCCTCGTTTTCGAGAAGTTGGAGAAGGAGGGGAAACTTCATCTCCGCATCAGCGAGTGGCTGCCCTTCAAGGATTCTCTTGATGAGCTGAAGGCACATCGCGCCCATCACGACGTCAACGATCCGCTGCTCCACACCGGCATGCTCAAAGGCTTCATGGACGGTTCTCTCGGCTCGCGCACCGCAGCAATGAAAGCGCCTTTTGCCGACGATCCCGGCAACACTGGCCTTCCCCAATATAACCAGGACGAGTTGAACAAGATGGCAGTCGATCGTGCTGCTGCGGGCTTTCAGCTTGGCTTTCACGCCATCGGCGACAAGGCGACATCGATGGCGCTGGACGCCTTCTCGCAATCCGGCGTCTCCACATCTGCACGGAATCGCATCGAGCACGCGCAGGTCGTCGATCCCGCAGACATCCCGCGATTCAAGAAACTCGGCGTCATCGCCAGCATGCAGCCCAATCATTTACTCACCGACATGAACTGGGCCGTCGATCGCCTTGGCCCGCAACGTGCCGCGT
The DNA here is from genome assembly GCF_039994875.1 of Telmatobacter sp. DSM 110680. Lineage (GTDB taxonomy): Bacteria > Acidobacteriota > Terriglobia > Terriglobales > Acidobacteriaceae > Telmatobacter. The sequence continues at coordinate 3,763,706 of NZ_CP121196.1, read as the reverse complement.
ACTCCTACGCGTGGAAGGCCTTCCTCGACGCTGGCGTCCCGCTTGCCTTCGGGACTGACTATCCTGTTGAACCGATCACGCCGTTTCGTGGACTCTACGCCGCTATCACACGAATGAACGAAGCCGGAACTAAAACCTACTATCCCGAAAATAAACTTACCCGCGGCCAGGCGCTCTATGCCTACACGCAAGGCTCGGCTTACGCGGAATTCGCCGAGAAGCATAAAGGGAAACTGCTCCCGGGCTATGACGCAGACTTCATCCTCGTCGATCGCGATCTCTACAAAATCGGAGCGCCCGCGATCCTTCAAACCCACGTTGTTCAAACATTCGTCGCCGGCCAGCCTCGCCTTCCCTGAGGTGTCATTCTGAACGGAGCAGCCTGGGGCCCTGTTCTGCGCAAGCAGAATGGGGTAAGCGTAGAAAAGGATCTGCTTTTTCTTTATCGAACCTCATCCCGCCGAACTGACATAATCAAAAAACATGAAACTGCGCGCATATCTCCTGATGACGTTTGTGGTGGCCGTCTGGGGATCCACCTTCGTGCTCATCAAAGGCGCGCTCTCCGACTCCACGCCAGCAGCATTCAATCTGATTCGCATGACGCTGGCCTTTGTGCTGCTCGCCATCGCGTATCACCGGTCGTGGCGCACCATCCGCCGCTCCGATATCGGCGCAGGAGCACTTGTCGGCCTTTGTCTCGCCGCAGGCTATCAATTCCAGACCACCGGACTCGCGCGTACCACGCCATCCAAATCCGCATTCATCACCGGACTCGTCGTCGTCCTTGTTCCGCTCTTCTCCATCGTGCCTGCGCTCCGTCCGCCGGGTGCACGGTCTCCTCGCTGGAATGCATTCCTCGGCGCTACACTCGCCTTTCTCGGCATTCTCTTTCTTACCTCGCCGTCGAACATTCGCGCTTCATCTTCCCTGTCTTCCCTTCTTCCCGATCTGTCTTCCATTAATGTCGGCGACATACTCACCTTCGGTTGTTCCATCGGATTTGCCTTCCATTGCATCGCCCTCGGCCACGTCTCCCCGCGCATCCCTTTTCGACCGCTCGCAATTTTGCAAGTCGGCTTCTGCACGATCTTCATGGCTGTGAGTCTTCCCCTTATCGAGCATCCGCACGTTCACTTCACGCCGCGCTTGTTGATCGCGCTGGTTATCGCCGCAGCACTCGCCACGGCTGCAGCATTCTCTATCCAGAGCTGGGCGCAGTCCATACTTCCTTCCACACACACTGCGCTGCTTCTCACCCTGGAGCCGGTATTCGCGTGGATCACTTCCTTTCTGCTGATGGGGGAACGACTCGGCCTTCGTCCCGCCTCTGGAGCCATTCTTATCCTTATCGGCATCGCCATCACGGAATTAATCCCCCAGCCTCACGTCCCCACTGCTCACGAAGCCTGAGCAGCGTGCTACCAGTCTTATGCGGCTGCAAAGCTCACGCACCGGCGAGGGTTTTTACCCTGAGCCCTTCTTCAGGAATTCATGTGCCGCAGTCTCCCGAATGTTGCACAATGAGAGCCAGGCCCCTACTCCAATCGCTGCAGTGAAAGGCAAACGCAGTGCCGTCTCCGTGGAGCAATCTTCGTGGCCCCGCAAAGCTGTTAGCGAACAGCGCCACCGTCCTGCTGGTCGCCTCTGGATTTCTCGGCGTCGAGGCCGGCATCATGATCGTCCTTGGTGAGGCGCGCAACGTCGTCATCAAGCCATTTGTCCTGCTTGGCTATCTCGAAATCTGCGCGATGTTTTTTTCGAGTGTAGGTATCATTTGCGGAATCGTGGGCCTCATCTTCTATCGCCCGTATATCTACATCAGCGAGAAAATTTATTTGTACCGCGCGCGCCACACAGCTCTGGTCACCGACCAGCACACGCACTTCGAAGATGTTGCGCGAGTGCACGTTCCCAATCCCGAGGAAGACGGTGCACCGGATTAAATTCGGCACGTCCAAGCCTCAACGTGCCTGCCATGAATCACCTGAATTTGCGGCTGTATGATTTGCCCACGCACGATGGATTTACCTATGGAAAAATTGCTCGCTGAAACCGCCAAACGCGCCGCTAGCTATCTCTCTTCACTTCCTGAGCGTTCCGTCGGTCCGCCTTCCGCGTCTATCGCCGCGCTCGACCAGCTTGGCGGCCGGCTGCCTGATGCGCCCACAGACCCAGCACAAATTCTCGCTCTCCTCGACGACATAGGATCGCCCGCAACCGTCGCGACTGCCGGCCCACGCTATTTCGGCTTTGTTATAGGGGGTACGCTACCTGCCGCTCTCGCAGCGAACTGGCTTGCCGGCGCATGGGATCAGAACGGTGCCATGCAGATCATGTCTCCGGTGGGCGCCCGGCTGGAAGAGATCGTGCTTCAGTGGACGATCGATCTGCTCGAATTACCCGAAGGCTCCGGCGCCGGATTCGTCACCGGAACGACCATGGCCAATTTCACCGGGCTCGCCGCAGCGCGCACTGCCCTGCTTTCTCGCGCCGGATGGAACGTTGAAGAAGATGGCCTCTTTGGCGCGCCACCAATCGATGTCGTGGTCGGCGATGAAGTTCACGTCTCGCTGCTCAAGGCCCTTTCGCTTCTCGGTCTCGGCCGTTCTCGTGTCACGCGCGTTCCCGTGGACAGCCAGGGACGAATGCGACCGAATGCCCTTCCTCCTCTCCACAACCGCACCCTGCTTTGTCTTCAGGCGGGCAACGTCAACACCGGGGCATTTGATCCCGCCCAGCAGATTTGCCCTCGCGCCCGCGAAGCCAATGCATGGATCCACGTTGACGGAGCATTTGGCTTGTGGGCAGGATTGTCTCCGCAATACGCACCGCTTCTTGCCGGTTTCAATGCTGCGGACTCATTGGCGATCGACTGTCACAAGTGGCTCAACGTTCCCTATGACTCGGGCCTCGCCGTTGTGCGCGATCCTAAACATCTTCAAGCCGCCATGTCGATCAGCGCGGCGTACCTTGCGTCCAGCGACAAGCGCGAACCTTGGCACTACGTACCGGAATCATCGCGCCGTGCACGGGCAATTGAGTTGTGGGCGGCCATGCGCTCACTCGGTCGTGATGGACTGTGCGAACTCGTAGAGCGCAATTGCCGACAGGCGCGTCTCTTCGCGCAGCTCCTCGCGGACGCTGGCTTTTCCATCCTCAACGATGTCGTGCTCAACCAGGTCCTTGTGTCATTCGGGACTGCGGAACAGTCCCGCGCGATCATCAAAGCAATCCAAGACGACGGCACATGCTGGTGCGGCGGCACCGAGTGGCAGGGCCACACCGCCATGCGTATCAGCGTCTCCAGCTGGGCCACAACAGACGACGACGTTAAGCGAAGCGCCACAGCCATCATCAAAGTCGCCCGCAGGATTCTCGTACCCGGACCCTGAAATCAGAACAACTGAAGTCACAACAAGATCGCGGTGTCATTCTGAGCGAACGGGCCCCCGAACGTAGTTCAGTTAGGGGGTGGTGAGCGAAGAATCTGCTTTCTGCATTTCTAATATTTACGCCACTATCGCGTCGCTGGCTCCGCCGAATCCGCCAGGGCATAGGCAAGCACTGCCATCACCGCTGCATTTTCATTCAGGTGCTTCTTATCAATCTTGTCGAAGGTGTCCGCCGCCGTGTGGTGATAGTTGAAATAGAAACGGCTGTCCTGCACGGGCGCAAAACTCGGCACGCCTTTCTCCGTCATCCCCGCGATATCTTCGCCCGTCTCTGGCGCGCTCACCAGCGAACCCGCGCCATCAGCATCCAGCACCTGTGCTACAGGCCGCAGCCATTGGCCGAGTTGCGGTTTTCCAGCGTAGTAAATTCCAGTCGGATGATCGGCGCCGAGGTCGCTCTCGATCGCGCCAACGTGATTTCCCATATCAGCCGCATGCTCGGCCATGTATGCTGCTGCGCCCTCTGAGCCTTCTTCCTCACTCATCCACGCAATCACCCGCACAGTGCGCCGTGGATGAATCCCCAGTTCTTTCATTAACTGGATTGCCTGCATGGATACGACAACGCCGGCGCCATCATCAATCGCGCCTGTGCCCAGATCCCAGGAGTCCAGATGCCCTGAAACCACCACCACCTGCTCTGGATGCTCAGTTCCCTTCCAGTCCGCAATCACGTTGTAGCTTTGCGCATCGGGCAGAGTCTGTGGAGTCAGCGTCAGGTGCATCGTCACCGGTCCCTGGCTCGCCAGCACCTTCAGGATCTCTGCATCTTCGGCAGCCACCGCTGCCGCTGGAATCTTCGTTCCGGCATGCGGATACTCAGTCAGCCCTGTATGCGGTAGCCGGAAATCCGCTCCGCCCACGCTCCGCACCAACACTGCGACCGCGCCCACCGCCGCTCCCGCAATCGGTCCCGCCGCGCGATATACCACGCCGTTTCCGTACGCTTCCAGTCCATGGCCCGTGGCTGCAAGCTCCTTGTCGAATGCATGATTGAACAGTAGAATTTTGCCTTTCACCGAACCCGCAGGCAGCGCGTTCAACTGCTTCCAGTCGTCCACCACTACAACCTCGGTCGTAATCCCCTCAGGCGGAGTCGCGGTGCTACCGCCCAGCGCCGTCAGTACGATCTTCTGGGTCGTCCCCGGGGCCTGGCCCGGCCACGCCGTCAACTCGGCCGTCTCCATGCCGCGAACCCAGTGAGGCACTGCTGCTTTTTCGAGCGTTACCTCGGCACCAAGCGATCGCATTTCGCCCGCAACGTAGTCCACCGCCTTCTGCGCCTGCGGAGATCCGCTCAGCCGCGGCCCGATGTTGTCTGTCAGATGCTGGAGTTCCTTGTAGGCGTAGTCGCTTTTCATTGCCGCCGCGCGCAGCCGCTCCATGGTGGCCAACTGCTCATCGGTCCAGGCGCTCTTGCCGCCAGACAGCATTTGGTTCAGCCGGTCCAGCATTGTGGGCTGCTGCCCCGCCGGATCCGGGCCCTGAGCGCTTTGCACAGCCTGTGCCTGCCCCGAGCACACCGCCACCCCGGCCGCCGACACCGCAGCCGCAATCACCATGAATCTGCACCACTTCAGAGGGGAATCCATGCCGGATGTTAGCACGCCCCATGCAACACTCTTCCGCCTCCGCTACGTCTATACATCAGCAGCAGTTTTTGGATAGCCAGACTGGGGTATCCCGGCCGTCGAATCGGGCATCCGACGCTTCAGGCACCTCCCCCGCGGCCGCTACTGGCAACCCGCCAGAGTGGCTATACTTAAGATTGGCGCTTTGAATTTTCTAGAGCCGAAGTTGGCTGAACAAGTTAAGAGGTCTTAGATCGAATGAAATCGCTCCTGGTACGACTGCGCTCGCATCGTCTCTCATCCACATTCATTTTGCTCGCCACCGTCTCTGCCGCAATCGTTGGCGGCTCCTTCGCGGCTCACGGAGTGCGCGGCCAGGAAAGAACGAGCGACAGCGCTGATGCAACCCCCCTCAAGGTCCAGAGTTCTACGACCGAACCCAATGCGTTCGTCAAAATTGCGAAAGCAGTTGGTCCAGCCGTGGTGAACATCAACACCCAGACCCTCCCCAAAGCTGTCGAGAACAAGGGCCGGCGCCTGAACCCCCACAGCCGTGTGCAGCCCAATCCGCAAACTCCTGGCGATAATGACGACGATCAGAACCCCGACCAGGGCCCCGGCCAAGGTCAGGGACAGAACAACTTCCAGGACTTTTTCAACCGTTTCTTCGGCGGTCAGATGCCCGACCAGGGTGACGGCGGAGACGACGGACAGGTGCGCGAATCTCTGGGATCCGGATTCATCGTTGATCCCAAGGGCTACATCATCACCAACAATCACGTGATCGAAAAAGCTGACAAGATCTACGTCAAGCTCTCCACAGATCCAGATTCGCAGGACCTCGGGCGCCCAGCCCGCGTAATCGGGACCGACAAAGCCACAGACCTTGCCGTCATCAAGATTGATACAAACTCTGCATTACCCACTGTGAAGATGGGCAACTCCGATCAGGCACAGGTAGGTGACTGGGTTGAAGCTATCGGCAGTCCCTTCGCGCTGGCTCAAACGGTCACTGCCGGAATCGTCTCCGCCAAGAACCGCACCATTGAACCCGGCGTTGCCGGACAGTTCCAGCACTTCATTCAAACCGACGCGGCCATCAATCCCGGCAACTCCGGCGGTCCGCTGTTAAACATGAATGGCGAAGTGATCGGTGTAAACACCGCCATCTACACGCAATCGGCCGGCTACCAGGGCATCGGATTCGCAATGCCCGCGAACACGGTGGTCGCCGTCTATAACGACCTCATCAGCCCCAGCCACAAGGTTACGCGCGGGTCCATTGGAATCTCCTTCCGCTCAGGTCTCTCTGGCGCTGTAAATCGTGTCTACGGATTCAAGAACGGCGTTCTGGTTCAGCAGGTACAGCCCGGTGGGCCGGCGGATAAGGGCGGCATCAAGCCAGGCGACATTATCGTCACCATTGACGGCCGCAACATCAAGGATGGCGACGATCTCGTGAGTGATATCGCCAGCCGCCGTCCGGGATCGAGCATTCGTCTGGGCTACATGCGCGATGGTAAACCCGGCGACGCCACCGTCACGGTCGGTGATCGGGACAAGGTGTTCGCGGAGATGACCGGCCAGCAGCCGCAAAACGCTCCCGACAATCCTTCCGAAGCTGGTGAAAAGCTGGGCCTCGTGGTCCGCCAAATCACCGATCAGACCGCCTCCAAGCTTCACACATCAGGCGTGGTAATTCAGTCCGTTCGCACCGGATCGTTCGCCGACCTGCAGGGTCTGGAGCCGGGCCTGGTCATTATCCGCATCAACAAGCACGCAACCGGGACCAAGGATCAGTTCGATGCCGTGGTCAAGGGGTTGAAGACCGGCGATGACGTGGTATTCGAAGTTATGGATCCCCGCCATCCCGAGAACGGCCTCAACTACGTCGGCGGCACTTTGTAAGAAATCTCCACGCCGGGGCGGTGTCTCACCAGACACTTCCCCGGCGTCTAACAAAAGGGACGGGCATCACAGACCAGGCAATAGCCGTAAGTGCAACGTAAACATTGGACTTTAGTTTCTGGATCGAACTTTCGTTTTTGTAATTGCTCCAATTCCCTGGTTCCAGAGACTTTTTTTTGGCACACTCGGTGGACGCTCAAGTAGAATCGGCTCCTGCGTCCGGGAAACTCAATCCATGAGGTATCCAGCATGCTTTCATTTCGAGCAAGTCTGGCGTTTCTGCTTTCCGCTTCTGTTCTCGCGGTAACGGCGTTCGCGACTCCGACGCACAAGAAAACGTCAACTGTGCACGCCCGTGGCACCACGCACCATATCTCCAAGCCCAGCAGGACAAGCGCAAAGTCGCGCCACAAGAAGTTGCACGGCCAGCAGGCGATCGACTCCGCCCGCGTTACCGAGATTCAGCAGGCGCTTATCCGGCAGCACTATATGACCGGCGAAGCCACCGGCCAGTGGGATTCCACCACCGTAGCCGCCATGCAAAAATTCCAGTCTGACCAAGGCTGGCAAACCAAGCTCATGCCCGACTCGCGCGCCATCAAAATGCTGGGCCTCGGTCCCGACTACTCCGACGCCATCAACGCCTCCGGATCATCCTTTGCACCTCCCAAAGCCGCGACCGATATCCCCGCCGCCCAGGCCTCAGGATTCGCAGCTGCCTCCGGCGTCAACCGCTAGCTATATCCAATCAAGTAAATTCGAAAGGCCGCGATCGGATCTCCGACACGCGGCCTTTCTATTTGGCGGAGCTTTCCTCGTTGAAGTGTTAATTAGTTGGTTGTTTCCGAGTAGCCTGTGACTCGCCAGGAAACGAACAAATCACTTCTGATTGAGGAACGCATTCCGTCGGCGATTCAAGGCAAATTGCGCCCACATTGAGCCGCCTAATGCTGCTACAGAGACGATGATTCCAAGATTAAAAGCGGTGAGCACATATCCAATCTCAGGGAGAATGTAACCAAGGTTTGGTGGTGCCTTGGCAGTCTCCAATCCGAGCAAGATGTCAGCGATCCACCACGAGAGATTCAAGATCGACACGAGAACGGTTAACCCAGCCAGTTGCTTAGATGAGGCTATTCTGGATGACAATTCGCTGAAGGCAGATTCACTCTGCTCGCTGCGCTTTCGTAGCTTTAGCAGAACCCATATGAACCGCACGCCACGTTGAAGCAAAACGATGATAACGATGAGCAGGTACAACGCAAACAGCCTGGCAAACCACGGCTGGTGCTCCCCGTACATTGGTTGAAAATTGACGGCTTGCTCTTCTTGCAATTTAGAGCCTCCGAGTGCTTTATTTCTTTAGACACCTGCAGATGACCAGTTGTTCCGAGCGGATGGTGGGCAACTCGGACCTTTGACGATTCTTCGCCTAGGCAGCCCGGCAAGCCGACTCTGGATCATTATGTTCATCAACCTCGAAGCGCTATTTGATGAACCGGAAGCTTTGAACAATCTGATTCATACTCCCGTCCACCTTCTTCTGCTGTTGAGCAGTCAGCCCCTGCTTCGGAGGATCGAAAGCATGCGGATCAGTGCCTGACTGGCTGACGCTCAACTCGAAGCATCTCCCGCCATGGAATGTGCGATACAGGTCCACGGAACTCGAATGGCTCATCGCGCCCTCGACTTTAATGCCGTGTACAAACAGAACTCCTCCGATCACCTTCGCAGGCTGCCGAGCGGAAATCAAATACTCCGGCCACTCCGAGACGCCCGCTGAACTCTTTGACGGATAAGGGGTCACGCACACATCGGCCGTCATCGTCTCGCGATCAGTCCTAAGTTCACGCACCTCGAACGCAGCGGCTCCAAAGCTCGTTTCCTTGAATTGCTTCGCCGGGTACACAACGCAAACGATCGCGTCTTGATCGCATGCCGGGATATACGAATGAATGCATGGCTCAATTCGGCCTGGTGTGCACACTTCGAAATCTGACGGGTAGAAGAATCGAAAGAGGCCGTCAGGGCTGGTGAAGCTGGCTCGCCGGATCGAAGGTGCCTGCTCCGAATACGATGCGACGGCTAAGCAACTAATTGCCATTCCGAGAAGAACCAGAAGCCGCCCACCTCGTGGATTCATGGCTACATGCTAATGCTTTCGGGTGCGTCCAGACGCCTGGAGGGTTTGCCCGCAAGCGACTCTGGCTGTGGTGCGGACAATCCGGAGATAACCTCGTTTTACGATTTCGAGGTTACCTCGGAGCGCCGAGACACACTCCTCGGATTCGTAACACCTCATTAAATGCTTTGCAGGAACATTCTTTGCTGTGGGAACTTGGCTGTGACGGTTGGCTAGCCTTGGCTTAGCCAGGCTTCGCCGTTTAGACCCGATGCTGGAGAATTCCATTGAGTTCATTTTTTCTCGCGTGGAAACGTGCCATGGACTTTGAGGGCAGGTCGAGCCGCAAGGAATACTGGATGTTCCAACTCGCAAACATCCTCCTTATGTTGGTGCTGCTCTTCTTCGCGCTTGGGATCACCATTATCGCCGCCGTAGTTTCTCACGGAACCGATACGCCACTCACCGAACGGGCATTGCTTGCGAGCCAAATTCTGTTTGCGGTTTTTATATGCGCATCCTTCGTTCCCTCGTATGCCTGCCTTGTCAGGAGACTGCATGACACTGGCAAGAGTGCCGCGTGGACGATTCTTCTCGCGGTTCCGGTTCTCGGATTCGCTGTTTATGTCTTTGCGATGTTCGACAGCTTCCCGGGATCCAATCGTTACGGATCGAGCCCGAAAGCATTGACTACCGAATACTAATTCGGAGTTAGTACGAAAACAGGATGGCTTGTGATGTTGGTGGATCGAACTGGAGCTACGCGGCGGCGTCGGAAAACGTTTGAGAAAGAATCCAACGTTACTGGTCCAAAGCTGCTGGCTGATTGACTGGACCTGTCGCGAGAAGCTCGACGACCCGAGCAATCATCGGGCGGGTATATACCTCCACGGGGTCTTCATCTCGATTGTCGCCGTGGTAGTACTCACCCGCATCGAACGCCGAATAGACCTCCCAAAAGATTTGAGGCTTGGGCCCACTAGTGTTGGTAACGGGACTGGCGAGGTCATTCACCACCATGTCGCAAAAGTCGAACAATAGCTCCGAAGCGTTGTACCCGAGCGCCAGGCCCTTAGCGATCTCGTCAAAGAGCTGAGATCGAGAGCAGCCGCAAGCATTGCGCCATCGCTCAACATCTTCTTCTGTAAGGTGTCGCTCAAGGGAGCGGTATTCGACGCCTTCTTTGTAAAAGGTCTTTAGTTCGTCGATGATGTGAGCCGCTTTCATTGCATAAGACTAAATCAATCCTCGGAAACACCCGATGAGCCGCTAATGTGGTTGCGCCTGGATAGTGGCCTACTCGGCTGTAATCATCTAAAGACTTGTATGATGGTCGACGACTGCAGCCAAATCTCCATCTGCCCATTTCCCGAATTCGCCCCATAGGTTGCGATGATGTCAACCAACTATTCATTCGCCCTGCTTCAAGTGATTGATTCAAAATGCAAGATTCTCCAGCCTGATTTGCAGGCAATTTCCACGGTCTATCGCACAATGGACTTGCATCGATCTCTCCATTGAGAGAGAAAACCATGAGCATTTGCGTTTCTCTGCGAGAGCCGTAGTGATTCCCGGCGATCTCTAAGTCCTTTCCTGAGACGGTTCTGCGGCTAACTTAAATAGGGTGAGGAATTTAGGGTACCAGAATCGCCGTAACCCCATGAAACAGAGGAATTTATCTGCCAGGGTATGGGGGGAGGGGTACCGCTGCAAAGGAGGGTGCGCCGGGGTCGAAAGAATTTGACCGTTCGGCAAAATCCGATTCTAGGAAGGCAATCCCGCCCTGTTGAGAGCGGGATTGCAGGAAAAGCGGACACCGTCTTCAGAAACGCATCGACGGAATCCCCTGCAGAAGGAACAAGTCCCGTTCGCGCGTCGGGTCCGGTCCCGACGTGATGGGGCTGTTCAGGTGGATGATCGCATTGTCGGTGGTGTCGTACTTCGGCCAGTTCGGAACTCCTGCTCCGTTGGGATCGCCATTCTTCGCGAAGTTGGTCCAGTAAGTCTGCATCGCCTCGCTTAGCTCGCGATCTTCGGGCCGGATGGTTTCACCGGGCCGCGTATCCAGCGTCCCGAATACGTACTCGATGTCGTCGGAATGGAATGCGAACGTGCCGGGATGATACTTGCTCGGCAGAGCCGCGAGTTCGAAGTGATAACGGTACACGGGAGCGTTGCCGGTTTTGCGATGCGCCTCGAGCCACTTCCATGTGCCGAAGGCGATGAACTGGTCGCTGCCGAAATCGACCGCCGACCGCAATGCCTGCGCATCGGTCTCGCCGGGATACAGCTTCACAAACGCATCGGCACGGTCTGCAAACTGCTTTGCAGCGAACTCCTTCCACTGCGGCGCTGTCATGCCCCGCATGGCCATGAAGCTGCCTTCATCGGCGTTCCATCCAGCCAGCAGCGGCACATGCGCTTGCTTGCCCGCTGCGTAGGTGTCAGGAACAGGCTCGGTCAAAAACTTTCCATCGATAACCGGCGCGAAACCTGTTTGACCCTTCGTTTTCGCGGCCTCCAGCACCTTGTCTGTCGGCATGGCGCGCAATTCCGCAAGATTCTTCACGTTCAGCGTCGCGACCCACTTGCCGTCAATCGGCGCACGCTCAGTAACCGTCTGCCCGCCGAGATTCAGTGCGCTTGGAAATGCAGCGCCGCTCTCGCCGATCGCTTTGGCGAATAAGCCCTGCGCCATCGGTGAAGCCATCAACGTGCTCACTGCAAACGATCCGGCGCTCTCGCCGAAGATCGTCACGTTGTTTGGATCACCGCCGAACGCGCCGATGTTGCTCTTCACCCATTGCAGCGCCGCCACCATGTCCATCAAGCCGTAATTGCCCGCGACGCCGTTGTTCTCTTTCGCCAGTTCATCGGTGACGAGAAAACCGAACACGCCGAGGCGATAATTGATGGTGACCAGCACTACGCCCTTCGTAGGCAGAAAGTCTCCATTGTGCCGCGGCTCCGAACTTCCGCCGCCCGAGTAACCGCCGCCATGAATCCAGAACATGACCGGCAACTTGCTCTTGTCCTTCGTATCAGCAGGTGTATAGACATTCAGAAACAGGCAGTCTTCGCTCGGCCCCGCATCCTGAAACACCATGTCGTCGAATACGCGTCCCTGCGCACAGTGAGCGCCGTACTTTGTAGCATCCCGGTCGCCCTTCCATTTAGCGGCAGGCTGTGGCGCCTTCCAGCGCAAGTCTCCGACAGGCGGCGCAGCGTAGGGCAGCCCCATGAACGCTCGCACCTTGCCGTTGTTGATCGTCTTGCCGATGACTTTTCCCTGCTCCGTCTTTACCTTCAATGGATCCGCATTCACACTGGCTGACATTCCGATCAAAATCCCTGTCACAGCCAAGGCGCACAACGCCTGCGTACGAAAAAACATTTGAAATTCCTCCGCGAGATACCTTATCAGGACGGGCTCAGGCGCGCAGTAGTTTCAACGCGTGCTTCTGGTCACACTCGCGGATTGTCACTGCCGCCCAGGTCTGCTAGATGATTTCCGTTGCCAGCAGATCTTTCATCTCTTCGCGGCGCCGAATAAGGCGGTGCTGTTTTCCTTCCACCAGAACCTCGGCGGGCCTGAAGCGCGTGTTGTAATTCGAACTCTGCGCCATGCCGTAAGCGCCGGCATCGAGCAGCGCCACCAAGTCACCAGCTTCAACCGGTTTCAACATCCTGTCTCGCGCGAAAAAGTCGCCCGTCTCGCAGACAGGTCCCACCACATCGACCGCCCGTGCACGACCTGCGCGCGGTTTGACCGGCACGATCTCGTGATAAGCCTGGTAGAGCGCTGGCCTGATCAGATCGTTCATCGCCGCATCGGTGATCACAAAAGTCTTTTTGCCATTCTTCTTCACGTTCAACACGCGCGTCACCAAGGCCCCGGCCTGCGCAACGATAAAGCGCCCCGGCTCAATCAGCAACTTACCGTCAGATCCAGCCAGTGCTTTTTCTATCGCTGCCGCATACTCCAGAACCTTCGCTGCCGGATCAGCGCCATCTTCGCCGCCGTGATAATCGATGCCGAGCCCACCACCAGCATCCACTACTTTCAGCGCAATGCCTTCGCGCTTAAGTTGCGTTACCAGCTTAACGACGCGGTCCATTGCAGCGCCAAAGGGCTGCGCCGAACGAATCTGCGATCCGATATGAACACTGATTCCGTGCGGCTCGAGCCACCTGCTCTTCGCCGCCTTTCGATAGATCTCCGCAGCCCTGCGAATATCGATTCCAAATTTATGTTCGCGCAATCCGGTCGAGATGTAAGGATGGGTCTCAGCAAACACGTCAGGATTCACGCGCAATGCAAACCGCGCTCTCTTCTTTATCATCCGAGCGCATTCTGCGAGTAGCGCCAGTTCCGATTCGCTCTCAACATTGAACTCAAGGATTTCCATTTCAAGCGCGCGATCGATCTCGGTCGCAGTCTTGCCCACGCCCGAGAAAACCACGCGCCCGACCGCCTCTGGCGCCGCTGCGATTACTCTCTCCAGTTCCCCTCCGGAAACGATATCGAATCCAGCGCCGCGCTCTGCAAGCAGCTTCAGAATTGCCAGCGACGAGTTTGCTTTCACTGCATAGCAAACAAGATGATCGCGTCCCGAAAAGGCTTGTTGGAATAGATCGAGCCTCTCAGCAATCTGGTTCGCTGAATAGACGTACAAAGGCGTGCCGTACTTCTTCGCGAGCGTACCGAGCGAGACACCATCACAACTCAGGGCGCCGCCTGCACGATCATGATGAAAAGGGCGGAGTGAAGTTTTCAAATCTGAATTCAAAATGGCTTCCAATGATCGAACGGGATGCTTTGAGCCTATCGCATATCGGTCGGCACGCTATCGTAATTCGAGTCGTGGCAAGGTTCGTCCAGAATGGCAAGAAAGGATCAGAACTCGAATTGTGCGAGCCACGGCGCCATGAGTGCCGCCAGTTTCGACGGCTGTTCGTAAGCAGCAAAGTGTCCGGCATCTGCCAGCAGATGAAATTCGCATCCGCCTTCTGCAGCTTCAAACACGCGCATTTCCGCCTCCGAGATGCCCGGATCCTCGCCGCCACAGATGGCCAGAATGGGCGCATCTATCCCCGGAACCTCGGGCACTGAATCCGGTCGAGTGGCTAAACCTGCCTGCACGGCTACAACTGCTTCAGGCGTCAGTGTCATTCTCGTACGCAATTCAAAGACGATCTCCGGACGCTGTCTTCGCGCAGTGGCTCCAATCAGCGTCTGCGCGTTACCGTCAAACACGCCTGCGGTCCCATCGCTGCGAATCTTTGCAATCGTCTCTACACGTTTTTCTAGATTTGCGTCTGCATCCGGCTGCGGTTTCGAGCACACGAGGGCCATGCCTCGCATGCGCAGCGGCGCTCTGCGCCAAAGCTCCAGCAATACGTAGCCGCCGATTGAGCAGCCTGCGAAGACCGCTTCTGACAACGCAAGATGATCCATCAGGGCCAGGACGTCGGTCGCCAATTGTCCCACACTAAGAACCGGCGCATCAGGTACGCGTTGAAAACCCCCGACGGGCAAAGCGTTTCCGAGTTCGGACGCTCCATGGCCGCGGAGATCCGGCACAATGGCGCGCAGTTCACCCAGTTCCCCGATCATCGGGAGCCAATACGCATGGTCAAGTGGTGTGGGGTGGAGGAAGACGACGGGCAGCCCCCCGCCAAAATCCTCAAAGCTCAATTGCGTTCCGTTTGAATCGTACGTCTTGCTCATACGCTGGGAGGATAGCCGCCCGGAGTCGTGGGCGGATAGTTCCCTGGTGGATAAGTTCCCGGACCACCCGGCTGAAAACCTACGGGCATCGCGATCGACTCCTCAGGAATTCCGATCCAACCGGCCAGATACGCCACGCCCACCAGCCCGCTCGTAAACAGGCACCCTACGACGGTAAGGATTCGCACAAGTGTCACATCCCATCCGTTGGCCTGGGCCACGCCGATGCAAACACCCGCAATTTGGCGGCCTGCAATCGGCCTTACTAGCGGCCTGCCCGGGGGCGGAGGAGCAGCGGTCACCACGTTCCCGCAGTTCGAGCAAAAGCGAGCGCTCGGCGGCAAAGAGGACCCGCAACGTTGACAGTAGAAGGGCATGACCAACCTCCGGGAATCGCTATGTTGATTCCACGATATCACTACGTAAAACCGTCCGTGACGGTTCCGAGACTACCCGCTGCTTTAGGAGGGCCTGACTTGCTAACCTCTGCCTAATTGCCGTGATACGGGGAGTTGATCCTCTTGCGGGCGGTGTCTGCCCGGGAGGTGTTGGGACCTGCCGCAATTGCCGCCTGGTAGTCCTTCAAGGCCAATTGCCGCTCACCGAGCAGATCGTGGCATTCGCCGGCTGCCAACAGCGTTCGAACCTTCAATTCGGGACCGACGCCTCTCGATCCTCCGGCTTTCTCGTATGCGGCGGCCGCCTCAGCATAATGCCGCTGACCTCGCAGGGCATCCCCCAACCCAAAGTAAGCAAGCTCGAGACGGGCCTCGGAGAAGTAATCGGGCTTCGCGTTGTCGGAAACAATTTCCTCGTAGGCGTACACAGCCCCCATTCCTTCGCCTGCATCTTTGCGGAGATTTGCCTCCTCCAGGCAGAACAGGTAATTCCGGGGATATTGCTTTTTGAGATTGCGGACCACGTCAATCGCTTCCTTGTACTTTCCTTCGCGTCGCAGGAACAGCGCAATCACGGTGCGAGCTTCAACGCTTGTGGCCGGTCCACGATTGGCATCGTCCCGGAGCATCTCCATGCCCTTTGTTTTTGATCCAGTGATTCCCACAAATCCAATCAAGAATTTGAAAGGCAGCGGCAGAGCGCCAACCACGTAGTTGTAGACACCCACTACAAGCTTCGCGTCGATGTATTCGGGATCGATCTGCAGAACGTGCGCGCAATCATCTTTTGCTTTGCCTGCGAGCCGGAAGCCGCTAGAAAATCCACGCTCTACCATTGCAACGTAGGTGCACCTCAGACTGCGTACCCAACCGCGTGCAAAAAGAGCGTCAACATCGTTGGAATTCTTTCCAATGCGATCATCGGCCTCTTTCACGGCTTCATCGGCGAGTGCGAAGATTTCATCGCGTTTTTTTGGATCTTCATCGGTCGCGTGTTTGCCGGTGAGAAAACCATCATTTGCGTAGAAAGTGGTATCCAGCAGGTCCTGCCGGTATAGCTCCTGAAAGACGACGGCATCGAGCAGCATGGCAGTCGCGTACGGGTCCGCCGGATGCTGCTTATGGATTCGCTCAAACTTTGTTACGGCCGTTGGGTAATCCAGCAAGTAGAAATACCGATAGGCTTCCTCTACTTGCGGATCAAGATTCAGTGGATTGGTGTGGGCCTTATCTTCGGCAACGCCTTGCGACGCGGCAACTACAAATAACGTGAAAGTCAGGCCAATGCGCCGTAATAGCGTCCGATTCTTCAGCTCCATTGCTCCTCGAAGTTCCATGAGGCATTCAGCATCCGGAACCGTGCCTTTTCAAGTTTATCGGAGAAGAGCCGGAATGCTCCCAGCTTACCCGACGCGGGAGGAGGCTGGGAGTATTGACGAGCAGGTCTATCGGGTTTCGGGCTTCGGCTTTTCCTGGCGAGGAGGCGGCGCGGGCCGGGATTCATGTTGCGGCGCAGGGCGAGCAGCTGGTGCCGCTTCACGCTGGGGCGCCGGGCGTGACTCGCGTTGGGCGGGACGAGATTCGGGCGCCGGACGGGATTCCGCCCGTGGAGGAGCAGCAGGGCGCGATTCGGCTCGGGGAACTGGAGCGGGCCGGGATTCTGGTCTGGATTCTGCTCGGGGGCTTGGGGCTGGGCGCGACTCGGCACGCGGCGCGGAGGTTGCGTGCGGCTCTGTTCGCGGTCTCTCCGCTGGAGCGGGACGAGATTCCGGTCTCGACTCGCTTGGCCGTGATTCCGTTCGTGGTGGTGATGTTCTGGTTTCGGGCGCGGACCTGGGCTCGCTTCTTGTCACAGCAGTTCGCGACTCAGTTCGAGCGGTGCTTGTTCGCGGCTCTGTTCGCGTGGTCGGCGCTGTTCGGTTTTCTGGAGCAGTGCGTGTCGCTGCACCGCGGGGTTCGGCAGTTCGAGTATTCCTTTCCGTCGGAGCAGTCCGAGAGGTTGCGGTTGGCCTTGCGGCTTCGGGCCTTGCGGTCTCGCGCCTAGCGGAAGACGTGACACCTGTATTTCGAACGCTCTCGGCCGGCCTTGCCATAGCCAGGGTATGCGGATGACCGCCGTTTACCTTGGCATACGAAGTGTGATCGGCTCTTGCTGCTTGAATGTGCTGTTGCTGAACCGGGGTTGGGGCGGTGTGCCGGCTGCTCATCGCCGCTCTCTCTACAGGCGAAGGATCGTGACGGATACCGCTGGGGCCGCCATTGTAGGCAACGTGCCTCTCATTCGGAATGGTGTTGCTGCGGACGATAGTCTGGTTCACATAGGTGTTGTGAATGACAGTCGTGTTCACGCGCATCACTGCGGTGTTGTAGGCGAACTCTCTTCCACGCCACTCGCCACCGACAAAGCCGACTCCCATGTATCCGTAGCCGTAATCAATTCCGCCGTAGTAGCCGACGCGATCGCCCCAATAGCCATCATGAAACATATAGCGTCCGTTATCCCAGCCCCACCAGGGCGGAGTCCAGAGCGCTCCAACATAGGGCGCGGGCACCCACTCACCGGGAACCCAGTAGTAGCCGTCATCTCCGTAGGCCCAGTAGCCAGGCGACCACATCCAACCCTCTTCAGGACACGGAGGCTGCTCGTACACGGGCAAAATCGGGGGAGCGACTGTGACTGTGATCGATATACCTGCAAAAGACCCCGCAGGCACAAGAAGTAGTATCAGCGCCGGTAGAAACCAGCGCGCGCACTTTAGCAGACGCATAGGAAATCCTCCTTGGATTTCTCCCCACTTGTCGAAATAAATATGCGATCTCTAAGACAAGTCAGGGCTGGCCAAGAACGATCAAGAAACCGCTAATCCATGAATGAGGCGACTTCTCGGATCGACTCGGCCGACGGTTCAGCTCAGTTCCAGTCCGTTCGGCGATTTCATTCAGGGCGCAGCGGTCAGATCGCGCGGTCACACACTCAGGTTGGAGCCCGAACTACCGAAATCAGTTGTACATAGCGCTTAAATGAAAAGGCCAGGATGCGAGAATGAACTTCTATGTAACTCAGAAATCTGAGTCTTATTGATCAGCCCATTTTCACGGTTGCAACTTTGGGATCTGCTACCAGCGCTCGCCGTGCTAGTGACCTCCTACCGTCAATATCAATAGTGATCGTTCTGAAATCGCGATATTTCAAGGGCTTTTTCAGGTCACCGCCGCGCTGCGTTATCTTTTGTAAAGTGACTCTGGCATCATCGGAAAGCATTGATGGACGTTCTCAAACATCTCTTCGAGCAATACTTCCATATTCCCGCAAGCGACGTTAAGGCCCTGCAGGGGCAATTGGGAGGATCAGGGCGCACCATCGTGCGACTTTCTGGATCTGGAAAAAGCGCCATTGGAATTGTGTACCCGGTTCGCGAGGAGAATGTGGCTTTTGTGGAATTTTCACGCCACTTCCGTAGGCGCGGATTGCCAGTCCCAGAGATTTACGCCGAAGATCTGGCGCACGATTCGTACATCGAGGAAGATTTAGGCGATATGACGCTCTTTGAATTTCTGAGCGCCAATCGTTCTCCTGATGATATTGCGCCGAAAGCGGTGGATGCATATCGGCAGGTCGTCGCTACTTTGCCCCGATTTCAAGTGGAGGCTGGACGCGATCTCAATTACAAAGTTTGCTATCCGCGCTCGAGCTTTGACCGCCAGTCCATCGCATGGGATCTAAATTATTTCAAGTACTACTTCCTACGACTTTCCGGAGTATCGTTCAACGAGCAGGCACTGGAAAATGACTTCACACGGCTGACAAAGCTTCTTCTTGCAGCCTCGCATGACTACTTTCTGTATCGTGATTTCCAGTCACGCAATGTAATGTTGCGCGACGGTCAACCTTATTTCCTCGATTACCAGGGGGGGCGCAAGGGTGCGCTGCAATACGACATTGCTTCCCTTCTCTACGATGGGAAGGCGGACTTGCCTCCGACACTTCGCGAAGAATTGCTCAACTACTATCTCGATTGCCTTTCTAAATTTATTCCAGTCGATCGCGGCGCATTCATGGAGTACTACTACGCCTACGTGTACGTACGCATCATGCAGGCTCTTGGGGCTTACGGTTTCAGAGGGTTTTACGAACGTAAACCTCATTTTCTTCAGAGCGTGCCCTACGCGTTGAAGAATCTTCGCTGGCTGGCTCACAATATCAAACTTCCAGTAGCGCTTCCTGCATTGATGGATGCTTTTCAGGGCATGCTTTCATCGGACAAGCTTCAACAACTTGCGCCACATTCAAAAAGCCTCACCGTTCGCATCTTCAGCTTCTCGTTCCATCACCAGATTCCGGTAGACGAGTCCGGCAATGGGGGTGGATATGTATTCGACGCGCGAAGCCTTCCCAACCCCGGGCGCGAAGAACGATTCAAGATGCTTACAGGGATAGATAATCCGGTCATCGATTACCTCAATCAAGAGGAGAGCGTTCATCAGTATTTCGAAAGAGCGCAGTCGCTGGTTGATTCCTCCGTCACTGCTTACCAGCGTCGCGGGTTCGCCAACCTCATGGTTTCTTTTGGGTGCACCGGCGGCCAGCATCGGTCGGTATTCCTGGCTGAACAACTCGCCCGGCACTTGCGCTCAATTGATGGAATTGAAGTGGTCTTGCGCCACATTGAACTCGAAAAGAATTTCCCCGAGAAGGTAGCCTTGTGAAGGCGATGGTGCTGGCCGCTGGATTGGGCACCCGGCTGCGTCCACTTACCGATTATCGTCCGAAGGCCCTGGTGGAAGTGGGCGGCCGGACGCTATTGGAAATCACTCTGACCCGGCTCCGGTCATTCGGCATTTCCGAAGTCATTATCAACACTCATTACTTTGCCGATATGGTCGTCGAGTATTTGCGCGCGCATCAGAACTTCGGCATGCACATTGAACTTTCCTATGAGCATGTTCTGCTGGATACGGGCGGCGGCATCAAGCACGCCGCACATTTCTTTGTTGGATTGGACGAGCCGTTTCTTGTGCACAACGTTGATGTACTGAGCACGATCGATTTCAGCAAGATGCTGGTTTTTCACCGAGAGCGCAACGCCCTTGCCACCCTCGCAGTTCAAGATCGGTACACTTCACGCTACCTTCTTTTTGATCAGAATGGCGAACTCTGTGGCCGGCGAAAAGGCGTCGACGGCGTGCCCGAATTGGTGCGAGAGGTCGAAAAGCCTCAAGCTCGGGCTTTTGCAGGGATACACATCCTCTCGCCACGTATTTTTTCCTCCGTCGAGGAGCAAGGAATCTTCTCAATTATCCCGGTCTACCTTCGCTTGGCGGCGGGAAACAAGCCAATAGCAGGCTTCCCTGCCGATGGGTACTACTGGCGCGACATGGGACGCTCGGAGAGCATAGTTGATGCTGAGCGTGACATCGCGCAGAACGCCTATCCGGGGGTGGTTTCTGACGATTTAGATCGATAAGTCCCTTATTTATCGTCGCAAATCTGAATCTATTCGCGTGAAGGTAATCACCATCTCTTACTGAAAACGGAACGAAAGTTCAAGAATGCGGTACCTAGAATCCTCAATGAAATAGGCACTTTTGGTGTAAAAGCCGTTACCATCGTTCGATACACTTTTGTCGTATTTCATTGCATATTGCACTCTGAATGTGCAGAATAACGACACATTCGATACCCCTCTGGAGGAAAAATGCACGCAATGAGCACCAACTTGTATCTGTATGTTCGTAACCTTCTTGATCACGAAGAAGGCCAAGACCTTGTGGAATACGCCTTGGTCGTCGCTTTGATCGCTTTCGGCGCTATCACCGGCATGGGCTACCTAGCAACCGGCATCAACAACGCGTTTTCCAATGTTTCCACCACACTCACCACGAACGTCACCTAGTTTCACCGGAAAAGATTCGCACTCGGATGCTCTTTGCACGCCTTTGCGTCCGAAAGTTCTCGCACTTGGGATGGGGTGGAGTGCTAGCGCGAGATTCGAGATAACTCTCGAATTTCGCGCCAAAACTTCTTCTTAAGTTTTACTTTCGAGTGTCGATTGACTCTTTTTGAGTCTGCCTAAGAGGCCCGCATCGGGTCTGCCCCAATTCCATCCAAATACTGCACAAGCAAGGGTGTCCGCGACTGGAAGTGCGCTTCCGGCGTGCCAAACTGCGCTCATCTGCGGCTGATTTTGCTGTGTTAGCGTAAGGAACGGGAGCAAGAAGAAGGAATATGTCCGCAATTACTACGTTTATCAAGCACCACTATCGGCACTTCAATTCCGCAGCGCTGGTTGATGCAGCGGAAGCATACAACGCGCACCTGTCTGCGGGCGGAAAGATGTTCATGACTATCGCGGGAGCGATGAGCACTGCTGAACTTGGGCTGTCGCTGGCAGAGATGATACGGCAGGATAAGGTCCATGGAATTTGCTGCACAGGCGCAAATCTCGAGGAGGATGTTTTTAATCTCGTTGCGCACGATTTCTACGAGCGGGTTCCCCACTACCGGGACCTGACGCCGGCCGACGAGGCTGCCCTTCTGAATCGCCATATGAATCGGGTGACGGATACGTGCATTCCCGAGATGGAGGCGATGCGACGGATTGAAAACGAAGTTTTAAAGGAATGGGTGCGCGCGGATAAGGCTGGGGAGAGACTTTTCCCGCACGAATTCATGTACAAGATTTTGCTCTCAGGCGATTTGAAAGCTTCGTATCAAATCGATCCGAAGGACAGCTGGCTGTTGGCGGCGGCGGAAAAGAATCTGCCGATGTTTGTGCCGGGCTGGGAAGACGCAACACTCGGCAACATGTATGCGGGTCACTGTATCTCGGGCGACGTGCGGAAAGTGCACACCGTTCGAACTGGGATTGAATACATGATGGAGCTAGCAGAGTGGTATACCAACACGACGGGCAAGACGCCACTGGGGTTTTTCCAGATTGGCGGCGGCATTGCGGGCGACTTTCCTATTTGCGTAGTGCCGATGCTGCACCAGGATTTGCAACGCGAGCATGTTCCGCTGTGGGCTTACTTCTGCCAGATTTCAGACTCGACGACGAGCTATGGCTCCTATTCGGGGGCGGTGCCAAACGAGAAGATCACGTGGGGCAAGCTTGGCGAGAATACTCCAAAATTCATTATTGAAAGTGATGCATCCATCGTGGCGCCGTTGGTGTTTGCGTACGTACTGGGGTGGTGAGCACTTTTAACTACTAAAGAATTGGGGCCGCCGAATGGGCGGCCCTTTTAGTCCGCGTCAGGTTTGATTGGTTTTCGCGGAAGCTCAGTCTTCACAATCAACTGGCTATCGCTGGTTCGGGCGACGCCAGTTCCCTTTCCGCCAGGCATGCAAGGTCTTTAAGCAGCTGTCGATCTTCTGCCGAGAATGCCCGGGGCTTTTTATCGAAGACACAGAAGGTTCCCATCTTGAAGCCATTCACGTTCAGCGAGCAGCCTGCATAGAAGCGGATTTTTGGATCTCCGACGACCACGGGATTGTCGTGGAAGCGATCATCCTTGAGGGCGTTTTCAACGTAAAGAATCTCGTCAAACAGGATGGCGTGGGCGCAAAAAGAGATGTCCCGCGAAGTCTGACAGAGGCTAAGCCCCTGGATGGATTTGAACCACTGGCGCTGGTCGTCGATCATGCTTATGGTGGAATACGGCACATTGAACACACGCTTCGCGAGCCGTGTGAGTCGGTCATAGCGCTCTTCGGGAGCAGTATCAAGAATGTTGAGGGCATGAAGGGCGGCGATTCTGCTGGACTCGTTGGCGGGCATGGCCGGTGTCTGCATGTCAGGGCTCCGGTGAAGGTTGCGCAGAGGAAATCCGGCAACACTGTTCAGGCAGCATACCGCAGGCAGACAACGAAGGGGCAGAGAAAAGTTTGCGAACCCTTGGTCCTTCAACTTGGAACTGTGTAACTAGGAACAAATGCAGCGTTAAGCGGCGGTCAATTCCTCGCTGACGCCTGACACAGACTAGTCGCCAGCCGGGGCAGCCCGATCAGCGTCGCTTTCCTCAGTGCCTCAGTTCAAGGCTTGCGAATAAACCCGTGATAAGAGGCTCCGTCGAAGTACTCTCCAGTGATCGCTCCTGCCAGGCTGATGGATCGCGCGAACGTGCCATGAGAATTCTGCACGTCGAAGCTGATGATGGTTCCGTTTCGTTTGCGCAGAAAGCTATGGGCTATGCCATCCATTCCACTGTAGAAGCCTGTGATTTCTCCAAGAGCATTCATTGCCGTAGGTTCTGTAGCGTTAGAACCTGCCGGATCGAATGAGATGGTGACTCCATTTGGGTGGCGAATAAACCCGTGAAAACCAG
The DNA here is from genome assembly GCF_039994875.1 of Telmatobacter sp. DSM 110680. Lineage (GTDB taxonomy): Bacteria > Acidobacteriota > Terriglobia > Terriglobales > Acidobacteriaceae > Telmatobacter. The sequence continues at coordinate 3,740,193 of NZ_CP121196.1, read as the reverse complement.
TGTTGTCCTGGTAGAAGCCTGTAACTTCTCCAAAAAAGTTGATCGCAGTTGGGATTGTTTCGCTGGCATCGGACAGAGTGAATTGTGTAATTCTTCCGTCTCGTTCGCGGAGGAAAGCACTGAAGGTGTTGTCATATCCGACGATTTGGCCCCAAACATTAATGGCTTGTGGACAGGTTTGCTGACCTAGCGACGGAGGCGCGGCGTCAAAGTATTTGATCGATCCGTCCCGTGCTCGGATGAACCCAGAAGCGACGGCAGTGCTGACAGGACCGCTCCCAACGACTTGCCCCGCGTCATTCATAGCGACTGACAGCCACCAGTCCTCCCCTCCGCAGATTGGCTTGTCGTATGAATTAGATTGCAGCTGAGCTGTAACTCGGGACGGTGCGGACAATGGAGGCTCGAATTGCACAATTGTTCCGTCCGGCTGGCGCAGGAAGCTACGTAGTTGAACTTCGAATGCATAGAATCCGGTGATTTGGCCGAGGTCATTTATATCCATCGGAATGGCATTGGACGGGAATCCACCGGCCGGCAGGGGAACATCGAACGATGTGAACGAGCCGTCGGGACGCCGTAGAAAGCCATGGTACGTAGATGAGGCAAGATAATATCCGGTGATTTCGCCCTTGAAATTCAGGGCCGTCGGATGCGTGTCTGAGGAATTTGGATAATCGAAAATGACGATCTTTTGGGAGAAAAGCGGCTGAGCAACTGCGAGTGCAGTCAGCCCCACGATAAGCCTGAACAGCCACGATTGAGTTTCTGTTTTAGATGTCATTCCTTGACCTCCTGTTAACCTCAGAATGAGCTGTGAGTATGCCTTGGTTTTGCCGGCAAGATCGGTGACGTTATGCTGTGTGAAGAAAAGGCGGACAAGATGCGCCATTCTGAGTTCAAGCCTGGATCTCATCAGTGATAACTGTCGCCACTGGCTGTGACCAAATTTAGCATCTCCATCAAAGCGGATCAAAACGCAAAGCAACGATCTACAAAACTGGCTCGTTCTTAAATGTAGCAGCTAAGTAGCACGGTTCATCAACTTCGAATAGTCGTATGGGAAGCGCCAACGATTGCCGCAATCCCTAACCGACATCGCCAAAATTCTACGAACCGATGGTATACCCTGTGCGCCGAACGTGAGGCCGACCGCGACTCGAATCGGCGACGAACTCGATCGCGGCGACCCTTGTACTCCCCACTTGCGTTATGGTCAAAGGCGAACCTTGTTTATGTACGACACCCGACACCGCGCGCGGAAATAGACATGCTAGGATCGCTTTCGTTTTGATTGGCTACCTTCAACCTCGCTGAGTTTATGGAAACCAAAAGGCCCAAAGTCCTGGTCATCGATGATGAGCCTACCCACGCGGATACTCTCGCGATGGTGCTCAACATCAGCGGCTTCGAAGCCATCGCCGCCCACAGCGCCACGCATGGCGTTGACCTCGCCATGCAAACCGCCTTTGACTATCTCGTAACCGATGTGGTGATGAATGGCATGAACGGAATCGACGCCGCAATTGCGATTCATCGACTGCTGCCCAACTGCCGAATCCTGCTCATCTCTGGAAACAACGACACTTCCCCGCTGCTGGATGCTGCCATCGCACAGGGTCATGCGTTTGACATCCTGGCCAAGCCTGTACACCCCACAGTTTTATTGAGTTATTTGCGCGCCCCGGCCGGCACGATCCCAGAATAAGAACCATCGGCACATCAAGCTCATCAGCGTGCTTCGTCTCACGCGCGCATGCGAATGGTTGCTGCGGCGCTCCGGTTTGCGCGCTTCACGCTAGCCTTGCCCTCGCCGCGCTGGGCGAGGGCCTTCAGAGCCTAACGAGAACGATCTACGGTCATGCAGCTCTTGTTTTGCGCGGAAGGAACAATGAGGAACGTAAGGCTTTCGGGTGGAAACGAAATATTGCCAGCGTCGATGTTTTGTGCGTTCAGGGGTGGGAGGGTGCCGTCTGAAGCGGCCTGCAGCGTCGTTCCATTGAGAGAGACAGTTGCGCTTTCGAGGCCGGACGCGGTGAGAGTGTAGCGTTCAGCGGCGGCAGGAAGCGCGATGGAGTGTTGTTCGATCTTATCGGTGTTGATGGCTAGCAGCGTGACGCCGCCTTTCGCATTCTTGGCGCATTGAGCATAGATCCTTAGAGGACTGCCGGATGGCGCGTGAGGATCGAGCACCGTTGTGCCCATGGTTTGTTTCCAGAGGACGGCCGCCCAATAGTTTGGCTTGGGCTGGAGGGTATCTGTGGTGATGAGACTGTAATCGCTGGCCGCGAGCGTATTCTGCATAACGACCTTAACGCCCTTCTGCGCGAGGGTACCGAGCTGATTGAGAAAACGGAAGGTGTCGGCGAACTGGCCAGCGAATGGATCGCCTCCGCAGGCGGCTTCTCCTGTTTCATTGAGCCACATGGGCTTTCCGGGTAGATATTTGTCGCGTACATTCGCATAGAACGTCTCGACGGTATTGGTGCGATCGAGCCAGTCTGCGGAGAGCACGTCGTCGATGCTTTCTTTGCCACCGCAGCGACGAGAGACGGTGCCGTAGAAGTGATAGGAGAAGGCATCGAAGATCGGGCCAGTGGCTTTGAGCAGGTCCTCAGATTTGAGCAAAGTGAACTGCATCGCCATTCCGGGAGGTCCGAGGGAGATACCTTCTCCGACGCTGCCTGGGCCGAGGTAGAGGGTGCCGGGCGACTGCTTGCGCAGGAATGCTTCGAAGGCTTTGGCTTCGCGGCCGAAGGCGGTAGCGTCGTAGCCTTTGGGAGCGCCACCGGGACCGGGGATCGTGGGCTCGTTCATGAATTCGGTTGCCGCGATGGTGCCGCCGGCGCGCTTTGTGTATTGGAAGAACGCTTTGGCCTGATCGGGGATCCATTCGCCGCGGTCATTCCTGGTTCCATCGCTGATGGCGACGGAGGTTACGATGTATGCGTTGGCAGCGCGCGCAAAATCGATGACGCCTTTCCACTCAGCGCGAGTAAGCACGGTCTTGAAGCCCGCTGGCGGTTGCGCTGCTGCGGATTGATCATCGTCCTGAAAGTATGTGCTGTTGGCCCATGTGCCGCTGACCCGGACGTAAGACGGACCGAGAGACTCCGCCAGTTTGCGGAGACGGGCATTACTTAAATCTATTGGCGGTCGATATTGAAACATGTTTGGATCCAGCCCGACCGGCTGATTGGGGTCGCCGGGGGTGAGAGATTTTTGCGCATCGCTCGGGGGCGCGGAGTTATAGGGCTTCCAGAAGCGGCCGCCGGTGACTTCGACCATTTCAATGTTGTACGAGAGATAGCGCGGGTCGACCGCGCCAAGTTTTGGCATTGTGGAGGGATCGAGTTTCACCGGAGGTGTTTGCTGCGCGGAGACGGTTGCAGCGAGTGCGGCTGTTGCGGCAAGCAACAGAAAATGGCATAGCCCAGTACGGTGTGTATTCATCCTCATATACGATCCTCGTGTTCGACCCGGTGGATGAAATTCGCATCTCATCCTCGCTTTAAGTTCCTGGCTTGAGAATCGTACATGGCGGAAGCGGAAGTGTGTTGGGGATCGTAACTTCGAAAGCGACCCTGGCTGTTTATTTTCGGGCGCCAACGAAATACGAACAGTGACGAGTGGAACCCTCAGGCCGATGAAGACGTAGTATCAATGGATTGGTCGCAGATTCTCTGGCTGGCCAGTTGCTTTCGCTTTTGTTGGGTTCCCCGCTATCGATTCTTTTGTCTCTTAGTTAGTCACGATTCCCTATTCGCATAAGTGCTGGAGGCAGGCAATGGGCATTCTCATGCAGGATCTGCGATTCGCTATTCGACAGATGGCAAAGAAGCCAGGGTTTACGGCAGTCGTCGTGCTGACCATGGCACTGGGCATCGGTGCCAATGCAGCAATTTTCAGTGTGCTCGATGCAGTGCTGCTGAGACCTTTGCCATATAGCGATCCAGATCGCCTCATCAAGGTATGGACGCGTTTTACGGGGATCGGCGCGCCCAATGACCAGAATTGGGTTTCGGCTCCCGAGTTCCGTGACTTCCAGCAGTTGAACAAAAGTTTCAGCGACCTTGCTGCCATCGGGTCAGGTTCGATTAACCTCGGCGTCAAAGGAAGTCCGCAGCGGGTGGTGGGAGCCTCGGTTTCGCCTAACCTGTTTCCGATGCTGGGAGCGCAGACACTGCTGGGTCGAACCTTCCTGCCGGAAGAGGCACAGCCGGGACGCGACCACGAGGTCGTGCTCAGTTACGGCTTGTGGCGGCGGGTGTTTGGCGGGAACACGCACGTAATTGGAAGCACCATCGATATCGATGGCGTTCCAATGTCGGTGGTAGGAGTGATGCCATCTGGATTTAGCTATCCAGATGATGCGGAGATCTGGGGGCCGCTCGCCTTTTCGCCGGACGACCTTAGCGAAAGCAGCCGAGGCGGTCACGGACTTGAAGTACTGGGCCGCATGAAGCCCGGACTCTCGCTTGCCCAGGTGCAGTCGGATATGGATCGTGTGGGCAGGACGATGATCGAAGAACACGGATCTTATCCGTATACGAAATTCAACTTCGGAGTCATTCTTCACCCGCTACTCGAAGAGACAGTAGGTGACGTCAAGCCGTCGTTGATCGTGTTGATGGCGGCCGTAGGACTGGTGCTGCTGATCGCTTGCGCGAATATTGCGAATCTTCTACTGGTGCGATCGACGGAGCGGCAACAGGAGATGGAAACGCGCATGGCACTGGGCGCGAGTGGAGCGCGCCTGGTGCGCCAACTTCTGACGGAGAGTGTGGTTCTGGCTTTTACAGGCGGCCTGATAGGAGTGGCGCTTACGCCGTGGATACTGCACGGGCTGGTTGGGATTGCAGCCAAGTCTCTGCCCCGTGCCGTGCATACTGCGATCGACGGGCGCGCGCTGATTCTGACGGCGGCTATCTCGCTTGCCACCGGAATTCTGTTTGGACTGGCTCCGGCATTGCATGCGGGCCGCAAGCGCGGATTCGAAGGACTGAAAGGTGGGAGAAGCACAGAGGGCAAGCGACCCAAGCGGCTGCGGAGTGCACTGGTAATTTGTGAGACGGCGTTTTCTCTGCTCCTGGTCGCCGGAGCGGGACTCCTGCTGCGAAGCTTCGCCGAGATTCTCAAGGTGGATCCGGGATTCCGTCCCGATGGAGTGCTCACAATGCGGATCGCATTGCCGGACTCGGTTTACAGCAAGCCGGCACAGGTGCGCGCTTTTTATACGAACCTTTTGGATAGAGTGCAGAGATTGCCCGGGGTACAGGCGGCGGGTGCAGTTTCCGCTTTGCCATTGAGCGGGCAGGGTGGTTCCGGCACCACTACAATCGACTCCCAATCCGTGCGGCTGGAGGATACGACTCCCGAGGCCGATCAGCGAGTCGTGACGCCGGACTATTTCAAGGCGATGGGAATTTCGCTAGTTCGCGGGCGCACATTCGAGGCTCACGATTCCGACACCGCGGCGCCGGTTGCAATCGTGGACGAGAGCCTGGCACAAGCCTACTGGCCCAATCAGGATCCGGTTGGGAAACGGCTGCATTCGGGTGGTCGTGGTTCAACTGCGCCGTGGGCAACAGTCGTCGGAGTTGTGAGGCATGTGCATAATCGAACGCTGGAAGCGCGTTCTCGTGTCGAGGTGTATTGGCCCGAGAATCAGCGACCGAGTGGCGCTATGACGCTGGCAGTGCAGGTTGCAGGAAATCCAATGAACCTGGTGCCTACTATTCAGCGCGAAGTCGCCTCGATTGATCCGGACTTACCCGTTTATCACGTGAGTTCGATGACTGAGGTGATGGGTGATTCGCTCGAGCGTCGACGCCTGGCATTGATATTGCTGGCGGTCTTCGCGGGTTTGGCTTTGCTGCTGGCTTCGGTTGGAATATATGGGGTCACGTCGTATGGTGTTGCGCAGCGACACGCGGAGATTGGTTTGCGGATGGCCCTGGGCGCCGATCGCGGCGACGTGCTGGGAATGCTGATTCGAAGCGGGATGGCAACGATCGTTGCTGGATTGGCCCTGGGATTGGTGATGGCTGTGTTCCTCACGCGGTTGATGAGCGGCCTGCTGTTTTCGGTGCGGGCATGGGATCCGGTTGCGCTGGGCGGGGCCGCAGTGCTGCTGATGATAGCGGCATTGCTGGCGATCTTTGTTCCAGCTCGGAGAGCGACCAAGGTGAATCCGATGGTTGCGCTGCGCTACGAGTGATGAGATAGAGCGCTGTTCTCTGCCGCGTCCTGGATCGACGGCGTCAAAACATCTTCATGGAAAAACGGGATTCGCCCGTAGACGCTCGTGAGAATTGAGTAGAACTCGGCTCAATCCTTCCGGGCCGCTGCGCAAAATTGAGAGGCAGGATTAGCGCACCGGTACGGCAAACAGGTTCACTTTCGCCTCTGCAATCACAGCGAGTTGCGTGCCATCCGGGGAAAGTGCGTATGCCCCATGGCTTGTCGGCGGGGCTTGCAACCGCACAGACATCAACCGCCGTCCGTCGCCGGACTGAAAGACACGCACCTCTTCGTAATCGAGATCCGATCCGTGAAAGACCGAGCCATGCACCATCACCTGGGTGGAGTGGAGAGTCTTCACGGCAAAGTACTTTCCGTTGCCCTGCGCTGATTGACTCATCGTCTGCGGATCAGTCCGTCCGCGCAAAACAATCTTGCCGTCGGCTCGCAGCACGCGATACTCGTGCACGCCTGAACTGATTTCGCAAGTACCAACAAGGAGCAAGTCCGGGGCGAAGCTCGAGACTTCAGGAATGCAGGCCGAAGGAAAACGCGCAATTGTCGTTGTGTCGCCGGTCGACTGCGCCAGTGTAAGCCGATACTGCTTGTTCGGCTTTGCCAGCAACTGAACCTGCCCTTCGTTCAGCAACGCCGGAGGCATCAGTTTTGAGGAAGTCGTGGCCTGCGCTACTGTCTTGAAGTCCTTGTCGAGCACGCGAATCTCCACATTCTCCGGCGGCTCCAAACCAAGGCTTTCGCGCAGGTTGGCATGCTGTTCCGGGGAGTGTGTCTCCCGCAAAATTGCGATTGCTATCAGTTCCCCGTTCGGTGAAAGACGAACAAACTCCAGCGGTCCGTCCAATGGAATCTGGCGCTCGATCTGCATTCCTTCGCTGTAGACTCGAAGCTCGTTGGCTACGTGGACTAAAGCGCGGCCGCCTGAAAGTTGCCACATGAATTCGCCTGCATCTGGAAGGAACCAGTCCGCACTGCTCAACACTTTGCTTGTCTCCGGATCGAGCAAAACTGCATGAATTCGTCTTACCGCTGCGCCGGTTGACGGTTGCCTGTCGCGCTCAATCAGCGCGTGGGGATTAAAAGCTACGAGAAGCTGTTTCGATCCCAGCCATGCCAGTGCGACTTCGTCATTCAGATCTTCCAACTGCTGTTGCGGTCGCGGGGCGTAGCCCAATTCGCGAATTCCGATCGATCTCGACGGCGCCCCCTGCGTTGCGCCTTCGCCCGACGGCAGGTCTACCGCGCAGGCTGGCGGCTCGCAGGGCTGGAACTCGACGGGAGGGGGCAGGTTTGGCGATTTGAGTGGAATGTCCAGGTACGCTGGAGAGCCCGGCTCTGCCGAATCCGCGATCGACGGCCTCTCCAGCAAGCCCGCTTCTTCCGGCTCTTGTCCTTTTGGAAACGCGACGCTTTCTGGCACGAGCAAGAGCAACGATTCTTTTTCCAGATGCACATCCCGCGTAGTGGACTTGAGCACCGAACTCCGCTCCGGACCCTTGCCAATTGCCAGAGTCACTCCATCGATGCCCAGCACGTCTCCTGGCTTGAGCGGAATCTGGTTTTTCGCCCGCTGGCTCAGAGCCATCAATAGAATGCCGCTCATGTTGAAGCTGCCCTGGATAGTCTTGACGCTGCCGGTTTGCGACATGCCGTAGTTCACTACCGGGTACTGAGCGTGCGGAGCGCTGGTCACTCCGGTGTCCCATTCGACGGCGCCCATTACCAGATTTATCGTGGATTTGTTTTTGACGCATGGCGCATTGGGGAAGGAGATGGCCAGCTGCGATACCTTTTGGCCTTTGCCGCGCGGGGTTGCCAGCTCAACTCTCCCTTGTAGGATCTGGCCGTTAAAAAGGTAGCAACCCAGCCCCTCCCAAGGTCTCGTGAGCTTCACGTAGATCGGTGAGCCGCGATGATAGTAGTGGACGTCCACATAAGAAAGGGTTTCGACGGCCACTGGACGGTGATAGGAGGTGTCGGGAGTTTCAGCGTAGCTCGCGACCGCGCCGAGCACTGCGATGAAGAGCGCAACGATGGATTTCCAAACCAATTGTTCCGCCAGTCTCAGGCACATTTCATCGGGAGAATACATCAAGCGGGCCGCTTCAAAGGTTGGAAACGAATATATTCCACGGCTGACTAAGCTCGCAACGATTCTTGCGTCCCGTTCGGTTGCGAAGGCCTGGTGATCGCAGGACTAGGCTGACAACCTGAATTTCGTGCAAGGCGAGGCTTATCGCGCGTTCCTCGTTATGTCTGGTATCCATCGGCCGGTCATGGGAGGGCAACTTGAAGAGCGTTTGGCGTTTCTGCTGCGTATGTTTACTTCTATTGTCGATTGAGTGCAGAGGTCAAGAGCCGAAGGCGGGTGAAAGCAATCGGCCGGTCTACCGACATGCGTATTATCTCTTCCTTGCTGGTGCGCCGCGCGGATGCGAAGAGTGTTACGTGCCACTGCTGGTTTCGATTGAGCCGCTGGAACAAGTCGCGAAAGCCTCAACGGAAAACACGAGATGCGTACTGATTACCACCTATGAACGAGATTCGATCTGGCACCAGGATGCAATTGTTCTGATCGGGCATACCGATGTTGAGACTGAGACTCGGATCGTCCAGGTTCGCGGGCGAAGGTACCGGTATCAGGAGATCAGTGCTTCCGAGGTGTTGAAGCTGCTGATGAAACCGATGGGAACGATTCCGATCTCGCGGCCGATGTTGCCGAGGGCAGATGTGCCGGGGCCGACGTTAGAAGAATTGATTGATGATTTTCGGAAAGCGAAGTGAGCATTTGTCTTTGTGGAAGGCGGCGAGAATTATGCTCGTTGGCTGCCGTTCCGAGACAACCGCAGATCCCTCGGTTTCGCTCGGGATGACAGCCTTAGAGTACGCACTATTCGGAAATGGCGACTTTTGAAAAGTGGCTAGGCGCGGGTGCACTCTTCTACGGGGATGGGTACCTGTTCCACGATTTCGAGGCCGAAGCCCTCCAATGCGGGGATGTGCATGGGGGTATTGGAGAGGAGGCGGATTCGCCGGATGCCAAGGTCGGAGAGGATTTGGCCGCCGAGGCCTATGGCGCGCAGGATGCGTCCGGTGCGAGCCTGGGAACCTTCACGGGTGCGGAGTTGCTGGTGGAGCAGGATGCTGTTGGCGGATGCTACTGACACGCCATCCGTTAGGGCCGTTCCGGTTGGAGCAAACGGAGAGACTGCAGCGGCGGTCTTGTCGATGTCGAATCCGCGCGAGGTGTTGTGGAGGTAAAGAATCGCGCCACACCCCTCTTCGGCAATCATGCGCATGGAGTTGTCGAGGACTTCGCGACAGTGGCAGTCGGCGGCAAAGATGTCTCCGGCGGTGCAGCGGGTGTGAACCCGAACGAGAACTGCATGAGCGCAGGGAGGCCGAGCGGTACGGGGGTGGCCTGGGATGTTCGCGGGACCTTCATGACAGGCGGGGCAGCTGGGGCACAGGTCGCCTCGGACGAGGGCGATGTGGCTTTCGCCGCCATTGACCTCGCTCTCGTAGGCGATCATGCGGAATTCGCCATACTTGGTCTGGATGAGGGTCTCTCCGGCGCGAACGATGTAACGCTCGTTGCGGAGTCGGTAGCGGATGAGCTCGGCCACGGTGAGGATGCGGAGGCCGTGCTCGGCGCAGAATGGGATGAGGTCTGGGATACGTGCCATTTCGCCGTCGTCCCGCATGATTTCGCAGATGACACCGGTGGGCTGGAGACCGGCGAGACGGGCCAGATCGACGGAGGCTTCGGTTTGGCCAGCGCGAACCAGCACGCCTCCCTGGCGAGCACGCAGGGGAAAGATATGACCGGGGCGGACCAGATCGTTTGAGGTGGCGCCTGGGGCGATGGCGGTGCGGATGGTATGGGCGCGGTCGGCGGCGGATATGCCAGTGGTGACGCCTTCGCGGGCTTCGATGGTTTCAGTGAATGCCGTTCCGAAGCGCGAGGAGTTCTGCTGGGTCATGGGAAAGAGGCGCAGGTGGTCGGCGCGCTCTTCGGTGAGGGTAAGGCAGATGAGTCCGCGACCGTAGCGGGCCATGAAGTTAATGGCTTCAGGAGTGACGTGCTCCGCGGCTAGGGTGAGGTCGCCTTCGTTTTCGCGGTCTTCGTCGTCGACGACGACGACCATGCGCCCGGCGCGGATTTCAGCGATAGCGCCTGGAACGTCGGTGAATGGGGGCTCGAAGGTGCGAAGGCTTTCAGGCATGGAGACAGATTCATTCTCGCCGATTGAGAGCGTATCGGCAAAGCACGTTACTAATGGACAACAAAAACGCCGCCCGAAGGCGGCGTTTTGTTGACAGCCGGAGATGCGGAAATCTACAAAGTAGACTCAATCTCAAAGCCCCAGGCTTCAAGGAGCGCCTCAGGAATGTACTTGGAATTTTTGTTCCGACGGGCCCACTCGCGAAGACGGGTAGACCGGATGTACTGATCCGGGGTCAGCTTGAACTCCTTGACGATCTGTTCAAAGGAGGTCACGGTGGGGACAACAGGGCCGATGGGCTCGGGCTTGCCCCAATTCGGATTTCCTCTACGTTTTGCCATTTGGTTTTGTTTTCCTTAGAAAGGAGTGGAGTTTCGTTCCTACAGGCCCTGGGCTCATGGCTGGGGATCCTTGCGGCCCTAGAGCAACTTTATAGGTCCTATTTTAAGGATTTTTTCTTCAAAAATCAATAGCAAAGCACAATAAATTAAGCGTTTACATCTCTCGGTATTGCCAAGAATTCCGCCCTCCATATCTCTCAAATAGAAGAACTTACTGGAGATATTCAATCTTGCAAGCTTGCAACAGTTCAAGGTTTGATTCTGCGAAATGACCGCTGCCATCTTTTGATGTCATCATAAAGGCATGAACAAAATCAAAGGACCAGCAGTGGGCGTCCTTTTTGTGCTGATTGCCGGGACTCTGCAGGCGAGCGCGGTGGAGTTGCGCGTGAGCCGGGAAGCTTTGGAACGAACCCTGAAATTACAGCTCTTCAGCGGGCCGAACGGGCGTTTCTATCTCAAAGGGACTGAACGGACAGCGTGCTCGGTCTACGCCGATGATGCGAAGGTACTGTTCGTGAAGGACCGGATAGTGGTGAAGGTGAAGACGCGGGCTCGGATGGGTAAGTCGATGGGAAGTTCCTGCATCGGCATTGCCTTGTCGCCAACAGCGGAGGTGTCAATCGCGCCGTACGGGGAGGGAGAGTCCATCGGCTTCCGCGACGCACAGTTGATGAAGGTGAGCGACCAGCGGGAGTTGAACTTTCTGCTGACACCATTTCTCAGCCGGCAGGTGCCATCGAGCATGAAGGTGGATGCCGCAGATTTGTTGCGCAAGGCGCTGGAAGGGTCCACGGCGACGTCGGGGTACAAGGTGTCGCTTGAACGGCTTAAGGTGCACTCGATGGCCATCGAAGGCGACGTGCTGGTGGTCGATGTTGACGGGGACATCAGCGTGAAGTGAGGTTGAACGGGCAACGCGTGCCGGGTTGCTGGATCTAGACGGCACGGAGCGCACGGGTTGGCTCGGTCGCGGCGGCGCGCGCTGCGGGCAACGCTGAGGCCGCCATGGTCAACAGCAGCATGACCGCTCCGCTTATTGCATATAAACCGGGATCAGTTGGGCTCACGTCAAACAGAAAAGTGCGCACGATCTGCGACAGAGCCATCGAGCCCGCTACTCCCAGGCTGCACCCCAGCAATGCCAGCTTCGCGCCGCCGGCCAGCACCATTCCGGCAATCCTCCCACGCTCCGCTCCTACAGCCATGCGGATCGCAATCTCCTGCACCCGCAAGGTGACCGAGAAAGCCACGACGGCATAGATTCCCGACACTGCAGCAACAGCGCACCCAGGGCGAACGCTCCGATGAGGCCGGTGTTGAACCGCCTGGGCGCTTCGGTGTTGTTCAACGCATCCACCATTGGGCGCACGTCCTTGAGCGCCAGCATGGGGTCAACCTCGGCCACTGCAGCGCGAAGGGTCTGCTCCATCTGCTCTGGCGGCAATGCCGAACGAAGCACAATGTATCCGCCCGCCGCATTGGTCAACTTGTCGGGCGCATCGCTGCCATTGAGCGACGCCGGCTGCTCCGTCGGGAGGTAGTACTGGTCTCCTGCAAGTTCGTCGCGCGAGCGCTTGGTGTCACCCACCACACCCACTACTGTCGCCCAGGGCAGTCCACTGTTCGGATTTCCGAGATGCATACGCTTGCCCAGGGCATCGTGACCCGGCCACGCATGCCGGGCCATCGACTCATTCACGATAAGAACCATCGCCGCGCCGGCTTTGTCTTCGCGTGTGAAATATCGGCCTTCTGTGAGGGGAATTCCCATCGCGCGGAAATAATCGCCACTGCTCACGGAGAAGGGCGCAAACTCCATCTTCCAGGCACCCATGGGAACGCCCTCGACCGTGTAATCCGCCATCGGCACCGACGCCGAAGCCGGCAGGACGTCGGCCATCCCCACGGCCACGATCCCCGGCTTGGCTGCGAGCCGGTCGAGTACCTCACGGTCAAATCGCTGCGTCGACGATCCCGTGGCATACTGCTCCAGCGGCAACTGATAGCCGGCAACCAGTACGTGGTCCGGCCGGAATCCCGGATCCACTGCCAGCATCTTCTGATAACTGCGCACAAAGGCCACACATACCGTTAGCAGGATCATGGCGATGGCAATCTCTGCGACCACGAGCGCGGATCGCAGCCATGCATGACTCGTACCGCTGCTGGTACGACCGCTTTCGCGCAGGCTCTCCAGCAGATTGGTGCGCATCGCGGCAAATGCCGGCACTACACTGCAGATCGCGCCGGTTACCGCCGCCAGGAGTAAAGCGAAGGCCGCAACCCTAATGTCCATGTGAATCGCGTCAATGCGTGGCAGCGACTCCGGCAACAGCACAAGAGCCGACTTTAACGCCACTGCGGCGGCAGTGAGACCGAGCAGGCCGCCAGCCGCGCTCAGCAGAAGTCCTTCCGCCAGAGCGTCGCGAATCATTGCGCCAGCTCGCGCACCCAGCGCCAGGCGCACCGCGTATTCCCGACGACGCCGGATGGCGCGCACGAGCATGAGAATGGCCACATTGACGCAGGCGATCATCAGGACAATCAGAACCGTAAAGAACAGTGCGCGCAGCAGCGGTCGAGCCGACTCTACTACTTGCTCGCGCAGAGGAGCCGCAGCGCCGTGAATGCGAATCGCAGAAAGTTTCGCTGGAAAGTCACGCATGATCTGCTGCGCCACGCGATCAGCGTCCTGGCTGGCCTGCTGCACGGTTACGCCGTCTTTTAAACGCGCGACCATGTTGAAACGCCATTCGCCTGCGTGGCTTTCTGAGACCTCATCTGCGGTCAGGCTCATCGGAACCCACAATTGCGCGTGTCCCAGCCGACCTGTTTCCATCGGGAACTCAAACTCGCGCGGCATCACGCCCACAATGGTGTAGGTCTTTCGGTCAAGCACAATCGAAGTGCCGAGCACATTAGGATCACGATGAAAGTGGTTCAACCACATCGCATAGCTGATAACGGCTATCGGCGCATGTGCAGAATCCTCTTGTTGAGTGAAAGCGCGCCCCAGCATCGGCGCAACTCCCAGTGTTTCGAATGTGCGCGCCTCCATGCGCGCTGCGTGAATCACTTCCGGTGTCCCACCGCTCGCAAGTTCATACGTTACGTGTGTGTAGCCGCCGGCAGACGAGAATGCAGTCGCAGCTTTTTCATAGGTTACCAATTCGGGCGCTGTGACGCCGATGCCCGTGTTTTCGCCTACGTGATCGCCAAGCGCCACCAGGCGTTCCGGATTCTGAAACGCAAGTGGACGTAAAAGCACACCCTCGACCAACGAAAATATAGCAGTCGCTGCACCAATGCCGGCCCCCAGCATCAGGACCACTGCTACCGAGAATCCCGGCGCCTTACTCAACTGTCGGAATGCGAGGCGAAAATTGCTCAGGAATCCACGCACGGGTCACCTCCGGGGAAATGCTGGGGCTGAAGACGGAAAGAACCAGCTGAAGAATCTTCTCAGTGTTTTACAGCCGTTGCAAGCATGGGCATTGAACTTCCCAGCTTCCGGCCAGGTGATGCAGAACTATCTGAGCTTTGAGTCGCTCGGCAATACTGCGATCGACGAATTAGACAAATTTCCGAAACGTTATTGAAATGATCAGATGTTTTAGAAAACCAAAACCCGGCGCGGATGGCGTCGGGCTTTGATATTGGGAGGGCTGCGAGATCAACCGGCGTGGCCGGCGAACTTGACTACCACCATTCCATCAGGCGGCTGGAGCTAACCTTGGTACTGCTCTTCGGCTTGGGCGTGCGGAGCAGAAGGACAGAGCACGGCGCGAGCTTGATGACTTTCTCGGTGATGGAACCAAATACGGTGGGGTACCAACCAGAGACACCATGAGTGGAGATGATGACCTGATCGATCTTGTTGGTTTCGATGGCTTCCAGGATCGTCCCGGCAACGTCGTATCCAACTTCGACACTGGTCTTGACGGTGATTCCCTTGCCTTCCAGGGAGGTCTTGGACTTAGCGAAGTGGCCTTCGGCCTGCTTCTTGGCGGCTTCGACGATGGAGGCCTCAGAAACTCCCTCGGGCAGTGCGACGACCGGGGATTCTGGAACGACGTTCAAGAGGAAAACTTCGGCATGAAATTTGTCGGCGAGTTCGGTCGCCACTTCAAGCGCGGTGTGCGATGAGGAACTGAAATCTATGGGAACCAGGATTCTGGTTGGCACTGCGCTGACTGTATCTTCGGGCATTCAAAATCTCCTTCAAGTAAGAGACACCTGTAGCGGGCCTCATTTTGGTCGTCCCAATGATAGCAAGGCGGTGCGTAGTTGCTGACGTGACATAGAGCACACCATGCGGATGTGTGAATTCGACCTCGTTGGCGTTCTCTCAGGGGATGGGAATGTTAACTTAACTTTCTATGAGCTCACCTACAGCAGCGATATTGGGCGAGATCGGGCTGCCAGTGCCGATTCGCGAACTGGCAAGTAAGACATGGGATGTCATCGTGGTCGGCGCGGGGCATAACGGGCTGGCTTGTGCGGCGTATTTAGCGAAGGCGGGCAGACGCGTGCTGGTGATTGAAAGCCGCGAGCGTGTTGGCGGGGCATGCACGATTGAGGAGCCATTTCCGGGCGTGAAGATGTCGCCGTGCGCTTATCTGGCAGGGCTGCTGCATCCGCTGGTCGTGGAGGAACTGGAACTGCCTAGGCGGGGGTTTACATGGACGCCGGCAGTGAACGGGCTGTTTGTTCCCTTCCTCGATGGCACGAGCGTACAGCTGTGGGATGACGATGCGCGCTGCGAAGAGGAAGTGCGCAAACTGGCACCCGGAGATGTGGACGGATGGAACGCGATGTGCGCGGTGGTACGGCGACTGAGGGATGCGCTGCGGCCCGGTCCACGCGGTGGCGAAACGTGGAGCAGCGGCTCAGCGCGCGATATGTGGATTGGAGATGCGCCGACGCGGGATGAGATTGAGGACCGGCTCGGAAATGATGCTGAGGCACAGGCGGTTTTGTTTGACTGGTCGATGGCGGAGATGGTGGAACACTACGTGCGCGACGAGCGGTTGCAGGTTGCGATGCTGGGCCAGGGCGTGATCGGGACGAATGCGAGCCCGTTTGATCCGGGGACGGCATCGATTCGATTTCATCATTCGTCGGGGCGGCTGGGCGGGATGCCGGGGATGTGGGGCTATGTGAAGGGCGGCATGGGGATGGTGTCGTTCTATTTTTGCGACGCAGCACGTGAGGCGGGTGCCACTGTGGTGTCGGGCGTGCCCGTGGCGCAGATATTGCCACGCGAGGGCGTGGTACTGGAAAGCGGCGAGCGGATCGCTGCGAAGGTGGTGATTTCGAATGCGGATCCGCGACGAACCCTGACAATGCTGGGCAGCGCGGCGGATGCGGGCTGGCGAAAGCGCGTTGAGGATGTGCCGATTGAGGGATGCACAGTGAAGTTGAATGTGCACCTGAAGGAGTTGCCGAACTTCACGGCGCGGCCGGGAACGAACGAGGCGCATCACTATGGGCAGATCAATGCTCCGCTGACAAAGGATGAGTGGAAGGCTGGGTTTGCGGCGGCGAAGCGCGGGGAGTTGCCGGAGCATTTGTGGTGCGAGCTTTATTTTCAGAGCGTGCACGATGCGTCAGTGGTTCCGCATGGAACGCATACGATGAGCGTGTTTGCCCAATATGTGCCGTACAAATTTGCGAAGGGCAGCTGGGATGAGCGGCGCGAAGAGGTGCGCGCGTTAGCAATGAAGTCGCTGGCGCGGTTCTGCAGCAATATCGGCGATGGTGGGTCGGATTCGGCGGTCATTGATGCGCAGGTGCTGGGTCCGCCGGATATTGAGCAGAAGGTGGGACTGACGGGTGGACATATTTTTCAGGGAGAGTGCCTGCCGCAGTACATGTGGTCGAACCGTTTGAGCGCGCGGACACCGATGACGGGGCTGTACCTTTGCGGGGCTTGCACCCATCCGGGAGGAAGCGTGATCGGGATCAACGGGAGGAATGCGGCGGTGGCAGTACTGAAGGATACGAGCGGGAATTAGGCGGAGAATCAGTGCCGTTGAAACTTCTATTTTCAGGATTGACTGGCTTTAGAAAAGACTTCGGACAATTCCACGTTGTTTAGATGACTTTGGTCGCGATTGAAAGACGCAAATCGTAATGGCC
The DNA here is from genome assembly GCF_039994875.1 of Telmatobacter sp. DSM 110680. Taxonomy (GTDB): domain Bacteria; phylum Acidobacteriota; class Terriglobia; order Terriglobales; family Acidobacteriaceae; genus Telmatobacter. The sequence continues at coordinate 3,723,221 of NZ_CP121196.1, read as the reverse complement.
CGATTACCAGAGCGTCATCGGAATTGATAAACGCGGGTGTAGCGTAGAGGCACTCCAATCCCTCAGGAGGTCTCAGATGAACGCCTCGGCGCGATACGCACCAAATATTCTTCTGCTGCTGTGCAGTTCTGCGGCGATCCTGATGACGCTTACCGGCCTGGTGTTTTTGATCGGCACGTGGGTGCTCAGGATATTCGCTCATGGCGAGAGATTCCTCGGAGAGGTCGATGCCATTTCGATTGCATTGATCTTTGGCGGAATGGGCGTTGCTCTCAAGACAATCGAAATCCGCGTGAGAGCAGAACATGATTCGTCGACGGACTGGTCTGGCTCTGAATAAGAACGAATAGATTTGGCGGATTTATTTCCGTGGGCGCCAGTAGCTCTGCTATGCTGCGACGCACATGGATTCGGCTCCATCCTTAAAAAGAGGCATACGGTTTCGCGACCTGGTGCCGTTTTATGTCGTGGTTGTGCTCAGTATTCGCTGGACCGCGACGGCTGCAGCCGCGGGTCCAAGCATCTTCGTTGTCTGGTTCGCGGCGCTGACGTGCTTTTTTATTCCGCTGGCAGCCAGCGTGATGGAGCTTTCGTCGCGCCATCCTGAAGAAGGTGGCATCTACATCTGGACGCGCGAGGCGTTTGGAGACTTCTGCGGCTTCATCTGCGCGTGGACGTACTGGATGAGCAATCTTCCCTACTTTCCCGCGGTGCTGTATTTCGGCGCGGCCTCGGTCTTGTTCGCGTTTGGTGCCCGCGCTCAGGCGCTGAGTGCGAATCCGCTCTACTACATGGCGTTCGCGGCAATTGCGCTCAGTTTGATCACGCTGCTGAATATTGCGGGAGCGGACGTCGGCAAGTGGCTGAACAATATTGGCGCGCTGGGCAGCGTGGTCCCACTGTCGGTGTTGATGCTGATGGCGGCGATATCGTATACGCGATTCGGTTCGGCGACACACTTTACCAGAGCAGGGATGATACCGCACTGGTCACTGAGTAATGCGGTTTTCTGGTCGGGTGTGTTCTTTGCGTTCAGTTCGATTGAAGCTGTGTCGGCAATGGGTGACGAAATTCTGAATCCGCGCAAGGCGATTCCGTGGGCACTGCTGGTGGCTGGATGCATTCTGACAATCGGCTACATCGGAGGGACGGCAGCGCTGATGGTGGCGTTACCTGCGGAAGCTGTAGGTGGGCCGGATGGATTTATGAACGGCGTGCGAATGCTGTGCGAGCGCCTTGGCGTGGGATGGCTGCTGGCGCCGATGGCACTGCTGGTGGGGCTGAACGCAGTAGGCAGTGCGGCAGGAAATCTTTCATCGACGGCGCGTCTGCCGTTTGTGGCGGGCGTTGATCGCTATCTGCCGTCGGCTTTCGGACGAGTTCACGCGCGCTTCCGCACGCCGTGGGTGGCGATTGCTGTGTACGGCGCGGCGGGCATAGTGGTGGCGTTGCTGGGACAGGCGGGCACCACAGTGCGCGGAGCTTACGACGTGCTGGTGAGCATGGGCGTGATCGCGCTGTTTCTGCCTTACCTGTTTTTGTTTTCCGCGATGATCAAGCTACAGAGCAGAGCGGTAGGGCCGGAGGTACGGCGCGTTCCGGGAGGCAGGCCGGTGGCGATGGCTCTGGCATCGGTTGGGCTGGCGAGTACGGCGATCACGATTGTGCTTTGCGTGATTCCGGGCAGCGAGGAAACGAACAAGCCGCTGGCAGTGGCCAAGGTGCTGGGGGCGACGCTGGTGCTAGTGGGTACGGGCGTGGCGGTGTTTGTAGTGGAGAAGATGCGAGGGAGAAAAGCAGTGGTAGCGGTGTGAGGTTTTTATGTGGATTTTCTGCTATCGCGCCCTTGCTGCGTAAGGCTGTGGCACCCCGAAGTTCGTGATGGAGTTTGCATCGCGAAAAGCAGATCCTTCGCGCAGCTTACCCCACGAACCTTGTTCGCGGGGCTCCAAGCTTGCGGCGCTCAGGATGACACCTAAAAAAGATATTCACGTGTAGCGGCGCCTTGGTCGAAATGACAGCGCTTGTTCGACAGCCGTTTATTAATGATGAACTACGGATTCACTTCTCGGCCGGCTATGAAGACTCTTGGGCGCATGGGAGCGGCGATGAAGTAGGCGAGTTCGCGGTAGTCGGTGAACTCGTGGATCACGAAGTCGGCCTGCTTCCCTGCTTCGATTGAGCCGATCTCCGCACCGAGGCCAAGCGAGTGGGCGGCATTGATGGTTGCCGCCGTGAGCGCTTCTGCGGGCGAGAGGCCCATCTGCAGGCAAGCCAGCGAAAGCATGAAGGGCATGGACGGGACTGGAGAGGAGCCGGGGTTGAAATCCGTAGCGAGGACGATGGCCAGACCCGCTTCAATCATTTTGCGAGCGGGGGGATATTGCGTGCGGCCTAGAGCGAAGACTGAGCCTGGGAGCAGCACGGGCTGAACAGCTGAGGCGCGAAGATGCTGAAGAGTCTCTTCGGTGACGGTTTCGAGATGGTCGGCGGTCGCAGCGCAGAGTTCGGCAGCGAGGTCCGCGCCTGTGCCTGATCTAAATTGTTCGGCGTGTACGCGGATTTTTAGGCCGTGTTTCTTTGCGGCGGTGAGAACGATTCGAGTTTCGTCGACGGTGAAGGCGTGGTCGTCGCAGAAGGCGTCGCAGTATTGGGCGAGACCAAGTTTTGCAACTTCGGGGATGAGTTCTTCGGAGACGAAGCGGACGTATTCGGCGCGGCGGTCTTTGTATTCGGGCGGGACAGTGTGGGCGGCCAGCAGAGTCGGAATGATCCGCGCGGGGCCTTCATCGTTCAGGCGTCGAATTACACGGAGCATTTTGAGTTCGGTGTCGCGGTCGAGGCCGTAGCCGGATTTGGCTTCTATGGTTGTGGTGCCGTTGCGGAGCATCCAGTCGCGATGACGGCGGGCGGCGGCGAGTAAATCATCTTCAGAGGCGGCGCGGGTGAGGGCGACGGTGCGGAGAATGCCTCCGCCAGCGGCAGCGATTTGCTGATATGTTGCTCCGGCGATGCGCTGCTCGAATTCAGCGGCGCGGTTGCTGGCGAAGACGAGGTGGGTGTGGGCGTCGATGAAGCCGGGGGTCACGCAGCGGTATTTGGCATCGATCACTGTTGCGCCGGCGGGGATTTCGGATTTGAGGCTGGAGTATTCGCCGGTTGTGGTGATGCGGTCGCCTTCGATGAGCATGGCCGCGTCTTCGATAATCGCGAGTTCACTGAGCTCAGCACCAACTCGCGGGTGCGATGAACCGGCAACGGTGACAAGTTGGCCGATGTTGACGATGGCGATAGTCATGAAGCGTTCGCTTTCAGAAAAGAATTTCGTTTGAGCAATCACACTTTTGAATAGAAGCGAACCAATGAACCGATCTTCTGCTCGATTCTGCAACCCTCGATTGTTTCGCCGGGTATGAAACAACGGGCCGGATTCTGTGGATCGTATTGCACGGTGATTCTCCGGCCGATCATCTTAGCTATTAGCGAGTCCAGTGGTTCTTTCATCATGGAGAGGGCGAACCGTTCGGTGTAAGCACTTTGCTCAACCACATAGGAAAGCTCAAAAACCGGCAACTGGATATCGTTGAAGCGATGATGGCGAACAATCTCGAGATCTCCTGACTGAACGGTCGCCTCGACAGTGGGCCAGGAACTTGTCGTGTTCACTTGCCGCAGTCTCGAGACATTGTTGAAGACGACGGTTGAACAAAGAAGAAAAACGGTGAGGAACATGAATGCCCACATCGCGTTTTCCATGGCTTGTCTATTTCTCCGCCATTGGGATGTGGATTCCCTTCTCTTTGGCACTTTGCTGGGCGGATTCATAGCCGGCGTCGGCATGGCGGGCTACGCCTAGGCCTGGGTCGTTGTTGAGCACGCGCGAGATTTTGCGGGACGCCATCTCTGTTCCATCGGCGACTGTGACTTGGCCGGCGTGGAGCGAGTAGCCCATGCCTACGCCGCCGCCGTGGTGGAAGCTGACCCAGGTGGCGCCGGAGGCTGCGTTGAGCAGCGCGTTGAGGATGGGCCAGTCGGCTACGGCGTCGCTGCCGTCGAGCATCTTTTCGGTTTCGCGATAGGGGCTGGCGACAGAACCGGTGTCGAGGTGGTCGCGGCCGATGGCGATGGGCGCGGAGATTTTTCCCTTCTTCACCAGGTCATTCATCGCTTCACCCATCCTGGCGCGATCGCCATAGCCAAGCCAGCAGATGCGCGCGGGTAATCCTTGGAATGCAAAGCGGCCGCGGGCAAGACGCATCCAGCGAGTGAGAATCTCATTCTCTGGAAACAACTCCAGCGCCAATTCATCTGTTACGTCGATGTCTTTGGGATCGCCGGAGAGGGCGACCCATCTGAAGGGGCCGGCTCCAGTACAGAAGAGCGGGCGAATGTATTCCGGGACGAAGCCGGGGATGAGGAAGGCGTCGGCGCATCCGGCGTCGAAGGCAAAGCGGCGGATGTTGTTTCCGTAGTCGAAGGTGACGGCACCGGAGCGCTGCAACGCGAGCATGGCGTCAACGTGGACGACCATGGAGGCGGTGGAGCGGCGGACGTATTCTTCGGGATTTGCTTTGCGGAGTTCTGCTGCTTCTTCGAGCGAGAGGCCTTGCGGCACGTAGCCGTTGAGCGGATCGTGTGCAGAGGTCTGGTCGGTTACTACATCGATCTGGACGCCGCGACGGGCGATTTCAGGAAGGACGTCGGCGCAGTTGCCTACTAATCCCACCGACAACCCTCGGCCCTCGCGACGGGCGGACTCGCAGAGCTGGAGTGCTTCGTCGAGGTCTTCGGCGATGGTGTCGCAGTAGCGGTTTTCAATGCGGCGCTCGATGCGAGAGCGGTCTACTTCAATGACCAGCACCACCCCGTCGTTCATGGTTACAGAGAGAGGCTGCGCGCCACCCATTCCGCCCATGCCGCCGGTGACGACTAGCTTGTGTTTCAGAGTGCCGCCGAAATGACGCTCGGCGAGGGCGGCGAAGGTTTGATAAGTGCCTTGCAATATTCCTTGAGTCCCGATGTATATCCACGAGCCGGCGGTCATCTGGCCGTACATCATTAGGCCCTTGCGGTCGAGCTCGTTGAAGTGTTCCCATGTAGCCCATTTGCCAACCAGGTTGGAGTTGGCGATGATGACGCGCGGAGCCATTTCGTGCGTGGGAAATACGGCGACGGGCTTTCCGGACTGGACGAGAAGAGTGTCTTCAGGGCCGAGGCGTTCGAGTTCGCGGACGATGGCGTGGAAGCACTCCCAGTTGCGCGCGGCGCGACCGATGCCGCCATAGACGACAAGGGCCTGGGGGCGCTCGGCGACTTCGGGGTCGAGATTGTTCATCAGGCAGCGGAGGGCGGCTTCCTGCTGCCAGCCTTTGCAGCGAAGGGTGGTGCCGCGGGGGGCGCGAATGATGGGGGAGGCGGTGGTAGTGGTCATGGAATTCTCCTGCGAGATGGCCACCTTGAGGATACTACCCGCCGAGTTGAAGTCGCATGCAGGAACGAGTCAAGTCGATGAGGACTCGCCGGCGAGCTGGCGCATGTAATCAGCGTTATCGAAGTGGCCTTGTGACTCGGCGATAAGGCCGTCTGGACCGAAGCGCCAACTTTCGAAGCCGCTGATGCGGACGCGATTTCCGGTACCGCGGGGTCCGGCGTTAGTGCCAATGAGGGTCCAGTGATACTCGGCGAGGTCGCCGCGTTCAATGATGCGTTCCATGATGATGCGCAGATCGGGGAACGTGGTCATGAAGGATTTGGCAGTCTCTGTGATGGCAGCTCGTCCGATGGAGGGAGCGCCGTTGTTTATAGTCAGTGAACCTGTGGGTGAAAAGAAGGCTGCGACGCTGGCGGCATTCTGGCTGCACCACGCGGCTGTGTAGCGAGTGGCGAAGTTGTGGAGGTCTTGCATGGGCTCCTTGTGTATGGGCAAGTTGAGGATACATTGGAAAGCACGGCGCGAAAGGCAGAAGTGAAGAAGCAGGTTCTTCGCTTCGCTTACCCCATAGACGCACGGCTGCGGGGCCCCAAGCTGCTCCGCTCAGAATGACACAGGCAAACAGTATGCAGCACTTCAAGCCTAGGCTGGTTTCTCGAACTAGCACTTCAAGCCAAGGCTGGTTTCTCAGCTCCACTTCTCTCAGAGGTCGGTCGGAATGGCATCTTGGCGTGCCCGCTGGGTTATCCTTTCATCCGTGCCAAACACATTAGTGGAGTGCGTACCTAATTTCTCTGAGGGGCGCGACAAGGCCAAAGTTGACGCCATTGTCGAGGCCATGAAGGTTCCTGGAGTTTATCTGCTCGATCGCGAGATGGATGCGGATCACAATCGTTGCGTGATCACGCTTGTCGGCGAACGCGAGGCAATCCAGGAGGCAGCGATTCGCGGCGTGGGCAGGGCCGCGGAGTTGATAGACCTGACAACTCACCAGGGGGCGCATCCACGCATGGGGGCGGCGGATGTGGTGCCGTTCATTCCGATCGACGGCGTGACGCTGGAAGACTGCGTGGCGATGGCGAAGCATGTGGGTGCGGAGATTGCCAAGCGGTTCGCGATTCCGGTGTACCTGTATGAAGCTGCGGCGGCGACACCGGAGCGGCAGAATCTCGAGAACATTCGGCGCGGACAATTTGAAGGGATTCGCGCGGAGATTGAGACGACCCCTGCGCGAAAGCCGGACTTTGGCGAGGCGAAGGTGCATCCGACGGCGGGCGCGACCGTGGTTGGTGCGCGGAAGGCGCTGATCGCGTACAACGTGTTTTTGAACACTGCCGACGTCGATGTAGCCAAGAAGATTGCGAAGGCGGTGCGAGCTTCTTCAGGCGGCTTCCGGTTTGTGAAGGGCGCGGGGTTCCTGGTGCGCGGGATGGCACAAGTCTCAATGAACCTGACGGATTTTGAACTGACTCCGATCGCGCGGGTGTTCGAGACCGTGAAGCGCGAGGCGGCGCGGTATGGCGTGATGCCGGTTTCGAGCGAGATTGTGGGGCTGATTCCGAAGGCGGCGCTGGAGCAGGCGGCCGAGTGGTTTCTGCAGGTGGAAAATTTCGATTCCTCGCTGATTTTGGAGAACCGGCTGGCGGCTGTCATGGGCGGCAAGACTGCTGTGGGCGGGTTGCGTGCCGGCGTTGAGCCGTTCATTGAGCAACTGGCTGCGCCGACGGCAACTCCGGGTGGCGGAAGCGCGGCGGCAGCGAGTGGAGCGATGGCTGCAGGGTTGGCGCACATGGTGGCAGCGATGTCGCGCGGGAAGAAAGCGTATGTGCTGTACGAGACGCAGTTGAGCGAGGCGATTGGGCGGCTGGCGACGCTGCGCGAAGAATTGAAAGCGGCAATCGATGCGGATGCAGAGTCATACAACGTGGTGATGAAGGCGTATCGTGCGGCACGCGAGACGGATGATGGCGGCGTGGGCATTAATGCGGCGCTACTGCAGGCCACGAGCGTGCCGCTGGGTGTGGCGGAGCGCGCCGCCGAGGTTTCGCAAATTGCTAATGCGTTGAAGCCGATTACGAATCCGAATATGGCTTCGGATCTGATTACCGCGGTTGCGCTGGCGGGTGCCGCGTTGACCGGTGCGTTGTCGAATGTGGATATCAACCTGGGATCGATGAAGCCTGGGTTCGCCGACGATGATGCGTTTGTGAGTGAAACGCGGGCGCGGGTGGCGAAGCTGAAGGCTTGACTTGAAGCGCGGGTTAGTTGGGGTCAACGCCCATCCTGTTTTCACGCGGTTGTGGCAAATGAAGTCATTCTCCGTTACTTCAGAGTTGATCGTGCCGGGAGTTGTTCTTCGTTCAGTAGAGGTGAAGAGTGCATATAGAGAGAAGATTGTTCCAAGTTGTTCTTGCATTACTGTTCTCAGCCGCAACATTACAACTGACTGTCAATGCCGGGGCGCAGCAGAAGGCTGCGTTTGTGCGTCTAGACCGGGTGACTGCTTCGCGTGCGCTTGCGAATGGGGTGGAGATTCGATCAGGCGCGGCGGTTATGCAGATTACGGCACTGCGAGATGACGTGGTGCGGGTGCGCGTGGGGCCTGCGGGGCAATTGCCGGAAGATGCTTCATGGGCGGTACTTCCCTCTTCGCGAACGGCGGCGAATGTAACGCAGGAGTCCAATGGATCAGTTGCTGGTTTCAAAACGGCGAAGCTGCACGTGGCTGTGCACAAGGATCCGTTCGGGCTCGCGATTACTGACAATGCCGGGCATGTGATTGCGCAGGATCTTCCGGGACGGCCAATCGAATATCACGGCAGTTCGTTTCGCGTGTACATGAAATCGCCGTCGGAGGAACACTATTTCGGATTGGGCGACAAGCCGGGGCCGCTGGACCGCCGCAACATGGCATTCACGGATTGGAACACGGACGCGTTTGGATGGCAGCAGTCGACCGATCCGATTTACAAATCGATTCCCTGGTTCATCACGTTCAACAAGGGGATATGCGCTGGGATTTATTTCGACAATACCTGGCGTGCTAGTTTCGATTTCAATAAGGAGTATCGCGACGGATATTCGTTCGGGTCGGAGGCGGGGCCGCTGGATTTCTATGTTCTGTACGGACCGGAGCCGAAAACGGTTGTCGAGTCGTGGGCGTGGCTCGTGGGCACGACTCCGATGCCCCCGATGTGGGGGCTGGGATACCAGCAATCGCGCTATAGCTACTATCCTGAGGCAGAAGTAAGACGGATCGGGGATCGACTGCGGAGTGAACGGATTCCTGCTGACGTGATCTGGCTTGACATCGACTATCAATACAAGAACTGGCCGTTCACGGTGGATCCGGAGAAGTTTCCGCACTTCGAGCAGATGATCAAGGACCTGCGTGCGGAACACTTGCGGACGGTCGTGATTACGGATTTGCACATTGCCGATCAGCCGCTGGCGAAGTACAAGCCGTTCGAAGAAGGCATCGCCGGCGATCATTTTCTAAAGAAGCCTGACGGGACGATCTATGAGGGCGTAGTGTGGCCGGGGCGCGCGGTGTTTCCGGATTTCACCCGCAAGGCATCGCGTGAATGGTGGGGCACGCTGTATGCAGATTTTGTGAAACAGGGTGTGGCCGGTTTCTGGAACGACATGAATGAGCCAGCGATTTTTCTTGTTCCCTCAAAGACGATGCCGGATGACACACAGCACCGGATTGACGAGCCGGGGTTCGCGCCGCGTGTGGCGAATCACCTCGAAATTCACAACGTTTACGGCATGCAGAATTCGCGTGGCACGTTTGAGGGTCTGTTGAAGCTCGAACCGAATGTGCGACCGTTTGTGATGACGCGGGCCAGCTTTGCAGGCGGACATCGTTACGCGGTGACTTGGACGGGGGACAATTCGGCGACGTGGGATCATCTGCGGCAGACGACTCCGCAGTTGCTGAACCTGGGGCTGAGCGGATTTGCGATGGCGGGCGCCGATGTGGGCGGGTTTGCGGGCTCTCCGCAGCCAGAACTGCTGACGCGCTGGCTGGAAGTGGCGGCGTTTCATCCCATCGATCGCGATCACACGGCAGTGGGGACGCAGCCACAGGAGCCCTGGGAGAACGGAACGGCCGAGGATGTCAGCCTGCGGCGTCGGTACATTGAGGAGCGCTACAGGCTTATGCCGTATCTCTACACAACCGCGGAGGAGATGAGCAGGACGGGATTACCGCTCATGCGGCCGCTGTTTCTGGAGTTTCCACACGGCGAGGCCGACGGAGGGCCGCTGGACCTGAGCACTGGAAACGCATTTATGGTGGGATCGGACTTGCTGGTGGCGCAGAGTCCTTATCCGGATCAGGTGGATGATTACGAGGTCGCGTTGCCTCCGTCAAGTTGGTATGACTACTGGACGGGTTCAAGGATTGATCCAACTTCCGGACGTAAAGGTATTGATAATGCGGCAATTGCACAACCAGAGGTGCACATTCATCGAACCTTAGAAACGCTGCCCGTATTTGTACGGGCGGGATCTATTGTGCCGGTGCAGCCGCTGGTGCAGAGTACGGAAGAGGAGCCGGAGGGGCCATTGACGCTGAGGGTATATCCGCCAACTACGTTCGGGGCCGCATGCGAAGGTTCGCTCTACCTCGATGACGGAGTCAGCTATGACTTCAAGAAAGGCGATTATCTGCGGATGCAGTTTACGTGCAGGCTGAGTCCGCAGGGGCTGATTGTGACCGTCGCGCCCCGGCATGGGAGTTTCGCGCCATGGTGGAAGTTACTGTCGATTGAGGTATACGGAGCGACGAAGCCGTACGGAGCAGCAAACATCACGGCGCTGGATCATTCTGTGGGAACTCCTGTTTCGACGAGCTTCGATGCGGAGCATCATCGGGTTACGGCACTGGTGGCGGACGACGCAAAGGGGATGCAGTTGCAACTGGCATATTGAGGGCTAAGACGGGATAGTGCTTTTCCCACCCACGCCGCAATAAAGCAGCTCCATGGATGGGACACCAGAATTCCGGCAGTTTCAAGGTGGGCTCTTTTTGAACAAGACGGTGAAGTGCCTATATCGCAGACTGATAACCTAAAAGCATGAAATTTGGCGTTCTGGTTTTTCCGGGGTCCAATTGCGATCACGATACGTACAACGTGATTGCGGAGATTGCACACCAGCCGGTCACGTTTCTGTGGCATGATTCCGAGGATCTGCAAGGCGTAGATGCGGTGCTGGTTCCGGGCGGGTTTGCATACGGGGACTATCTGCGGACGGGAGCGATTGCGCGGTTTTCGCCGGTGATGCAGGCGGTGCAGAAGTTTGCCGCAGGCGGCGGACTGGTGCTGGGCATCTGTAACGGGTTTCAGATATTAGCCGAATCGGGATTGTTACCGGGTGCGCTGATGCGCAATGCGGGGCTGAAGTACATCTGCAAACAGGTGCATCTGCGGACAGAGACCACCAATAGTCCCTTCACGAATCAGTTGACCAAGGGCGAGGTGCTGCAAATCCCGATCGGGCATATGGAGGGCAATTATTTCTGTACTCCGGAGGAGTTGCAGCGGCTGGAAGCGGAGGATCGGATTGCGTTCCGCTATGCAACGCCGACTGGAGAGATTACGACAGAGGCGAATCCAAACGGGTCTTTAAGTAATATCGCGGGAATCTTAAATGAGGGGCGGAACGTACTAGGGATGATGCCTCACCCTGACCGCTCGAGCGAAAAATTGCTTGGCTCAGCTGACGGCTGGAAGATTTTCGCATCGATGATGGAAGCACTGGCGGCGCGCTGAGCCGCTGGATGGAGGCCCGCAAAGCCGGGACCCGATGATTGATATACATACGCACCTGATCTATGGCGTAGATGACGGCGCGCCTGATCTAGCAACCTCGATCGAATTGGCCCACATGGCGATCAACGAGGGTGTAAGCCACGTTGTGTGCAGCCCTCATGCCAGCGAGACCTATCCCTACAAGGCCGAGGTCAACAAGGCGCGTTTGGCGGAACTGCAGGAGCGCGTGGGTGGCAGGCTCAAGCTGAGCCTCGGATGCGACTTCCACATGAATCCGCAGAACATTGACGACGCGATACGGAATCCGCTCCGTTATTCCATTGATGGGAAGGGTTACCTGCTGATCGAGTTTCCGGACATGCTGATTTCTCCGCAAATGACGCCGGCAATGAACCGACTGCAGAAAGCGGGATACACGCTGATCGTGACGCATCCGGAGCGCAACCCGGTGCTGCAGCAGGACCCGGAGCTACTGGCAGAATGGATGCGCGAAGGGTGCCTCGTCCAGGTAACCTCGGCATCTCTGTATGGGCGCTTTGGAAAAGTGGCAAAGTCGTTTGCCGATGCATTACTGGAGCGAAACTGGATTCATTTTCTGGCCAGCGATGCGCATCATCCGGAGTGGCGTCCGCTGCATTTGAAAAAGGGTTACGACTACGTGGCGGCGAAGTCGGGCGAGGAAACCGCGCATCGGCTGTACGTGAGCAATCCGCGCGCGGCGGTTGATGGTGCGAAGTGGCCCGCACAGCCCGAGCCGACCGGACTTTGGGAAGGCCTTCCGCTGGAGTTTGATGCCACACCTGAGCGAACAAAAAGTCGCCGGAAAGAATCGACGCAAGCCGAGGGTAAAGGGTTCTGGCGTCGATTGTTCTCCCGCTGAAGCCAAAGCTATTTCAATCCGGTTGTGGGGCACCGGGATCAGATCAGTTTCCTTAAAGGCTGAAGCTCATCCCGTGCCGTGGCACTTTAGGCATGAATGACAGTCATGCCCTGTTGCAGAATGTGACACGCCTTTGCTTATTCCGAAGCCTGTTAAGGGCGGTGTTTGGATTACAGGCCCAACCCGCCGTCGATCGCCATGATTTGTCCGGTGATGAAGTCGCTGCTGGAGGCGAAGAAAACGACGGCCTGGGACACATCATTTGCCGTCCCATTGCGCTGCATGGGAGTTTTTGCAGCGAAACGATCTGCTGCGGTCTGAGCCTCCTCTTCGCCGAAATCTATCCAACCCGGAGCAACACAGTTGACCACGACATCCGGCGCGAACGCCTTGGCCATTGCTCGGGTAAGCATATGAAGCGCGGCCTTGGATGCGCAGTAGTGGGCGTGTCCGGCCCAGGGGCGCAGTCCGCCAAGTGAGCCGATGTTGATGATGCGGCCGTGGGATGCGCGGAGATGGTGCAGGGCCTCTCGAGCGGCGAGGAAAGGGCCACGGGTATTCGTCTCAAAAACGGCATCCCACTGTTCAACGCTCAACTGGTCAAGCGGCGCGGATTCAAAGATAGCTGCGTTGTTGACGAGCACATCAAGATGGCCGTGAAAGTTGATGGAGTTGGCGACGGCGGAACGAACGGATGATTCAGAACGCACGTCGCACTCGAGCGCGACAGCCTGCCGGTCTAGCTGGTTGATCAGCTGGAGAGTCTCTTCGGCTTCTGTCCTCGAATTGCGGTAGGTGATGGTGACGTCGGCGCCTGCCTTTGCGAGTTCCAAGGCAATGGCTCTGCCGATGCGACGTGCGCCTCCAGTGATCAGTGCCGCTTTTCCGATAAGGGGTTGGCTGATCATAGGAAGACTCGCACGCTGGACTTGAATGCGTTCAGGGCCGGTTGACTACTGAGGTTTGGTTTGAGGGGTCGTGGATTTGGAAGCCGAGTCGTTGGGCTTTTCTGTTGGAGGAGAAGGGCTGGTCTTCGGAGATTCCCCGCTCTTGTCGCTATTCTGCGCGTCGTCCCCGTGATTCTTGTAGATGGAGTATTGCTCCCCGGGCCGTTTCAGACGAACGCCGAAGGTGAGGTCTGCCTTGTCGATGGCGTATTCCTGCCCGTAGGTCTGGTAGCCCTTGGCAATGATCTGGAGGCGCATTTTGGAGCCCGTGGGCAGTACGTCAATGATCGACTTTCCATCTTCGTTGGTCTTCAGTTCCATATTGCCCTTTTCGCCAATGAGTTGAAAAATCACTGAGGCGTTCTCGATGGGCTTGGAATCGGTGTCGCGAACCACGGTGACCTCTATGTGCGAGGTGGGGGGTGGGGGCTTGTACTTGCGGCCGCGATGGGCCGCGTCTTGCCCAGACAGGCTGATGCCGGAAACCGCGATCAGCGTTATAGCTAGAAAGCGAAAAGAAGCAGGAGACAGCATGGCAGCATTGTATCTGCTGACGTACGCTGGAAGCGAGAACTGGACAGCTTTGCGGAGACCGAGCGCAAACCTGCGCACGCGGGAAGCCGTTCATTTGACATCGTTTGCGAGACCGCCGAAGAGTCGGGTTTGCATAGGGGGTCCGGGCGGAAGCTAGGCCCGTTTTGGAAAGTCCGGGAACAGGTAAACTGGAGGAAGAAGAGGTCGCTATGCCAGAGATTCAGCGCAGGAAGACACCCACGGTCAAGATCGGCAACGTTCGCGTTGGCTGGGAAGTTCCGGTGGTGGTGCAGTCGATGACCAACACGGACACCGCCGATGTCGCAGGAACCATCGAGCAGGTGGCTGCATTGGCGATGGCCGGGTCAGAGATTGTGCGCGTTACTGTGAACAACGAGGAGGCCGCAGCTGCGGTTCCGGCGATTGTGGAAGGACTGGACAAGCGCGGAATCCGGGTGCCGATCGTGGGCGATTTTCACTATAACGGACACCTGCTGCTGAAGAAGTATCCGGCGACGGCAAAGGCATTGGCCAAGTACAGGATTAATCCGGGCAATGCGTCGATCGGCAAAAAGGACAACGATAACTTCCAGGTAATGGTGGAGTGCGCGGTTGAGAACCAGAAGCCGGTGAGGATCGGCGTGAACTGGGGATCGCTGGATCAGTCTCTGCTCACCCGAATGATGGACGAGAACAGCAAGAAGGCTGATCCGATGCCCGCGCGTGACGTGATGATGGAGGCGATGGTGGTGAGCGCACTGGAGTCGGCGAAGGCGGCGGAGCACTTCGGATTGCGGTCGGACCAGATTATTCTGTCGGCGAAGGTTTCGGGCGTTCGCGATCTGATCGACGTTTATACAAACCTTGCGGCGCGGTGCAATTATGCGCTGCACCTGGGGTTGACCGAAGCTGGTATGGGTGCGAAGGGACTGATTGCTTCGACGGCGGGGCTCGCTCCGCTGCTGCTGGCGGGGATTGGCGATACGATTCGCGTAAGTCTGACACCGAAGCCGGGCGGCGATCGTACGGAAGAGGTGCAGGCGGCGCAGCAGATTCTGCAGTCGCTCTCGATTCGCAGCTTTATGCCGCAGGTGACGAGCTGCCCAGGATGTGGTCGCACGACGAGCACTTACTTCCAGGAACTTGCGGAGCAGATTCAGACGTATCTGCGGACCTCAATGCCGGAATGGCGAAAGAAGTATCCGGGAGTGGAAGAACTGAAGTTAGCCGTAATGGGTTGCGTGGTGAATGGGCCGGGAGAATCGAAGCACGCGAATCTTGGCATCAGCTTGCCGGGGACGTTTGAAGAGCCCAAGGCGCCGGTGTATGTGGATGGGAAGCTATACACGACGCTGCGCGGCGACACCATTGTGGCGGAGTTCAAGACGATTCTCGACAACTACGTGCAGAGCCATTATGGGCAGGGCGCGAAGAGCGAGGAACTGGTGGGAACTCACTGACCGCCAGTTCAGAGCTGGTAGTTCTTAGTTCGTGCGTCGGAAGATGAGCGCAGGATCTGCACTCATTTTTTGACACGGCCTCGGATGAAATCTCGGCGTTGGGCAATGTGATTCATTGGGGAGAATCGCATGTGTATGAAAGCACACGCACTTTTAATGTTCGCAATTCTTATATCATCCTTGCTGTCGGCTCAGACCCCTGCTAAGGAGCATCAACAACCTGGCGAGATCCAAGTTTCGCGCGATGTAGCTGAGAAACTTCTGGTCCACAAGGTTGCTGTGAAAGAAAAATGTGTCGGGATGCCTGCCCGAGTGACAGGGACAGTAGTGATTGGCTTGGACATCGGTGTTCGCGGAAACGTTCTGCACCCCGTCGTAATCTCTGGACCAGCATCGCTGCAGCGAGCAGCTCTGGATGCAATTCGTGAGTACAAATACAGGCCCTACACCCTCAACGGGAAGCCGGTCCAGGTAGAAACGACGGTTTCGGTGCCGTTCACCCTCAATGACGCATGTCCGTGAAGTTCTTTCAACAAAACGAATGGCTCCGCCAAGGCGAAGCCATTCGTGGTGATGCATCGACTAATATCCGGCTAACTCTTCGAATTGAGTTCCGGTAAGTCGATGTAGATTGTGTCGGCTTAGGGCTTCCAGAATGCCGCGTCCGCTTTGATCCAGTCTTCGCTTACATAGCTTTGTTTTGGATTGACCGCGAAGATCTCGGAGTGGGAGGTATCGACTGCGGCACCAAAGAGTGCGTCGAGTTTTGCCATTCCCTCTTCGCCGCCCATGGCTTCAAGGTACTTCTTTTGTCCCACGAAGCCGTCGTCAATGACTGACATGGATGGATCGCCGCTGAGGGCAACGTAGGTGCCCCCTTCGCCCCCGTACATCAACCTGTACATGCCCCAATGCGCTTTGTCGCCAGCTTTTTCATGCGCATCCTTGACCATCTTCACAACCTCATGCCACTCCTTCTCGTGTCCCGGGCGGACATGAAAAGCAAAGACCTGGTAGAAGTGGTGGTTTTGCAGGTCGTTGTGGCTGTGGTAACTGAGCTCTTCGTCTTGCACATACACTGCGGAGTCCACTTCTTCAAGAAGTTCGCCGTCGGCGAGGCTGTCGCGCTCAATTTCTGCAGCAAATGAGGCGTTCTTGGCCATCAGAGCGTTGTCCTTTTCCCACTCGGCGAAGGACGAGTAACGCGTCATATACAAGGAGCGCGCTTTGCCGGTGAGCGAGTTCATTCCGACGTAATTGGCGGGGAACTTTGCCTTCCGGTTTGCATCAACAAACGCACTCTCAGTTTTGTCGTGTGCTGCGCCACCTTTGTAGGGCTTGGTGTATTCACGCGTGATTTGCAAAATGTGAGGCATTGACGACGTTGATGCTGTATCTTGCGCCGCGGCGAGCGAACCGCCAATAACCGCGAGGGACAATCCCCATAGGATGGGGTTGATTTTCTTCATGTTCATAGAACCTCCTGGACTTGCTCGGAGATCACTCGCGAATTGAAAAAGGGGGAGGAGAGCTGGACGCGTGCGTTCCTAAGCTGACCGATTATGGGCCCTGAACCATCAATGTGTATATAGCTTGGTTTCCGAGTTTGGAGTTGGTGGTGTGATGAAAGTACTTTATCGTTCGCGCGGCGAAGCTTAATCTATGGCTCGGTTCCCCGGAAAGGCTCGATTGTGCGCGCGACTCTTGTGAGACTTCTGTTGGTGATTTGCCTCTTCCCCGTCGTTGGATTTGCTGCGAAGAGTAAAGACTGCGTTACTGCGGAGGAAGCTGCAAAACATGCCAACAAGGACGTGTGCATCGATGCGCATATCTACGACGTCGTCGAGTTGCCGGATGGGACGCGGTTTCTGGATGTGTGTCCGCCGGATACGCCAGATGAGAAGTGCGGCTTTACTATCGTCAGCTTGCGTGAGGATCGCGTGGAAGTGGGTGAGTTGCAGAAGTATCGCGATGTGGACGTGCATATGCGCGGGGTTGTCCAAGCGATGCACGGACGCAGCGGCATGGTGCTGAGCCATGCACGACAGTTCTCTGGCGGTCCGCCGAAGTTCAAGCCTAATCCGAAGTTGCTGCATGGATTTTCAGGGGAGCAGGCAAAGCCGCCGATTGCCGATCCGAATCTTCGACCCCATGGTGGACATCGCGCATTTATGAATTCGCGAGACCAGGAAGCGCTACACGGACGATAGAAGCGGAGAGCCCTAACGGAGACGCCACGGGATCATAGCGCGCTTGAGTTCCGCCAGAGGATAGAGGTTCCTCCGCCAGATAACGCCGCCGCGCTTAAGGGTAAGAACCATCGAACGCAGAAATGACCAGGCCAAGATCAGCACAGCCGGCGCGTACAGGATTGCGAGAAGCGGCGAGATGCCGTTCAGTTTTCGATTGGCGTGGAAGCTCATTGCAACACTGATGTAGAACAGCAGACACGCGCCGATTCCCAACGGTCCTGCGGCGAGAGCAAAGAGCGGAAGAATGGCCTGCAGGACAAGTGTCACGCAGGCCATGACAGTTACATCGATCCTGTATCGGAATCCGGCGAAGGCGTTCTTTTCGAGTAGACGAACGATTCCAAAAGGGCCCTGCATCCATGCAATCTTTGCCAGGCCCGGTCCGAGCACCATCATTGACTTTCGGTGCAGCTCCTTCTTGACGAGCCAGCCGAGCGAAACATCTTCGACAATTTCCATACGCAGGCGTTCCATTCCACCGAAGGCCTCGACAGCATCCGCACGCAGCAGGTTGAAACCGCCTACTCCAAAAAAGTCTTTCGCGTTGGGATCCTGGATCTTCCACATGCGCGCAGCCCACTGGCCAAGAGCCTGGAGCGACCCTTGAACGCCAGCTGCCAGCAGACCTTTCTGCGTCAAGGTGGGCACAAGAACAAAATGATCCGCGCTTTCATGGATGGCCGCGCGCAATGCCAATTCCAGAGCATCAGGCGTGAATGCGACATCTCCATCGGTGAAGAGGAGCCACGGGGCCTGAGCGCGTGCGACTCCAAGGGCCAGAGCGTGCGGCTTTCCCAGCCAGCCTCCGGGCAACTCGCGATTGTGGATGATTTCAAGGGTGTTTGCCCCTTTGAGAGTGTTTGAAGCGTTGTCCGATCTTGATGCCACAGCATCCATGAGAGCGCCCGTACGATCTTCCGACCGGTCGTCGATGGCGATGATCTGTGCGCGAACACTTTCGGAGCGGAGGAGCGATTCGAGATTCTGACTGATTGAATCCTCTTCATCGCGGGCTGGAACGATAACGGTCACGTGAGAGAGATTGTCCGCAGGCAACGGTGGGAGCTGATTCTTATCGATAGTGGTGAGATCGAGGACTAACTGCATTCCGCGCAGGGCCGTAACTGAGCGATACAGCCAACTCAAAGCCATCAGCCACGCAAGAGTGATCAACGCAGACCGCAGAACCTCGATGTAAGTCATGGCGCCAGTCTACGCATGGTGGACAACGTTATCCTCCAGCGGAGGAGCAAAGCGAGATCCGATGAAAAGAATGGCGCAGGAGAGGACGAGGGAGACGAGGGTGGCTCCAAGACCGATGCGAAGTGTGGAATGATCGGCGATCTTGCCGATGATCTGCGGTGAGAAGGTATCGCCGAAGAAATGGATGCAGAAGAGGTTCACAGAGACGGCGGTGGCGCGGACGGGCGCAGAGACGGAATTGATGATGGCGGTGTTGAGCGGGCCGGTGTTGAGGAAGAGAAAGAACTCCGCCGCGAACAGCGCGGGAACGGCGAAGCGTGTGGGGCCAAAGAAAAGCAGGATGCCGAATGGGAGTGTGAGGGCGACACTCCAGAAGCTAATCAGGTAGAGTGCACGATGATTCGTGCGGAGCCAACGCTGCGCGATGATGCCCCCGATGGCGGTGCCGAGGATGCCGTCGAGCACCGTGCTGGCTCCGGCAAGCTGGCTGGCTTTGGCGACCGAGAGACCGATGGGGTTGTGAAGGAATTCAGGAATCCAGTTGGAGATGCCGCCCATGGCGAAGGTGAGCATGGCAAGTCCGAAGGTGGCGGTGAGGAAAGCTGGATTGCGGAAAAGACCGGCGAAGGTGGCGCGATCGGTTGTGGGTTTGATGTGATCCTGCGCGCCGCGAACCGGTTCGCTGCCGAAGAATCCGTAGAGCGCTGCAACGATTAATCCGGGGATGGCGCAGATGAAAAACGGTTGGCGCCAGCCCCACAGCGATCCCATTTGACCTCCAGCCACATAACCGAGGGCGGCGCCCACGGGAATCGCTGTGTAGAAGATCGAGAGAATCCGGTTGCGGTCGCGCTCGGGGTAGAAGTCGGCGATGACGGCGGGAGCGAAGATGCCGAATGATGCTTCACCGATACCGACTATGGCGTGGCGGAAGTAGAGGGTCCAATAACCGTGCACCCATGCGGTGCTGAGTGTGGCGAGGCTCCAGAGAACTGCGCCAGCGATGATGAGGGGCTTGCGACGATAGCGGTCGCCGAGCCAGCCGGTGAGTGGCGCGGCCAGCATGTAGACGAAGAACATGGCCGTGGTGAGCGCGCCCATCTGCTCTCGAGTGGCGTGAAATTCATTCTGAACGAGGGAGAGTTCGCCGGGGAGAATGTAGCGGTCGATGTAGTTGAGCAGGTTGAGGGCGATGAGGAGTATGAGCGTGGCGAGAGCGGGCGAGATGCGCGCGCGGTCAGATGGTGTCACTGTCGCCAAGCTGAAGGGCCCTCGGATTTGAGTATCCCATGCGCGGCGGCGAAAGAATCTCCGCAGGGCGACTACCGAACGTCAGGAAGATGAACGGGTTAGGCCCCATCACCGGAGATTAGGGGCGGTACCCCTCCCCCTCCCATACTCTGTGCGTAAATTCCTGAGTTTGTGCAGGTTATGGGCAACACTTTAGCACAAAATATTCTTATCATTGAAGTTATATCCAGATTCTTCTCAACAAAGGACTTACGGGTGAAATCAGGAAGTTTCTAGCTAAATCCTCCATTCGATTGGGCTTGGTGGGCGGAGCGATGCGATTGCTGTGCGCGGGCTGTTTTGGTTCTTCGCATTAAAGTGTGCGCCTTTGAGACTTAATTCAATGCAGATTTTGCGGGGAGAGTTTGCGACGTGACATCAATGACTTGGTCGGCTTTTGCGGGACTGGGGGATTGACAGAAAGCGGGAGGACGTTTGGCAGTTAGAACCTTTGGCGTGAATGGTCCGAACTAGCGAATTTCTCCCCTCGAAGCTTGATGAGTGACTTGGCGATTATGCTCTCATCGAGATCCATCACTGCTCACGGCTGGTCCGCCGTACTTAGGCGCACTCCCCGCTTCACGAAGGAAACCCGACCGACGTTGTCCACACTGCGCACCGAATTCTGAGCAGTTCCTCTAAAGGTCAAATATAAGGATTTCGCGTGCGAAGAGGACGTGGAAAGAAGCATCGGCGGCAAGTAAGCACTCGCAAGACCATGATCCGCAGACTTGTCGCCGACCCGGTTCCTCGTTCCAAACCGCCAACACAGCGATCTACGGTACCCAAACAAACGCGTGGAGCAGAGTGTTCGTGTCGTGCCAGCGCCCAGCTACCAACCCTCGCGCATTGATCCCATACGCCGCCGAACCAAAGAACGATCCCGGCACCGCCATCTGCCCCGGCACATCAAATACAACCGCCTTCCCGTTTGCATAGCGCACAAACGTATGGTTCTCTTCGTTGCTGTCTGTCACGTACCCTACTGTCGTCCCAAAGACGTTCATAGCGTTCACATTTGTCCCTTCGTTGCTGCCGGTGCCTGCCTGCTCCGTCTCGAAGTCCAGGAGTTTTCGTCCCCAGGCGCCTTCAAAACCGTAGTTGACGTTCGACGCGCCCCGAAAGACCGTGCCCGCTACAAGACCCAAATCGTTGATCAGCACATTGCCGGTTCCGATCGGGCTAGTGGTCGCACCCGGAGGATCGAAATTTGCGACTTTGCCCTCCGGCCCGCGCACAAAACCGTGGTTAAACCCCGCTGGATCCGCTACCACACCGGCGATTGCGCCTTCATCGTTGATGGTATCGGGAAAGGTGCCCAGACCCGGCCCCGTGCCGCCTTCGGAGTCATCAAACATCGTGATCGTGCCATCCGATTTCCGTACAAAGCCGTGTCCGGTTCCGGCCTCGTCAAATGAGTAGCCGGTGATCGTTCCCCACACATTGATACTCGTCGCGAACGTAGCTCCCGCCGCGCCTGGCGCGTCGAAGGTTGAGATTTCTCCCCCCGCGTTACGCACGAACCCGTGAAACGCGCCGCTGGCATCTCCGTAGAATCCCGTGATGACTCCCAGGTCGTTGATCGCCTGGGGGCAGGTGCCTCCCGCGTAGTAGAGGCAGTTGGCCCCCGGCGCCGAGTTCGCCCCGGAAACATCGAACTCAACATAATCCCCTTCGGCCGAGCGGACGTAGCCATGAACGCCGCCATTGGCATCCTGTACATCTCCGGTAATTGCTCCCCGGTTGTTGATAGCCGCGGCTTCTGTCCCCGCATAGGCCGCGGTGCTTGCATTGGGTGCGTCAAAGGTCACCAGCTTTTGCGCCTGCGCCGGCAACCCTGTCCCGCTCCATAGCGCGATGACGGCCGCCATCGTCGCCAAGGCCGCATTCTGGCGTAGTTCTTCCTGGATGTGCATAATGTTCCCATCGCCTCCTGAACGTGTTGTTTCGGATCTTCCCCTTGCCAGATATTGGCTGCGGCGATTCTTAAGATGTAAACCGGATCCTGTCTTGACTTCGGCCTGACCTTTTCTTGACGAAATTATGACCGCGAATAAGCTCTTTGTTTTTCGCTTCGGAGATCTTGAAGTCCGCGAGAGCGAGTACTCCGTCGTCCGTCAGGGCAAGATACTGGCCATCGAACCGAAGGCTTTCCGGGTTCTTCTGCTTCTATTGCGCAATCCGCAGCGTGTCGTCTCCAAAGAGGAACTTCTCAAAGCCATCTGGGGCGACGCAGCGGTCACCGAAAACTCGGTGGCGCGGAGCGTGCTCAAGCTTCGCAAAGCGCTCGACGACGATGTCCGCGAGCCGCGCTATATCGAGACTGTAGCAACCGTCGGCTACCGGCTTATCTGCCACGTCGATGCCAGTGAGGAGCCCGACGGTCTGCTTGGCGCATCGCCGAACGGGACAAGGATCATCCAGCCGGCAAACGAGAACATAGATCCTGCAAAGCTTGGGATCGAAGTGCCCCCCGCTTTGCAAGAATCGGTTGAGCCCGTCGATTCACCTTCGCAAGCATCCACCACTCCCGAAGCCACAAACCAGCGGCGAAATCCGCTTCTCTGGCTCTTCTTCGGGATCGCCATCGCGGGCGTTATGGTCTACGAAGGCTGGAATCTGCGTCGACCGCTCCCACCGCCGCACATTTCTTCTTACACGCAGCTCACTCATGACAACCGACGCAAAGGGCTCTTTGCCATCGATGCCTCACGTCTGTATCTGAGCTTCTATCCTGACCCTCGATTCATCGGCCAGCTTTCGACTTCTGGCGGCCCGATCGTTAAGATTCCCACGTCCATCGGATACCCGATGGTGATCGACGCTTCCCCTCATAGCGCCAGGATCCTCATTCTCTCGAGGTATTTGCCTGGACCTGATGACTCGCAGCCGAGCCTGTGGAGCGTTGACCCGGTCGCAAATGTCCAGCAGGTGCTCGCTTCAGGCTCTGTAATCTCGGCAGCCTGGTCTCCGGACGCTCGTTCCGTTGTGTACAGCCGTCGGAACGGAGATATTGAGATAGTTGCCGCAGATGGTACCGACCGTCACAAGATCGCCCATGTTGCAATGAGTTCCAACCACGCGATGATGGATCGAATCAGTTGGTCGCCCGATGGCCGTCTGATTCGATTCGATAACGATGACCGCATTTACGAGATGGGTGCCGACGGTTCAGGTCTTCGCCAGTTCCTGCCCGGTTGGCGCACAGGATCAATGATGTGCTGTGGCCGGTGGACCGCTGATGGAAGCTTCTTTCTTTTCCTCGAGTGGCAAAAGCCGGCCAGGTTCTACCCATTGTTTGCACCCTCTCAGGTTTGGGCGATGGACGAGCGCCGCGGCTTTCTGCGTCGCTCGTCAAAAGAGCCCGCGCAGCTGACGACGGGTCCGATGCGCTGGGGAGAACCAATGCCCAGCACAGATGGAAAGCAGATCTTTGAACGGGGGGTGACTCTCAACGGACAGCTGGAGCGCGCCAGTCCTCGGACCCACCAACTCGAGCTACTCTTCGGAGGTATTTCAGCAGAGTTCGTTGATTTCTCTCCCGATGGCAGGTCGGTGGCTTGGGTGACCTATCCGGAAGGTATTCTTTGGCGTGCAAACCGGGATGGCAGCGATCCTATTCGGCTCACCAACCCGCCGTTTTATCCGACTCAGACTCGCTGGTCACCCGATGGCTCTAAGATTCTGGTTTTCGGTCGCGATGCGCACGACCTCGACAAGGTATATCTCATTTCTCCGCGGGGTGGAGTTCCGCAGCCGCTGTTCGCGGACGATCCTGACGAGCAACTCAATCCATCCTGGTCGCCGGACGGAAAGAAGATCGCGATGAGCTGGTTCTACTCCTCAGGCAAGGAGCCGCTGTCGGAAATCAAGATCTACGATTTGGCGACACACCACATCACGACCGTTCCAGATTCGAAGGACTTCGATAACGCGCGCTGGTCGCCGGACGGACAATGGCTGAGCGGCATAAACATTTACACTACAGAACTGTTCGTATTCAACTTCAAGACTCAGCGCTGGAAGAGCGTCCAGAAGGGTGATAACGACTATCCCATCTGGTCCCATCACGGAGGATACCTTTACTTCCTTCACGGGAGCGCTAACACTGGCATATTTCGTGTCAAGCCCGCAGTAGGCGTCGTCGAGCAAGTGGTCGATCTGAAAGACTTTCGTTTCGCTTCCTACTACAACGGGTGGATCGGTCTCGACCTCGACGATGCGCCGATGGTGCTGCGCGACGTCGGCGGCGACGATATTTACGCTCTGCGCTTCGAACCTGATTCGGTTCAGAGTCGCTGAGGCGCCTAGGTGGACATCGCTTGCGAACTCTCAGTTCGTCGCCTTGTGGCGAAGGAACTCTCTCTTGGCGGGTCCCGCCACAGGTGGTAATCGTGCTGCCGCGATCTACTCTCCCATCGATTCGGCCAAACTCAACGGCCTTGATGCAGCCAGCCCTTCAAGGATCTCCGCGCCTTCCCGCAATGGCGCGCAAAGGTGCTGAATAACTAGACGGCTTCTGTTGGAGGCATCCTGCCTCAATCGACGTATTCAGGCCAAAGCGCTCATCGAAGTCTGTTCGCTGTTCCCAGTGCGGAAGCTTGGATGACAGCCGTGGTTTCGTTCTGCTATCTGAAATCTCGGGGCAGTTCCTGCGACTTCGTCGCGCTTCGCTGCTGGTGAGACCGCCAGATTTTTGACTCTCACTCTTTGGGGCGGGGCCAGCGGGCTTCTACGGTAGTGGCTATGCCGCCGCGGGGACGGAATTCTCCACGAACCACGGCCCAGACGGGATCGCAGGCTTTTACGACGTCTTCGAGGACCTGGTTGACGATGTTTTCCTGAAAGATGCCGAGGTTGCGGTAGCTGAAGAGGTATTCCTTGAGCGATTTGAGTTCGAGGCAGCGGCCGCGTGGCATGTAGCGGATGGAAAGCGAACCGAAGTCCGGCAGTCCGGTCTTGGGGCAGACGGAGGTCAATTCGGGGTCGTCGATAACGATTTCGTAGCCGGGAAACTGATTCTGCCAGGTCTCGATGGCGGGAAAGGCGAAGTCGAGCCCGGCTTTGGCGTGGTCATCGGTGTAGCGCGGTTGCGAAGAAGACATAGAGATATTGTACGAGGGACCGGGATGAGCAGGAGGGATCAGGATGAACACTGCGGTCTGCAAGTTTCTACATCGTATTCCTGTAAATTTCTGCACCTAAGGGCTTTGTGATGAGTCTTATATACTGGCTTTGGTCGCCTTCATGGTTACAGAAAGAAAGCAGTTAGACCGCAAATGGCTTTGGTTGGGTGCGGTCGTCATCCTTATTTTTGTATATTTTGGCGCTCGATCTCTTACGCGAGATCGCTTGCCCGTGCATGCGGCTCAAGTGTCACAGGAGCCTTTAGCGAGCACCATCAGCACCAACGGAATCGTTGAGCCCATTCACCCTATCGAGGTTCATGCTCCAATTCCGGCGTTGGTGAAGGCCGTTTATGTGCAGGCAGGCGACACGGTTTCAGTGGGCAAACTCCTGCTGCAACTAGATGATATTGATGCCCGCGCCAAGCTGGCCAGTGCGGACAGTGCGGTGAAGGCCGCTCAGGCCTCTTTGGAGGCAACGACGCAGAACGGCACACTGGAACAGCGGCAGGCGGCAACTGCTGATGTTGCTCGCAATAAATTAGAACGCGACCAGGCACAACGTGACGTGGATGCGCTGGTGAAGTTAAGTGCCACCGGGGCTGCGGCTCCGAGCGAGGTTGCAGCGGCACGGCAAAGACTGGCGACCGCCGAAGCGAACTTACATGCTGCGGAAACGGCGGTACAAAGCCGCTACTCCCCTGCCGAAGTGGCACGGGCACAGGCGGCGGTGCGCGATGCGGAGGCGGGCAGGCAGGCGGCGCAGCAAGTGCTTGCTGAGTCGTCAGTGCATGCTCCTGCAGCAGGGACAATTTACAGCCTGAATGTGAATGCAACGGAGTTTGTGGAGCAAGGCAAACTATTGCTGCAAATGGCTGACCTGCACCAGGAGCGGGTACGTGCATATTTCGATGAGCCGGAGATTGGGAAGCTGGCCGTGGGCCAGGCCATCCTGATCAAGTGGGATGCCAAGCCGGGTCAAGTGTGGCACGGCAAAATTGAACGCGTCCCGATCACGATCATCAACTCAGGCACACGCAACGTCGGCGAGGTTTTGATTCATATCGACGATATGGATGGACAATTGTTGCCGGAGACCCATGTGACGGTGACGGCGACAACCTCGAGCCAGGAAAATGCGTTGAGTATTCCTCGCGAGGCGCTGCGATCAGAAAACGGCAAGACTTATGTCTTCAAGATTAATGGCGATGAGTTGAAGAAGACATATGTGGTGACCGGCGCTCTGAATCTGACGCAGGTCGCCATTCTTTCCGGACTGCAGGTAGGCGACTGGGTCGCGACGGGAACCACGACCGGACAGCCTCTTCAAGAAGATGTCCCAATTAAGAGAGTCCGGTGACGAGCGCACTCGCAATCACTTTGCTGGCCGCGGCGCTTACGTCTGCAAAGGTGGATGTGCCGAAGGATGGCCTTGCGCAGGCCAATGCCGCGCTGCAATCGGGCGAGGCGGACCGGGCGCTGACGCTGCTGAGTTCCCTGCCGTCGTCTGCGGAGACGCATAATCTACGCTGCAGAGTTCACTTCATGCTGGAAAACTGGGACGATGCGGCGAACGAATGCGAACAGGGATTGAGGCTCGACGGGCAGAGTTCAAACGAACACCTATGGCTGGGACGTGCATTAGGCGAGAAAGCAGATCATGCCTCATTCATAAGCGCATACAACCTGGCGAAGCGATCGCGGGCGGAGTTTGAGCAAGCGGTAAGCCTCGATCCGCGCAACGGAGAAGCGATGGCGGATCTGGGTGAGTTTTATACTTCGGCGCCAGGCGTGGTGGGCGGCGGCGTTGATAAAGCGAGAGGACTGGTTCCCTCGCTCGAGAAGGTGGATCCTGCGCGTGCCCACATTCTGTTGGCGCGGATTGCTGAGAGCCAGAAGGATATTGGCGCGGCCGAGCGAGAGTTTAGATTGGCGGCTATGAGTGGCGATCATCCTGCGTTCGGGTGGATGTCGCTCGCCAGTTTTTATCGTAAACACGAGCGCTGGGACCAGATGGACGCAGCAGTCGAAAATGGCTACAAAGCAGCGCAGCATGACCGTCACGCGGGTGTTGCGCTATACAACGGATCTTCAGTATTGGCGAGGAGTAAGCGCAACCTTCCGCTCGCGGTGAAGATGCTGGAGGAATACCTGCGAGATTTTCCGCACACGGAAGAAGGTCCGGCCTTTGAGGCATACACGCGGCTGGCGCGGCTCAAGGCGCAGTTGGGTGACAAGAATGGCGCGCTGCAGGCAAAAGCGGCGGCCTTGCAGCTGGCACACAATTACAAACCGGCATTGGGGCTGACGTTTTGAGGGTCTTTGGATTATTGGCGAGAGATGCACGTTCCGGCGTGGGGCGGGTGTGGTCGGGGATCGCGATAGCAGTGATCTGTGCGGCCACGGCAGGACACGCACAAGTGTCCCTTAAGACCGTAGTGGACCTGGCGCAGAAGAACAGCACAGGGGTGCGGGCCGCGATGGCCGATGTGAATAAGGCGAACGCGGTACTGTCGGAGAGCAAGGACGCGGTTATTCCTTCAGTGAACGTTGGGACGGGATTGCCGGTATTCCCGGAAGTAGGTTTCACGGGATCGCCACCATCCATCTGGAATGCGACGGTGCAGTCGCTGGTCTACAGTATTCCCCAAAAAAAATACATCGACGCTGCGCGATTTGGAGTGCAGGCAGCAGCAGCGCGGTTGAAGGATGCGCGCGAGCAGGTAGCTCTAGATGCTTCGACGGCGTACATCGAGCTTGATGCGGTAAATCAAGAACTCAATACCGTACACCAGCAGGAACAATTCTCGACGCGTCTTGCGGATATTGAGCAGCAGCGGACCGAAGCTGGCGTAGATGCAACGAGTGAGATGTTACAGGCGAAGCTTTGGGTGGCAGAAATTAAGCTGAAGCGTCTGCACCTTGAGGCGCGCGCAGCGGTGCTGGAAAAGCAGCTAGCCATTCTTACCGGACTTCCTGAAGGTTCGATCAAGGCCGACCACGCGAGTATTCCAGAGATTCCGCAAGTTCATGGGGAACCGCCTCGGGATATTGCGGGTGTGCGTGCCGCTCAGCTGGTGGGGATGTCGAAGATGCTGCAGGCCAAGGGAGATCGGGAGGTAAGTTATTTCCCTGAGTTGCGCTTCTTCATGCAATACAACCGGAATACAACGATCCTGAACGATGTGAACAAGTACTTTGCCACCAGCCTGCCGGCGAACAATTTCGCCTCAGGCATAGGCGTTCAGATCCCGATTCTCGACATGGGACGGCGCGCTAGAGCCAAAGAATCGGCTGCCGATGCATTGCGGTCAACGGTCGAAGCAGAGCAAGCGGAGAAGCAGAACGACCTTGCGATTGCTGACCTTAGCGGAAGTATTCGCGAACTTGATACCCAGGCAGAGATTGCGAGTCTAAAACAACAGATCGCGGATGAGCAGTTGAAGACCGTGTTGACGCAGTTGGAGTTAGGCAATGGGGCCGGGCCGGGCTCACAGCCGCAAACTAGCCCCAAGGCTGAGCAACTGGCACTGATCGATGCGGGGCAAAAGAATGAGGATGCACTGGATGCAGGTTTCGAGCTGGCAAAAGCGCGTCTTAACCTGCTGCGTGCGCTGGGCCACATGGACGACTGGCTGCACGAACTGAAGGCCAAGTAACCATAGCAATACACACCTTAAAGCCGCGTAAAAACACGCTAAATGTTAGAATTGAGGGGATGCCTATGCCACTGAAAACACTCTTCCTCAACCCGCCTTCGTTTGAGAATTTCGATGGAGGCGCAAGCTCGCGCTGGCCCGCTACGCGTGAAATCGAGTCGTACTGGTACCCCGTTTGGCTCACCTACCCAGCAGGTCTGCTGGAAGGATCGCGCGTGCTGGATGCGCCGCCACATCACGTGTCGGCGGACGAGACGATCAAGATTTGCAAGAACTACGAATTCCTCGTTCTGTTCACTTCGACAGTGGGCTGGGAAGGCGATCAGCGTTTGGCCGAAGCCATCAAGTCCGCCAATCCATCGATTCGAGTCGCGTTCGTCGGACCGCCGGTGACCACTGATCCGGATCGCGCATTGAACGAGTGCAGCGTGCTGGATTTCATTTGCCGCCGCGAATTCGACTTCTCCGTGGTGGAGTTTGCCCAAGGCAAGCCGCTGAGCGAGATTCTGGGGATCAGCTACAAGAAGGATGGAAAGATCATCCACAACCCCGATCGCCCGCAGGTGGAAGACCTTGACGCGATGCCGTGGGCGACGAAGATTTACAAGCGGGACATGGACGTGACGAAGTACAACGTGCCGTTCCTGCTGCATCCGTATATCGCGCTTTATTCGACGCGCGGATGCCCGGCGCAATGCACTTTCTGCCTGTGGCCGCAGACGTTGAGCGGACACGCGTGGCGCAAGCGCTCGACGGACGACGTGGCTGCGGAGTTGAAGTGGGCGCATGAGAACTTCCCGCACGTGAAGGAATTCTTCTTCGATGACGACACCTTCAACATTCAGAAGGGCCGCACCATCGAGCTTTGCGAAAAGCTCAAGCCGCTCGGGATTACGTGGAGCTGTACCTCCAGAGTTACAACAGACCGCGACACGCTGAAGGCTATGAAGGATGCAGGATGCCGGCTGTTGATCGTGGGATTCGAATCGGGCGATCCGCAGATCCTCAAGAACATCAAGAAGGGCGCGACGGTTGAACGTGCGCGGGCCTTTGCGAAGGACTGCAACGACCTCGGCCTCGTGATTCACGGCGACTTTATTCTCGGGCTGCCGGGCGAGACGAAGGAGTCGATCCGCAACACGATCAACTTTGCGAAGACCCTGGACTGCGAAACGATACAGGTGTCGATTGCGCACGCCTATCCGGGTACCGAATTCTACGACTACGCCAAGGCCAACGGCTTCATCACCAACGAGAAGATGGAAGACGGCGGCGGACACCAGATGGCGCACATCGAGTATCCGGGGCTGCCGGTCGACTACGTGATGGAGATGGTGCACCGCTTCTATGACGAGTACTACTTCCGTCCGAAGGCGGCGTTCCGCGTGGTGTGGAAGGCGATCGTGAACCGCGACGTGCCGCGGCTTTACGTTGAGGCGAAAGCATTTATGAAGCTTCGCGCGGAGCGCAACAAGGCGGTCAAGCAGAAACGCAGTCAGCCCGCTAAGCCCACTGCACCGGTGAACGCAGGCGCGTAGGGCGCTTTAGCATTCAAGGGCACCAAACATTGGAGGGCGGCGCGCAGCGTCTGCCCTCCATTTCTTTTGCGGGAAAGGATGCCGCAGCAGAACGAATGGCTAATCATCGGCTCACTTTCAATCAGTATCTGATTTTGGCGTTCGTTTCGGTGAGCGTGCCGCTGGGCGACGCTTCCCTTTCGCGCGGAATGACGAGCCTTCCGCCGATCTCAGTCGCGCATCCGCTGACGCTGATCGGAGCGGTGTTCACTCCATGGATCGCGTTAGGGATCGCGTTGCTGATTGGATATTTCGCCAGCTACCTGACGGCGCTATCGTGGGCTGATCTGACCTTTGTGATGCCGGCAACTGCGCTGGGCAACGTATTTGTAGCGCTGCTGGCGCACTACTGGCTGCATGAAAATATTTCATACATGCGGTGGATCGGGATCGTGATGATCACGGTGGGCGTCGCGTTTGTCGCGCATGGTCCGGCGAACACGACTCCCCCAATGAACGCGATCATTGCGCGGGAAGTACTTCCGGATACGGAAGAGGCCGGTCGATGATTGTGGCAAACGTGTTGGCGCAAGCGTCGTTGTGGAAGGCCGCCGGAATGATTGCGACGATCGTGATTACTTCGTCTACGGGCGAAGTGCTGACGGCTGCCGCGATGAAGTCGATGGGCGACCTAGATGATATTCGCGCAAAGAGTGGGCTGGGCGGCGCGATCAAAGCGGTGGTAACTTCCCCGCTGTTTGTGGGCGGAATCTTTTTCATGGCGGTGGCGTTCTTCTCGCTGCTGTTTGCGCTGAATCATATGAACCTGAGCCTGGTGGGGCCGGCGGCGGCTTCGCTGACGCTGGTCACGAATACCGTGGCTGCACAGTTGTTTCTGCGCGAGAAGGTGGACCGGCGGCGATGGACGGCGGCGGTGCTGGTTTGTGTGGGGGTTTATTTTCTGGCGCATTGAAAAGCAGCCGAGTAAAAGACTGACTTATGACCGAAACTTCCGAGCTTGACGTACTCTACTTTCTTCGACTCATGAGCGATTATCTCAAAGGCTCTCTGTCTGTTCATGAATATCAGCGTGCAATGTTCGACTCTTCCAAGAAGCGTTGGAAGCTGACCGAAGAGCAATCGCGCATCGTTCAGACGGCCTACGGTGATGTGGATGATTTTGACTCCGATGTCCGCCTAGCACACACGATTCAGGAGCCGGCGTTAAGAATCCGCGTTTGCAAGTCTCTCGAAGACTTGCGATCTTTAGCCGACACCCACTGATTACAGCCAGCGCATCAAGCCTTGTGGCTCGAGGTCGGGTTCGAGGAAGCGGCAGTCTTCGATTCTGCTGGCGGAGAGCGCTTCGGCGGCCAAGTGACCGGAGCGAGCTGCACTCTCCATGGTGGAAGGCCAGCCGGTGGCGATCCAATCGCCTGCGAGGAAGCAGTTTGGCCATGGGGACGTTGATGGCGGCCTGAGTCTGTCGATCCCCGGAGGCACGCCGAAGGTAGCGCGCACTTCTTTGATGAGGGCGGCTTTCTCTACCTTGGCTTCTTTGATTGCCGGGAAGAATTCGGCTAGCTCCCCTAAAGCTTGATCGATCGCTTGCTGGCGTTCGAGGGCGGCGAATTTTCTTGATGCGGACTGTACAAGTTCTAGATAGCTACCTTTGGATTTGCGCCATGGTTGCAGGACGCTCTTGTTGTACATCCAGTGGATCTCGCGGTCGAGCAGGACAGCATGCGGTAGGTTGGTGATTTCGCGATCGAACCAGAGGTGGACGCTGCAGATGGGCCAGTGTTCAAATCTTTGGATTTGCTGCGCGAGTTTTTCGCTGCCCGGCGCGACAGGAAGATGCGGCAGGAGCCTCTGCATGGCTTCAAAGGGCAGCGCAATGATGAGGAATTCAGAGACGAGTGTGCCAGTGCGCGTGTGGATCGTCCACTGCGAGGCCTGCTCCTTCCACTCCGCGGACTCAACGTTGGTGTTGAAATGGAGTTCCGCTCCGCGATCTTTCAGAAACTGTGCAGCTCCGCCGTAAAGTTCGCTCAGGGGAACCGAGCTCATTCCCATCGCGCCGGCTTGGGGGGAGTTCATGAAGAGTTCGCGAATGACTTTCGCGGCGTAGGGGACGGCGATGGCGTCGAGATCGGCGTTGAGTGCGCTGGCGATTACGAGGCGCCAGAAACGCTCGACGGCGCTGGGGGTCTGCTTGTGGCGACGGAGCCAGTTCGCTAGTGATTCTCGTTCGTCCTCGACAGGCTTCATCATGGCGCGAAATGCTCGTGCCAGAGAAATCTTGTCCGCCAATGTGAAGGCGTGGGCGCTAAGCAATTTTGGCAATCCGTGGAGCGGAGCGGGCAGCGAGGATGGACCGAGCATCGAGCGGCGGCCGCCGGGCTCGATCATCGTCATTTCTGTAGTCCAGTGGATTTTGTTCTCTACGCCGACGCGCTTGTAGAAACCGATGAGGTTGGTGCAGCAGCCGAAGAGGACATGCTGGCAGTTGTCGATGACTTCGTTGACGCCAGGATGCAGGTAGGATGAGGCGCGACCGCCGAGGTAACCTCGGCGCTCGACGAGTTGCACGCGGTAGCCGGCTTCGGCGAGGGCGCAGGCAGCGCTCATACCGGACACGCCGCCGCCGATGACGGTCACGGTTCGGGGTTCCAGTTGTTGTC
This sequence comes from Telmatobacter sp. DSM 110680, assembly GCF_039994875.1. Lineage (GTDB taxonomy): Bacteria > Acidobacteriota > Terriglobia > Terriglobales > Acidobacteriaceae > Telmatobacter. The sequence goes on along the minus strand of NZ_CP121196.1, from coordinate 3,690,458 downwards.
GTGCTTTCGGCACGTGCTCCTCGTGAATTGAACTAAGAAAACAAAAGCAAAAGCAGATCCTTCGCTGCGCTAACTCCACAGACTACGTCTGCGAGGCCCCAAGCTGCTCCGCTCAGGATGACACAGCGGAGGAGATTTTGAGCGCTATGGGGACAGACGGGCGATGGCGAGTTTGGCCATGCCTACAGCCAGGATTTCTAGTTTCTGAAAGGTTGGGACGCTGATGCGACGCGAAAAGACGTCGTAGTCTGCGCGGCGGATTCGCCTCAGCAGGCCGCGATAAATCCTTACCAATACCCACAACGCGGGGCGGCTCTCACGATCGATGAGCGGAAGCAGCCTGGCCGCGGATGCGTAGTAGCCCTCTGCGCGCTTGCCAATTTCGGCGAGAAGAGCGCACTCATTCGCGGATGGAGGTGCGCCATCCTTGCGATGCAGGATTGAGTCGAGCGTCACATTGTGAGCGGCGAGATCTTCGAGAGGGAGATAGACGCGCCCTCGTTCGGCGTCTTCGGCTACATCGCGGAGGATGTTGGTGAGTTGGAAGGCTACGCCGGTTTCTTCGGCAAGCTTCTCTGCAGCAGGGTCGGTGTAGCCGAAGATGCGAATGCAAACGAGGCCGACTACGGATGCGACGAGATAGCAGTACTGGTAGAGATCGGCGAAGGTTGCGTACGTATCGGGCGCGTCTGCCGGATTGGCTTTGAGATCAGAGGTGGTGCCGACGATGAGTTCGTCGAGAAGGCTTAGAGGTATTTTGTAGCGCTGTGTCGCGTCGCGGACGGCGATAAATACAGGGTCTTGCGTTGCGCCGGTTTGCGACGCGCGGCGCCATGCTGCTTGCCACTGCTCAAGATTCATGCGGCGCTGTTCGCGCGGAATACTTTCGTCGTCGGAGAGGTCGTCGGCCTTACGCATGAAGGCGTAGATGGCGCAGATGGCGTTGCGGCGCGGCTCGGGGAGGGCGACGAATGCGTAGTAGAAATTCTTGGCTTCGCGTCTGGCGATTGCCCTGCATGTTGAGTACGCGGCGTCCAGTGTTATAGCTTCGGGCATCTCTTGCGTCGTCACTGGGGTCTGGCCGCTTTCCCTTTGGGTCCCGAACGCAGGAACGGTACAAATTTTCCGCTCAAGGCGCGGAGTACCAAGCCTAATTTCGTCCGTTTGGAAATGGCTGGCCTGGCGCTGAGGACATCATAGTCCTGGCGCTCGATGGCGTTGAGGATTTCTAGGCCGCCGCGGCTGAAGAGATCGAGGTCGAGAGCGAGATCGCGATTGACCATGTTGATGAGAGGCAGGCCCTGGTGAAAGAGGCTGCGCGCATATTCAACTTCGTGCTTGAGGAGCAAGCGGAATTCGGGGGTCGCGATTCCCTGCTGGATGGTCGCGTCTGTCACGCCGAAACGTTGCATATCATCTTGAGGAATGTAGACGCGATTCTTGGCGAAGTCCACACGGACGTCCTGCCAGAAGTTGGCAAGCTGCAGGGCTGAACAGGTTGCGTCAGAAAGACGGAAGCGCTCTTCGTCGGTGTAGCCGCAAGTGTAGAGGACTAGACGGCCAACGGGGTTGGCGGAGTAGCGGCAGTACTGCAAGACCTCCCCCATGTTGGCGTAGCGCGTGACGATCTGGTCTTGGCGGAACGCGGTGAGCAGATCGGCGAAGGGCTGTTTGGGGATGTTGCAGGCGCGGATCGTCTCGGCTAAGGCGACGAAGACGGGGTGACGCGCACGGCCTTCATAGCAGGCATCGAGTTCGCGTCCCCAGAGGTCGAGGAGAGCGAGAGATTGGGCGGTGTTGCCAACTTCGTCGCCGAGGTCATCGGAGACGCGGCAGTAGGCGTAGATGGCGTGGAAGTGCGGGCGCAGGGCTTCCGGCAGGAACCATGAGGCTACGTGGAAGTTCTCGTAGTGGGTTTCGGCGAGGTTCTTGCACCAGGCGCGCGCTTCTGCGAGGGTGGGGGTTTTGTCGGGAATGCGGTAGCTGGCTGGGAGGGCGGACCATCCGAGGGCGAGGAGGGATTCCTGTTCTGATTCTCCTTCGGCAGTTTGTTGCGAAAACTCCACGCTTCCCTCAGGGGCTAAAGCCCTCACTCGATTTTATTGCGTTTTTACGGCATGACTAAAGTCGTGCCCTGATACAAGCTGTGCCATGGTTGCTTCCGCGGCAGTTCCCTTAGGGGCTGAGGCCCATTCAATTCTATTGCGCTTGCGGCACGACTGGATTTTGCTCTGGCCTCGATCGAAAAACATCAGCAGATCCTTCGCTCCACTCACCCCACAGACTATCGTCTGCGGAGCCTCAAGATGCTCGGCTTAGGATGACAGTTTTATGAAGCAGGCACGCGTCATTATGGAACGATGGCGGTTTTGATTTCGCTGCTGCGGTTCATCAGCTTCTCAAACACGCGATTGAGTTCGTAGAGGTGAGCGTGGCCGGTGATGAAGGCGCTTGCCTGGAAACGACCACCGGCAATCAGTTCAAGGGCTTTGCGGCAGATGGCCGGGGTGTGGTGGAACGTCGCGCGTAGTGTGATGTCGCTGTAGTGGATGCGGTTGGTATCGAGCGTGACACGTGTTCCTACCGCGCATCCACCAAAAAAGTTCACGGTGCCACCCTTGCGCACCATTTCAACGGCTTCCTCCCATGCTTCAGGAACACCGACGGCTTCAATGGCGATGTCGACGCCACGATTATTTGGCGTGAGTGCTCGAGTCTCGCGGATCGCTTTCTGAATCGACGAAGACTTGATGATGTGCGCTGCTCCCAACTGTCTCGCTGCTTCTACCTGGCCATCGTGTTTGACGATCGAGATAACGTTGCAGCCGGAGAGGGCGGCTACGTGGACCATCATCAGGCCTAACGGGCCTCCGCCGATTACTGCGACCGTGTCTTCAGGATGCGGGTTGGAATCGAGAAAGCCATGAACGGCGCAAGCGAGAGGTTCAGTGAGAGCCGCGTGCTCAAGCGGAACATGGTCAGGAACAATGAGCGTGTTTTTGGCAACGATGCGTGCAGGAATCCGGATGAACTCGGCGTAGGCGCCATTGTTGAAGAGCAGGTCGTCGCAGAGATTCTCCTGCCCGCGCTTGCAGAAGTAGCACTGGCCGCAGGGAGCGGAGTTGAGAGCGACGACACGACTGCCGTTGGGGAAGCCTTCGACTCCCGCTCCAGCCTCGACGACGGTTCCGGCGAGCTCGTGGCCGAAGAGAGCGGGCGGGACGATCATGCGGGCATGGTACCCGCGACGAAAGACTTTGAGGTCGGTTCCGCAAGTAAGTGCGGCGCCGACGCGTACGATGAGTTCGCCGGCTTCTGCGCGAGGCACAGGCACATCTTCAATGCGAATGTCCTGGCGGCCGTGGAGTACTGCGGCCTGCATGGTTGCCTGGCGAAGCTGGCGCGCGGACTCGAGGGTATTGCGGCCAACCTGGATGACCTCTTCGACCGTGCTGCGGCCAACGTGGAGAACTTCCTCCACGGTGTTACGGCCGATCTGGAGCACATCCCCGACGGTACTTTTGCCGACCTGGAGTACGTCCTCGACTGTCGGGCGACCGGGTTTAACCGGGTTTGGCATTTACTTTGCTCCTGTACCGGAGACGGGCTCAATCATAATCTTCATCGAGTCAGCTTTGGGGTGCGATGCGACATCGATTGCCGGTACAGCTTGCTCAAGCGGAAAACGATGCGAGATGAGTTGCGTCAGGTCAAATCCGTTGCGGTAACCGGCGAAGACCAAGTCTGTAACTTCATTGAGAATGTCGAAGGAAGACGAGTAGGACCCCATGAGGGTCTTCTCGTCCATACAAACCACGCCGGGATCAAAAGTTGCTTCTCCGCGTTGGGTTTGGGCAAAAAGCATCACCTTTCCTCCGCAGCGTGCCGCATCCATAGCGGTCTTGATAAGAGCGTTGCCGCCGACGGCGAGGATAACGGCATCGGCTCCGCGGCCTTCAGTCTCTGCAAGGACGCGTTCAACGACATTTTCGCTGCCCGCATGAATAGGATTCTTCAGTCCAAATTTGGCGGCGATGGCATGGCGTTCGGGATAGAGATCGGATGTGAGCACACGGGCGCCGGTGCGGCCGGCGAGAACGGCGTGCATGAGGCCGATGGGGCCCTGGCCGATTACGAGAACGGTGTCGTCTGCGTGCAGGTTGAGCATCTTTACACCCTTGAGCACGGTGTTGACGGGCTCAACGAAGGCGGCCTGTTCGAAGGGAACGTCGTCGGGAATGGGAACCACGCCGCAGCTTGAGGCGACCCAATCCATCACGCGAATATACTCCGCGAACCCGCCGCCGGACGGTTCGAAACCGGCCGTAACGCCGACCTTTTTATACAGCGGGCATTGGGCGGGGGTACCTTTACGGCAATAGAAACACTCACCGCAGGGAACGTGATGGTGGACGACTACGCGTTCGCCGCCCTGGTAGCGGGTTACGCCCTTGCCGACGGCGACCACGGTGCCGGACATTTCGTGACCGAAAATGCGAGGTGCGGAATGGGAACCGGTATGAATTTTCTTAAGGTCCGTTCCGCAGATGCCGCAGGTAGCAACCTTGACGAGGAGTTCGCCGGGGCCGACGGCGGGCACCGGGACGGTCTCGACACGCATGTCGTTGATGCCGCGATAGACTACGGCGCGCATAGTTGTGGGGATCCGGGTGGCGATGTTGCTGGCGGCGTTGGTAGTTTGGGTAGCCATCCGTGCTGGTGTGACCTCACTCATGATTAAGTTGTGATTCGCCCAGGAGTTCGTCATTCTCTCAGGAGTTCGTGGAGCCGCTCCGCAATGCTTTGGGAAGCCTTTCTACTATTTTCGCCCATTCGGACGAGTACAGGCCATATCCAAGGTCGAAGGAGAGCAAAAAGAACAAACTTCGCGGTTTGAAACTGGCCGTCGTGGCCGATGAAACGATTGAAATCAGGCATTTTAGCGTCGAGGGGATCACTTACGCCTTTGATCGCATAGAAGGGAATGCTGCGCATGGCAGCGAGTCGGGCGATGGCGGCGGCTTCCATGTCGACAAGGGACGTTTTGTAGGTGGTGGCGAGGCGGCGTTTTTCGGTCTCGTCGGCTACGCGGGGACTGGTGGCGAGCCAGAGCTTTCCGGCATGGGCGTCGCAGTTGAAGCGCTCACCGGTTCGGGCATCGATGACGCCGGCACAATTGTGAGCGCTGCCAGCCGCGACTTCGGGGGTGAGGGCGCCCGCCCAGCCGACAGAGATGACGAGGTCGATGGGCCCGCCGTCCTCGATCCCGGCGAAAGCGCGGGTGGCGGCGGCGAGTCCGGCTCCAGCACAGGCGGCAATCCACTCTTCTTCTTCAGTGCGCTGGGCCCAAAATTGGATGGTGCCGCGAGTGGAGTGTGGCCAACCGTGGACAAGGGGTTTCAGTTCGCCGGACATAGCGGCGATGATGGCGACTCGGGTCATGGGGCGTAGCCGTTGGCACGGAACCATTCAATGGCGGCGCGCATGGCGGGGTAGACGGGGATGATGCGGAAGCCTAATTCCTGCTGGGCGCGAGCTGAGGAGGCAAACATCTTTTTGCGGCCCATCCGCACTTCCTCCAATGTTGCACGGGGTTCTTTGCCACGAATTTTTCCGGTAATCGTCTCCTCGAAAAAGGCGTAGGCGGCGGCGATGGCGAAGGGGATTTTCGTCGTCGGCGAGGGGATACCGGTAATGGCGGACATCTTGTCGAGGATCTGCTTGAGGGTGAGGTTCTCGCCACCGAGGATGTAGCGGCGACCGGGCTTTCCGACTGACAGAGCAGCAACGTGGGTTCGCGCGATTTCATTGACGTCGACGAGGTTGAGGCCGGTGTCGACATACGCGGGGAATTTTCTATTCAGAAAGTCGACGAAGATTCGGCCAGTAGGCGTGGGCTTGGCATCGTTGGGACCGATGGGCGTGGTGGGGTTAAGAATAATGACCTGCTGACCGTCCTGTGCGGCGGCGATTGCCTGCTGTTCGGCTAGAAATTTCGACCGCTTGTAGTGACCAACCATATCGTCGATTGTGACGGGCGTGTCTTCGTTGACGACGATGCCATCTTTGCGGAAGGCCATGGTGGCCACGGATGAGGTGTAGACAACGCGGCCGACGCGGGCTTCGCGGGCGAGTTTAAGCAGATCGCGGGTACCGTCTACGTTGGCGCGGTACATTTCGTCCGGGTCCCGGACCCACAGGCGGTAGTCCGCGGCAACGTGGAGGACGGCGTCGCATCCGGCAAGCGCGGGGGCATACGAGTCCGGCTTGGAGAGATCGCCAACCACGGTATCGCCGGGAATGCCATCGAGGTTGGACAGATTGCTGGACTTGCGAACGAGGAGGCGGAGATCAGCTCCCTGAGCGACGAGAGCTTTGGCAACGTGATGGCCTACGAATCCGGTGGCGCCTGTGAGAAAGACTTTCATGAGATGCGCGAAGTCTATTCTAACGGGCGCGGAGGAGTTGTTCGCTATTAGCCTCCAGCAAAATATGGCGCTGTGCCCCTACCGCAGGGTTACGGATCCTCGAATGTGCGGCGAAGTCTCTGCGGGATTGGTCGCGCGGAAATTCAGCGTGCGGAGGCAATTGAATCGTTATCCCCTACAGCACTTAATTGTTTACGTACGGAGGCTTCTCCTTGTGCATCGCCTATGCGTTCGAAAAGGAAGAGAGCGCGGTGGTAGCTCTCCACAGCCATATCCTGCATTTGCAGTTTGAGCCATACTCCGCCCATCAATTCGAGCGCGTTTGCTTCAGTCGATCGGTCATTGAGTAACTCTAGTCTTGTGACTGCTTCTTGAAAATAGTCGATTGCCTTATGTGGGTCGTTGATCAGGAACCCGTAGGTCGAACCCAGGTTGGTAAGGGCACGTGCTTGCCCCAGAGGATTCTGCGCTGCGCGATATATCGCGAGCGATTGATCTAGATATTCAAGGCATTTTTTCTTGTCGCGGAGCGCGAAATAGGCCAAACCCAGGTTGTTGAAGATAGCCGCTTGCTCAAGCTTGCCGCCTGGGTCAGGATCGGTTTTGAGGGCCTCGCGGTAGAAGTGAATCGCTTGATCGGGGAATCCCCATTCGCGATAGACATCCCCGAGATGTGCGAGAGTTGTAGCTTCGTTCTTCTTGTCATCGAGTGCGCACCACAGATTAAGTTCTGCCTGAAATAGTTGGACTGCCTTCTGTTGCTGGTGGAGCGCGTTGTATGAACTGGCAATGGCGCCGAGTGTATGCGCTTCTGACGGACGATCTCCCGTTTTCCGATATTCCTCGAGCAGATCGTTGAGAGCTTTGAGCGACAACTTGACCTGCGTGGTTGCGATCGTTGCTGAATCTCCAGGTTGCGGGAGTGAGCGGTCGCTGCCGGTCGTTCCTGAAGCGAGGTTCGACGGCAAACTGTTGGCTGCACGTGAGGAGATAACTGGATCGGTGGGGTCACCAGTAACACCGCCGGATGGCTGTGCGTTAAGCATCCAGGGTGTGACGAACAATGAAGCGAGCGCAAACAATAAAGGCAGAGCGGGGATACTCTGGCTACGCATAGAAGACCTCCGGATTAAGGGGCCCAGGGTTTTTTGGATGCGAACAGCGAAATCCAGATGCCAAGCAATCAAGGAGAATTGAGAGAGTGAGGAGGGGAGAGCGGCTCTCAGAACGGAAGCGGGTTAGCTATTCTTAAACGGAGGTGGTTTTGATTTCAAGCAGAAAAAATAATCCTGAACCGAAAAAGCCAGCGGTCGTGCTACTCAGTGGTGGCCTTGACTCGGCCACCGTTGCGGCGATTGCGGCGAGTGAAGGCTTTGAAGTAAACGCACTTTCGTTCGCATATGGGCAGCGCCACAGCTTTGAGTTGGAAGCAGCAAAGCGGCTAGCGCGCGGGTTAGGCCTTGCACAACATAGGATTGCGACCATCGATCTGCGCGTGTTTGGCGGGTCGGCACTGACAGACGATATCGATGTGCCGAAGGGGCGCGACAGCGCGGAAATCGAGCATGGCATACCCGTGACCTATGTACCGGCGCGGAACACAATCTTTCTCTCGTTTGCGCTGGCGTGGGCGGAGGTATTAGGCGCGAGCGACGTGTTTATCGGCGTGAATGCACTGGATTACAGCGGATATCCAGACTGCCGGCCGGAGTTCATTCGTGCCTTTGAAACGATGGCGAACCTCGCCACAAAAGCCGGAGTGGAAGAGCGACAGAAACTTATAATCCACAGCCCACTCATGCAACTTACGAAAGCGCAGATTATTCGAAAAGGATTGGAACTCGGAGTGGATTACGCATTGACGAGCAGTTGTTACGATCCTGCGCCGGATGGCAAGCCGTGCGGACAATGCGACTCTTGTTTCCTGAGGCGAAAAGGATTTCGCGAAAACGGGATTGACGATCCCCTGCCCTATCCCGATGCGGTGCGGCGATGAGCTATGCGGTGAAAGAGATTTTTTATACGCTGCAAGGCGAGGGCGCTCAGGCGGGGCGGGCAGCGGTATTTTGCCGATTTGCGGGATGCAATTTGTGGTCGGGGCGTGAGAGCGATCGAGCGTCGGCGATCTGCCAGTTTTGCGATACGCAGTTTGTGGGCGTGGACGGTGAAGGCGGAGGCAAATTTGAAATTGCGGAAGATCTGGCTGAGGCGATTGTCGCGAAATGGCCTGGTCGTGGAACGGACGGAACTCGGTTCGTGGTGTGCACTGGGGGCGAGCCATTACTGCAATTGGACCGGGTGCTGATCGATGCCCTGCATGAGCGCGATTTTGAAGTTGCGGTAGAAACCAATGGGACAGTGGAAGCGCCGGCGGGGATTGACTGGATATGTGTGAGTCCCAAAGCGGGTGCGCCGCTGGTGCAGAAGACCGGCGATGAGTTGAAGCTGGTGTTTCCGCAATTAAATGCTCAGCCGCCGGAGTTTGAGGTACTGGAGTTTCGCAATTTCTTTCTGCAGCCGATGGATGGGCCGGAGCGGATAGCGAATACCGAGCTGGCAGTGCGATATTGCCTCGAGCATCCAAAGTGGAGGCTCAGTTTGCAAACGCACAAGATCGTGGGGATTCCGTAAGGCGATTGTTCCGTAGGCGGTCGACGGAAGCAGCAGATCCTTCCACCGCTTACCCCACGGACTTATCGTCTGAGGGGCCCCAAGATGCTCCGCCCAGGATGACATCGTCGAGTTTTGTCGGCACGAAAACAAAAGGGCGCGATGAGTTTAGCCGTCGCGCCCCTTCTGTTTTCTGGCTCAGTTAGAAAACGATCTTACCGCCGAATTGGAATTCGCGGGGATCGAATGTGCTGGTTACCTGTCCAAAGTTGCCGTCGGTATAGCCTGTGTCCACGCTGTTGAATTCGGTGTGGTTGAAGGTGTTAAAGGTTTCTACGCGGAGTTCAAGGTGTGGATTTTCTCTTCCGGTGAAAGGAACGCTCTTGAACAAGGCGAGGTTCCAGTTGAATAGGCCCGGCCCGATGACGGCGTCCTTGCCGGCAGTGCCAAAGCCCTGGTTTGTGCCTCCATTCCAGGGAGCGAGTGGAGCGGCGAACGCACCGGTGTTGAACCACTGAGATACGGTCTTCGGTCCTGTGCGCCCGTTTCCAACCAGATCAGGCCGGTTGGTTGTGCCACCGCCGAGACCGAGGGTATCGGGTGAGTAAGTGACGTTGATGGGTGATCCTGATTCTGCAATGGTGACACCGGAAAGCTCCCATCCGCCAAGCACACCGTGCTCGATGAAGTTTCCACCGTGGAGCCAGAACGGCAATTTGTAATCGTAGTTTGCGTTGAAGATATGACGGCGATCGAGCACGCCGGAGCCGCGGTCATATCTGAGATTGAATGGGTTGGAAACAGTTCCGCCTGATCCGGAGATATTGGTGGATCCGAGGTCGCCACTTTGGATGTCGATCTCATGCGACCATGTGTAAGAGAACTGCATGGTGAGGTTGTGGCGGTTCTGCCAGCGGAAGCTGGTTTGGAATGAGTTGTAGTTCTGGTTGGTTGCGCTTTCAATCTGGGTGATGTTGGAATAGCCAAGGAACTGGCGATAGAGGTTCGCATTCGCCAGACCAGCGGCCACCTGCTGCCGATGGACGATGTCCCCTATCGGAAGCGTGTTGATATTACGCTCGTCCGACTGGTTCCATCCGGCTGAACCAACGTACTGCATCACGAATACAACTGCAGGCGCCAACTGTTGCTGGATGCCCAGGCTGTATTGCGCGGTTGCCGGATCGGGATAGTAGTAGCTGAGATCCTGCAAGCCGGCCGGGAAGGTTGGCGTGGACGCGGTTCCTCCGGTGATCGCGCTGGTCGTGGGGCTGGAGAAGTAAACCGCGTTCGCTGACGGGTGGTAAGCGAACGGCGGGTTTGTGGCAGCGCCGTAGATATCGTTGCCCTGAATACGCTCGTAGAACATGCCACCGCCTGCGCGGAGCACGGTTTTGCCGTTCCCATATACGTCCCATGCAAAACCTACGCGAGGCTGTAAGGTCTTGTAGTCGTTCTGCACGATACCGCGCGGGAATCCATTCTGACCGGCGAGTTGCAAGCCATTCAGGTAGAAGGTTCCGCCGTTGTAGTTGACCAGGTCGGGACTGACCGCCGGACAGCCAGCTGAAACTGCCGTGCAAATTGCTCCCGACGCATCCAGGAGCGGCGCTGCGGCAGGGTTATAGTCGGCAGGGACGAAGTTCGAGACATAGTTGTTCTTCTCGTACACGTGAGGAAGGAAGTCCCAGCGCAGACCGATGTTCAGAGTGAGACGGGGAGCAATGTGCCAGTTGTCCTGCCCGTAGAAGGAGTAGGTGTTATTGAGCCAGTGTTCAGTGTTCAGGCTTTGCAACTGCTGATAGCTGTCTGCAAATCCGAGCAGGAAATTGAGGTATGAATCTCCAGAGAAATCGGAACTACCGAAGGAATAATCGCCCTGGGTGTCTGCCTGCAGCTGCTGATTCTTGTCGACGCGCATGTAGGAAAAGCCAAACTTGAGGTCGTGCTTTCCCCTGTTCCATGAAACGTCATCGCGAATCTGGTAATCGAGGAAGGCGTTTCGCCATGGCCAGTAGATTTCAGTCCATGTGGTTCCGAGTGGACTGCCAAAGCTTACCTGCGGCAGACGGTTGAGAGCGTTGTTGTTCTGGAAGAAACTACCTGCGTTCCAACCGGCCGGCTCAACATAAGAAGCGCCGCCGGCGGAAAGTGGGCTGATGTTGATGGTGTTGCCATTCACGTCAAGGGCGACCTCATTGAGCAGGTTGGGCGTGATGGTGTGGGAGAGCTGAATGACGGACGACCAGGATGGATTCTGGAAGACGTCGCCGACGGTGTCGTAGCTGTCGCCGCTCCACATGGTCGGGATGATGGTCTGCGACATCTGATCGTGCATCCAGTGGCCCATCAGGTGCATTTTCGAGTTGATGTCATGATCGATGCGGACGACGTCCTCGCGAACGTTGGTGGGCTGCTTGGGAGACGCAATGTATTGCGGGTCGGCGGCCGTTCCAGTATTGGGCTTGGGGATGTTGCCAGTGCCCATGAAGAGAACAGCGTTTGGGTCAAGCAGGTTGGCTGGGATCACGTTTCCGGGGAACGGCTGGCCAGGCGTCAAGCCATCCTGCGCATAGATGGCCAACTTCGCGGGATCGCTGGTGACCGGTACTACAGGCGTAGCTCCACCCGCGAAAGGCGTGTAAACGAGGTTAGAACCTGCAGTTGGAAAATCCGACGCTGGAACCGTGTTCGTAGGACTGGGGTTGACGCCATTGACGAAGCGGCGCCATTCCTCATTCACGAAGAAGAAGGTTCTGCTTTTGTCCTTGGGGTAGATGCCGGGGATGAAGACGGGACCGCCGACGTTGCCGCCAAAAATGTTCAGGCGCAATTCCGGAGTAGGACTATTGTTGCGCTTGGCGAAATAGCTTCCGGCGTCGAAGGCATCGTTGCGATCGAACTCCCATAATTCGCCGTGGTAGTTCTTGGTGCCGGATTTCACCACCATGGTTACGGTGCCTCCGGAGGCGATACCATAATCGGGGCTGTAGTTGCTGCTCAGGGTCTGGAACTCCGCCAGCGCATCAGGCGATGGCATCAGATCAAACTTGCCACCGCTTCCGCGATCGTAGGCTTCGCCGCCGTCGATGAGCCAGTCGTTGTGGTCGGGACGCATGCCGTTGAAGCTAAGCCCGAATCCGCTGCCTTGCGCGGTAACTCCGTTAAATGAAGGTAGATTGTTGGAGACACCAGTGCCGAGGGTGGTGAGCGACACCATGTTGCGGCCATTGGTCGCCAGCTGGGTGATCTGCTGGCCGGTAATGAGATTGCTGACCTCGTTAGTTTCGGTTTGCAAATGCAAAGCGTCAGCCTCCACGGTGACAGTCTGCACGCCGGTGCCGATGGCAAGGGTGACATTCTGCGCCACGGTAGCGGCAACGTTCATCACGATGCCATTGGTCTGGGAGGTATTAAAACCCTTGGCTTCGGCTTTCAGGTTGTAGGTGCCGTGTTGCAGATTGGAAAAGTCGTAGAGACCGGCGCCATTGCTGGTGGCAGTTTTGGATTCACCGGTTGCAGTATTGGTGATGGTGATGGTTGCGTTGGGAACAACGGCACCGGATGGATCGGTGACGGTGCCTTTAAGTTCTGCGTTCTCCTGCGCCCATGCGGCTGCGCCACACAGGAACGTCATTAGCACTACGCCGAGTGCACGCCTGACGAAATTCATTTGTCCTCCTAAAAAGCCCGGCTTGCGACGGGAGTTAGTCCTTCTCTTCTCGAAGCCGGGAGTAGTGGAGCGAAGTGGACACACTTATCGCGTCGACGCGAACGCTAGTTCGCGCATGCCCGTACACGCCGCATTTGAAGCAGCGATGACAGACCGCGGAAGTGGAATTCCACTCCGACCGGTGTTACTACCCTGTCTTTCCAGTCTTGCGGGGAAGGTGCAACGGATTGAATGCCGACGGTTCGAGTGATGACGAACCACAAACCCTCGGATTGATCCGGTCTTGATGGTCTCAGGGACCTTTATTTACTTGTTGAGCGGCGAGGCCCGGAATTTTCAAAGCCCGCTTAAGAGAGCATCTTTCAAAAAGTATTCAAAATGGAAAAACACCGCAAGTGCGATGTGTTTGCGCTCTTTGACGGTTCGCCCCAGATGGAAGTTGCTTTCTTTTTTCTGGATTGAACAATCGTTTGTATCAAAACTAAATCCTTTTAGCGGAAAGGAAGCCCCAGAAGGAAAGTACAACGCAAGTTCCCTGGGCTTCGCCATCACTTGCGCAACATAAGCAAATTGAATGCCAAAGAGTTCTTAAACGACCTCACCACGCTAAGTTCATGCTCTATTGAAAGATTGGGGCACTCCAGGCGTTGGGCGGCGACCGAGCGGTTATGAGAAACTGGAAGTGCAGCAGTCTAACGGGATCAAATCCGTAATCGCGTATCCCGAAACTCTGAGCCAATTCAAAAATTGATCGGGCCAGCGGCGCCAAGGTTCCGCTGTGGCTCGCCTACAGGAAAACGAAACGAAATGCTGAGTGTAAGCAATGTGTCGATGCGCTATGGCGCAAAAGTGCTTTTCGAAGATGTATCCGTGAATTTTACGCCGGGACGGCGCTATGGGCTAACGGGACCGAATGGCTCAGGCAAATCCACTTTTATGAAGGTGCTGACCGGCGAGTTGGAAGCGCAAAAAGGGACGGTGGTGCGGCCGCGTAAATTCGGCGTGCTGCGGCAGGATCAGTTTGCATTTGATGCCTATCGCGTGATTGACACCGTCATCATGGGAAACAAGCCCCTTTGGAGCGCGCTCGAAGAACGGGACCGCATTTACGAGAAGGCGGAGCTGAGCGATGCGGACGGCATGCGGCTGGGCGAACTGGAAGGCGTAATCGGCGACGAAGATGGGTACACGGCGGAGGCGGACGCTGCCATTCTGTTGGATGGCCTGGACATCACCGAAGATCTGCACGAGCGCAAGATGGGCGAGTTGCAGGGTGGACAGAAAGTCCGCGTGTTGCTGGCACAGGCCCTGTTCGGAAAGCCTGAAGCGCTGCTGCTGGACGAGCCGACCAACTATCTCGATCTCGATTCCGTGCACTGGCTGCAGGATTTTCTGAACCAATACAACGGAACCCTGATTGCAATTTCGCACGACCGGCATTTTCTGAACAGCGTGACAACGCATACTGCGGATATCGATTACCAGACCATCATCATTTACAGCGGCGGGTACGACGAGATGGTGATGGCGAAGACGCAGATTCGTTCCACCCTCGAGTCACAGAATGCTCAACGCGACAAGAAGATTGCGCAGTTGAATGAATTCATCGCGCGATTTGCGGCGGGCACGCGGTCATCGCAGGTGACGAGCAGGCGCAAAGAAGTGGAGCGGCTACAGACGAACGAGCTGGCACGGTCAAACATTCAACGGCCCTACGTTCGTTTTGACCAGATTCGTCCGAGCGGGAAGCACGTGCTGGAGTTCAAGCACCTGACCAAGTTGTACGACGACAAGAAGGTCATCGATGGATTCACTGCGAATGTTCTGCGCGGAGAAAAGATCTGCTTGATGGGGCGTAACGGCGCGGGCAAGACCACGCTGCTGAAAAGCCTTCTGGCCAATTATCCCGGACTTGCTGACAAGGATTTCAGTTTGGATTCAGGCGCTGTTTTTTGGGGACACGAAGCGCAGATTGGCTATTTCCCGCAGGATGTTGGTTCACTGATTGAGCACGGACTAACAGTGGCGGAGTGGCTGCATCGCTGGAATCCCGCTGCGCATGTGGAAGAGATTCGCGGAATCCTCGGGCAGATGCTTTTCTCGGGCGAAGAGGGCGATAAGCAGACCAAGGCGCTCTCGGGTGGCGAGCAGGCCCGGTTGGTGTTCTGCAAACTGATCCTGACCAAGCCGAACATTCTGATTTTTGACGAGCCGACGAACCACCTGGATCTCGAAGCGATCAACGCGCTGAATATTGCGCTGCAACGATTTGAAGGCACTGTGCTGCTGGTAACGCACGATCACGATCTGATCGATGAAGTGGCGACGCGACTATGGAACTTCAAGGCGGATGGGATTGAGGATTTTCAGGGTCCGTATGCGGAGTGGAAGGGGAAGCACAACTAGTAGCCTTTCACCTCTCCAACGGCTGCAGTCGCCTGATGGTTACTTGACACCGAAATGCATCCGCCCGTGTAATAGAGGTAGTGGTAGCGGTGATGGAGTTCACCGCGCAGCTTGGCAAGTACGGCTCTGCTGTTAACCGCTGTCCCCTTCCGCGTGGCCGGACAGATGATGACTCCTGACAGGCGATCCTGTCGGGGAGTCACGCCCGGAGCGATCCCTGCAAATCTTAGGTGAGAGATGTGTACGATGGCCGCGAGGCTTTGGCTACCATCATTCGTGCTTTCCCAACCATGACAGCCAAAAGCGCTGCCATGGATGGGGCACCCAGAGCACGGTTTTGGGTGCGAAAAAAATGCAACGCGTGCTCTTGGTGGAGGGACGAACTTGCAGAAGTACGTACTGATTGCCGTTGGCGGTGCGCTCGGTTCGATCGCGCGCTACTGGGTAGGCTCTTCGATCGCGGGTCGAATGGGAATTCGGTTTCCCTACGGCACGCTGATCGTAAACCTCACTGCATGCGTAATTATCGGGTTTTCGATGACCTACCTGGGCAGGCGGGCAGATATTAGTGCGGCCTGGAGGTTCTTGGTGCCGGTAGGGTTTATCGGTGCCTATAGCACCTTCTCAACGTACGAGTGGGAGACACTTTCAACCATGCGCGCTGGAGCTTTCGGGATTGCGGCTCTGTACGCGGCGGGCAGCTTTGTGCTCGGGTTGGCCGCAGTTTGGGGTGGATCGCTCCTGGGAGAGATGATGCCGTGAGGGGTTTCGCTGCATCGAATCCGGGTTTGGCACTCCGCCTGTGATGTTAATCACGGTGGGTACAGAAGTACGACCCTACACTTGCACCATAGTTCAGTTAAAGAAAGACGGAGAGCTATGGTTGCCACCGAGGACGAGAGTGCAGTCAGCAATTTGCTGGCTGCCTATGAAGGCGAGCTAAATGCGCATGCGCGTTACAAAGCATTTGCCGTAAAGGCTGAGGCTGAAGGAATGAATGGCGCGGCGAGCTTGTTTCGTGCGGCAGCACGCGCAGAACAGATTCATGCCAGCAACCATGCGCGGGTGCTCCGTCGAATGGGGGGCGAAGCAACCGCCGAAATCCGTCCCTTTCGTGTGAAGTCGACTCTGGAGAACTTGAAGACGGCGCTCGGTGGTGAGCAGCACGAAATCGATAAACTCTATCCTCAGTTTCTGATACAAGCATCCTCGCAGCTGGACACGGCGGCGGCCCGGTCGTTCGTATGGGCAATGGAAGCGGAGAAAACGCACGCGCGTCTTTATGAGGATGCGGTGGTCGCGATGGAGGCGGGGCCCGGATGGACGCAGGAACAACTCGAATTTCACGTGTGTACCCTCTGCGGCTATACCGCAAAGAATCAGGAAGCCGATAACTGCCCAGCATGCAATTTCGTTTGGGACAGGTTCGAACGGATTCGTTAAAACGACGAGTCTAAGCCCCCAGTATTTCGATTTCATTTCACCGGCAGCAATGGCGACTCCTACGCTTTCGATCGGTTTCCGATCGTGATCGCTCGTGATCTGCATCACCTCGCAGCACCGCTTTGCATCTAATGTTTTGAGGGTGGGTGCGGGCCATGGCGACGGATCGAATGTTTGCTCACGTGGTTGGAGTGGAAGATCTCACGGTGATTCGGAACCTTGAGACGGCCTATGAGGAAGAGACCAAGAACTGCGCTGCTTACAAGGCATACGCAGTGCGGGCAGACGAAGAGGGATTTCCAGGGATTGCGAGTCTATTCCGCGCTACATCACGAGCCGAACAAATCCATGCCGGCAATCATGGGCGAGTGCTGCGGCATATGGGCGGATCGACGATGACCGACGTTCCCCTGCCGCGAGTGGACGGTACACTTGAGAACCTGAAGGCGGCCCTGGTTGATCAACGGTTCGAGGTAGATTATCTCTACCCAGCATTTCTGGTCGCTGCAGTTCCCCTATTTGATTCGACGGCAATCCGCAGTTTTCATTGGGCTCTTGAAGCCGACAAGTCGCATGTTCGGATGTACAGCGATTTGATATCGCGGGTTCAGGCCAACGGCAGTACAGGATGGGAATACGCGCCACATGACTTTTTGGTGTGTGGCCTTTGCGGCTTTGCTGCGGATACAGTTGAGAGCGAGAACTGTCCGGCTTGCAATTATTTCCGTGAAAAGTTCGAGATCGTTCGATAGAACTTGCTGCCACTCAAGTCTGTTTCAATTCGATTCCAGGTTTAAACAAACCGCTTTGAACCTGTGCCGCGACACTTCTGGTCCGGAATAGTGAGGCTTATCGTGCCTGACGTGAGTTGATTGCACATTACCCTAGGATGAACTTGCCTTTCCACGTCACAGCGACACCCTTCCAATTTCGTCTACACTCCCCGCGGATCGATTCAGGAGCGCGGCATGGAGACCACTTTCGAACAGCTTGAAGTCGCGATCACCGGCAAGATTGGCGTGATCACGCTCAACAATCCAAGCAAACATCACGCATTGAGCACAGCGCTTATCGACGAGATGTGCGCGGCGCTTGAGGAGATGCTGTATCGCCAGGTACGTGTAGTAATTCTGCGCGCGCCTGCCGGGTCGAAAGTGTTTTCGGCGGGGCACGATGTGCGCGAACTGCCGACCAACGGCCGCGATCCGCTGACCTATGACGATCCGGTGCGACGGGTGATTCGCATGATCGAGTTGTTCCCTGCCCCGGTGATCGCAATGGTGGAAGGCACCGTATGGGGAGGCGCTTGCGAACTGGTGATGAGCTGCGACCTGATTGTGGCGGGAGACGACAGCACCTTTGCGGTAACTCCGGCGAAGCTGGGGATGCCCTACAACATTTCAGGTGTGCAGAATTTTCTGAACACGGGGGGCATGCCGCTCTGTAAAGAGATGCTGTTTACGGCGCAGCCGATGGGAGTGCAGCGGCTGGTTGACCAGGGAATCGTCAGCCATGCCGTGCCGCGTGCGGAGTTGGAGAGTCTGACACGCCGGATGGCCGAGCAGATCGCCAATAATTCACCGCTGGTGATCAGTTTATTGAAAGAAGAATTGCGGTTGCTGTCTGCATCGCACAACCTCGGGCCGGAGACGTTTGAGCGGGTTCAGGCTATGCGAAGACTGGTGTATGACAGTAAGGACTACCAGGAAGGGATCAAGGCATTTTTCGAGAAGCGGGCGCCGCAATTCCAAGGGGAATAAACGATTTTAGGAGTCGGGTCGTTCGGGCTTCCACTGATCGACGGGGTGCGGATCGAGGCGGTCAAGACGATCTGGGCGATTCTCGCGCTCTTCCTGCTCGCGACGTTTTTCTCTTTCTTCGCGTTCTTCTCGGCCGTCGCTCATGGGTCCTCCCTCGTTACAGTGTAAGACCTGATGCGGTTAATGTTCATCGTGCGATCCCACCCATAACGCGATAAAGCTGCCTTATGGATGGGGGCGCCCACGCTTATATTGAACGAAACAAGAGCGGGAAAACTGGGTGCTTTAGCTGGCGATCGCGGCGCGGGATTCGTAGACTTCTTTGGCGCGGTCGAGGGCGGCCTGAATGTTCGGCATGATGTTCTCGCGACCAACGTGATCGAGAAAGCGAGGCTTTTGTAGGAGCATGGAAGGCTGCTCCATGGCGCCACACAGCAGCAGTGTTCGGCCGGATTCAGTTAGGCGTTTGGCGAAGGACTCGATGGCGTGAATGCCGGTGGCATCGATGGCGGTCATGTTGCGCAGGCGGAGGATTACAACAGGCTCGAAGACTTCTACGTTGGAAGTGGCCTCGAGAAGCTTTTCGGTGGTCCCAAAGAGAAACGGACCGTGAATGCGGAGAAGCGTGACGTAGGGCGGGATGATCCGCCCCTGCAGCGAGTGAGACAAGCCGTCGCGAATGTAATCGTCTGTGACAGGAGTGACGGTGGTGGTTTCGGCGATGCGGTAGATGTAGACCAGCGCGGCCAGTGCCATGCCAACGCTGACTGCCACGGTGAGGTCGGCAAAGACGGTTAAGGCGAACGTCACAAGCCAGACAGAGATGGCCGTAAAGCCCAGCTGAAGGATTCCGGGGATTTCTCGCCACTCTCCCATGTTGTAGGCCACGACAAAAAGAACAGCAGCCAGCGTGGCCAGCGGGATGAAGCTGGCGAGGGGCGCAGCTACAAGCAGAATCATCAGCAGTGTGAGCGCATGCACCATGCCGGAGACGGGAGATCGTGCACCAGAGCGGATATTAGTGGCGGTGCGGGCGATGGCTCCAGTGGCGGGAATTCCACCGAAGAGCGGCGAGGTGATGTTGGCGATTCCCTGCGCGACGAGTTCTACGTTGGGGTTGTGGCGGTCGCCGGTCATACTGTCGGCGACAACGGCGGAGAGCATGCTTTCAAGCGCAGCCAGCAGTGCGACGGTGAATGCCGATGGAATTAGCGGAAGGATGTGTTCGGCGTGAAAATCGGGAATGGCAAATGGCGGGAGACCGCGCGGTATGCCTCCGAATCGCGTGCCGATGGTTTCAACCGGCAAATGGAACAAGAAACATGCAACTGTACAGGCGAGCAGCGCGACGATGGATGACGGAACGCGTTTGGTGAAGCGCGGAAGGATCAGCATGATCGCCAGCGTGGCGGCGCCTAACGCAAAAGCCTGCCAGTTGAGGCTGGGCATGTGAGCCAAAAGCAGCTTCATGCGAGGCAGAAATTCGCTGGGGACAGCGCCAACGCGGAGACCAAAGAAGTCCTTGATCTGCGTTGAAGCGATGAGTACGGCGATGCCGTTGGTGAATCCGATTACGACGGGACGGGGGATGAAGCGCACAGCAGAGCCAAGGCCGGTCAGTCCCATGGCCAGCAGGATGATGCCTGCCATTAAAGTCACCATGGCAAGACCGGGCAATCCGAAGCGGGCAACGATACCGGCGACGATAACGACAAAAGCGCCGGTAGGTCCGCCGATCTGGGTGCGCGAGCCGCCAAGCGCGGAGATCAGGAAGCCGGCTACGACGGCCGTGTAGAGTCCAGCCTGGGGCGTCACTCCGGAGGCAATTCCGAAGGCCATAGCGAGAGGCAGCGCCACGAGTCCGACAGTGATGCCGGCTAGCAGGTCGTGAACGAACATTTGCCTGCTGTACTGACGTAAAGACACGACCAGTTTCGGCAGGTTGGGATTGCTGATGGACATGATTGCTGCATCTATTCTAGTTGGTTACGGGAGTGCGGCTCACTGGATTACGGGACGCTGAAGCGCAGGGGTAACCCTTCCCCATTGAGACTAAATGAGAGTTTTTACATAGACGGCTGCGGAGCGATTGCGGGCGTAATAATGATCGACGCGGCCCGACTTGTGGTATCCGCTGCGCTCATAGAGATGGATGGCCGGGGCATTTTCCGCGTCGACGTGTAGCCAGATTTCGATGGCACGCTCGGCGTTGGCAGAGCCTTCGAGACGGCGAAGGAGCTCAGCGCCAATGCCCTTTCCTCGGTACTCGGGCAGGACTTCGATGGTGGCGATATAGGCTACGATGCCGGTGATTTGCGGCGACCATTCAACGATAGCGAAGCCCGCCATCGCAGGACCTTGTTCGGCGATCCAGGTGGCGGCATCTGTCGAATCGAGGAGTTGCCGCATGTAGCGGCGGGTGAAGCGCTGAGGCGGCTGGAAGCAGACTTCCTCGATGGCGTAGAGGTCGTGAAAGTCGTCGGACTGGAAGAGACGGTAATTCATGGGGAAGCGAAGTTGGTTTTTGGTAGCGTCGATCAGCCGAGTCGGTTAACAGGAGGATGAATCCTGAAGGGGAGGATGGCCTCCCATCCTTGACGCGATGATACTGCGTCAAGGATGGGGCACCCCATTCTGCGCTGATAACGAAAGCCCCAGGTCTCAAAATCAAGACCCAGGGCACCCGATCTAACGTCTGATTAGAACTTTACATTTAGCTGGTTGTAGTCAGTTTTTAAACTTTTGCTTCAAGGTTGCGGATTACATCAAAGAAACGCTGATCGAGGCGGCGATTGGTCGCAATGGCTTCTTTGATTGTGATGTCTGTGACATCAAGACCTTTGAGGACGGCGATTCGGCCCCACTTCTTGTCGTGCACCATATCGATGGCGTGCAACCCATAACGCTGACCCAGAACGCGATCGTACGCAGTAGGAACTCCGCCGCGCTGGGTGTGGCCGAGATTGACTGAGCGAGTCTCGAATCCGGTTTTCTTTTCGATCAGGCTAGCGAGGGCTTCACCGATTCCGGAGAGACGCGCGTGGCCGAATGAATCGACTTCCTTCGATCCGATGACCTGTCCGACTTCGGGCAAGTGGCAACCTTCCGCAACGACGACGACGCCGTAGTGCTTGCCGTGGTCGTAGTTGTACTTGAGTAACGCGCAGACGTGGTCGATGTCAATTTCCTTTTCAGGAACGAGGACGACGTGGGCGCCGGCGGCAACACCCGAGGCGTAGGCAATCCATCCGGCATCACGGCCCATAACTTCGACGACGATTACGCGGTTATGGGAATCGGCGGTGGTATGAATGCGATCGATGGCTTCGGTGGCGATCATGACGGCTGTATCGAAGCCAAAGGTCTGATCGGTGCCGTTGATGTCGTTATCGATGGTCTTGGGGACACCGACGGCGTTGATACCGTTGTCGGCGAGGAAAAGAGTGACCGACTGGGTGTCGTCGCCGCCGAGAGCAATGAGGGCATCGATTTTGTTGAGTTTGAGGACTTCCTGCACCTTATCGATTCCGCCGGGAATCTTCTTCACATTGGTGCGCGAAGAGTGGAGGATCGTGCCGCCCTTGAGTTGAATGCCATCGGTGTTCTCAAGCGTGAGAGGGATGAAGTTGTTGTCGAGCACGCCGCGCCAGCCGTTGAGGAAGCCGATGAATTCGTCGCCGTAGGTTTGGATTCCTTTGCGCACGGCCGCGTAGATGACAGCATTCAAGCCGGGGCAGTCGCCACCACCGGTCAATAGAGCAACTCGCATCTTAAATTTCTCCTGATCGAATTCGGGCGGCAGCGCCGCACCGGAGATACCTATATTGGTCGGGCGCGCAGTACTGATCGCCGCTCTCGACGCCTTAACCAGTATAAGCGCGCCTGTAAAGGGCTATAGTGACCGCGCTCACTCGGCTCGAGATAAGCCAGCTGCGAATTAGCTCGGTGGAAAGGCACGCGGGGGTGTTTGAATAGGAGAGTATGTCGATGCCCGGTAGCGGAGCCCTGATCCTGCTGGCGTTTTCGAGCCTGGTTGTGGTTTTGCTGCTGGTATTGCTGCAGCTGACGCGGCTGGGCTTTATCGTGCGGTCGACGATCCCGGATCGGCCGCGACGACGCATGTTCATTGCGTCAGTTTCGTTCCTGATTACCTTTGCGGGCGTGCGTTTGCTGGTGAGAATGATCACGCACAACCATGGGCCATTCAACTGGGTGGTGGTGCGCGGACATCATATCCATCACCTGGTTTGGGGAATCCTCATCCTGCTGCTGGTGGGCTATGGATGGTTGCTCGATCTGGGGCGGAGTCATTCCCCGCTTTCGATCTTCTTCAGCAGGCTAATGAGCGTCAGCTATGGCGCCGGTGCGGCGCTGACTCTGGATGAATTCTCGCTCTGGCTCAATCTCGATCCGAATGACTACTGGTCGCGCGAAGGGCGCATGAGCATCGACGCGGTCATCCTCTTTGGGAGCATTCTTGCGGTGGGAGCGTGGGGCGCGCCGTTCTTCCGGGGATTACAGATCATGTGGAGCAAGCGCGGAGTTTTCCGAAAAGAGATCGGGCGACTCGAGACACCTATTCGGCGCGCGCGGTTGCTTCGTCCGCGTAGAGCTCGTCGATCACCGCCGCGTACTTGGCACTGATCACACGTCTCTTGAGCTTCATCGATGGGGTGAGCTCGCCGGTATCCTGCGACCATTCATCGGCAACCAGGCGAAAACGTTTGATGGTTTCGAAGTTGGCGAGCCCTGCATTGGCTTCGCGCACGACTTCGCCATACAGCGCGAAAACGCGGCTGTCGGCTACCAAGGCGCGGCGATCGGAAACTTCCATACCCGCATGGTTAGCCCAGGACTCCAACGCGGCGAAGTTGGGCGAAATGATCGCCGTAATGAACTTGTGCTTGTCGCCAATAAGCGCAACCTGACCAACCATCACGGAATTCTTCAACTTGCTTTCGATGGGCTGCGGCGCAACAAGTTTGCCGCCGGAGGTTTTGAGCAGCTCTTTTTTGCGATCGGTGATGTAGAGAAATCCATCGTCGTCGAGGTGGGCGATATCGCCCGTCCGAAACCAGCCGTCAGCGTCGAAACACTCGGAATTCGCCTGGGGCTTATGCCAGTAGCCAATGAAAACGGACGGGCCTCGGACAAGGAGTTCGCCATCGTCGGCAAATTTGAGTTCAACGTTGGACAGCGGTTTTCCGACGGCCCCCATGCGCTGCGTCGCAGGATTATTGAGGGCAATGACCGGTGAAGTTTCGGTGAGGCCGTACCCCTCCCAGACGGCAATGCCTGCAGAGGCAAACCATTTTGCAGTGTCGATACCGAGGGGCGCGCCGCCGGAGACCCAGACTTTGACGCGACCACCGAAGGCTTCACGAACCTTGCCATAGACAAGCTTGTTGGCAAGCTTCCAAAAGAATGAAGAAGGTTGATGGCCGGCGTAAACGCTGTCGCGGTGGCGCGCACCTACGCTAAGCGCCCATGCCAGAAGCCGTTTTTTTACAGGCGAGGCTGCCGATTTCTGCTCGACGGCCTGGCGAATTTTCTCGTAAACGCGCGGAACGCCAACAAAAACGGTGGGGCGAATCTCCTTCATAGCCTGGGGCAGCTTGTCGAACTGGGAGCAATAAGCGACCTGTGCGCCGTGGCCGTACATCACGTAGTCGAGTGCGCGCGCGGTGATGTGCGACAAGGGGAGAAACGATATGCACGCGTCAGTCTCATCGAAATGAAACTCGCGAGCGGCAATATTCTGGTTGCATGCAATGTTTCCATGGGTGAGCATGACGCCTTTGGGCTCGCCGGTGGTTCCCGATGTGTAGATGAGAGTGGCAAGGTCGTCTGGCTCGACGGAGCGCACGAGAGCGTCAAAAACCGGATCGCGGTACGGCCCGGCATCATCACCGCCGGAAAGAATTTTGGAAAACGCGATGGCGCCTTCTGGAGCTTCGTGATCCATGATCAAGATCCGTTCCAACTGCGTCTGGGAGCGAACGGCGTTAAGCTTTTCGAATTGCTGCCGGGTGGAAACCACTGCAATACGGCAGCCCGCGTCGGCCAGGAGGAGGGCAATCTGATCGCCGGTAAGCGTCGGATAAACGGGGACGTTGACCGCATTGATGGCGAGAATGGCGAAGTCGGCCACGGCCCATTCCCAGCGGTTTTCGCCGATGAGGGCGATGGTGTCGCCTTTTTTTGCACCCCAGCTTAAGAAAGCCTCGGCCAATGTGTGGACCCGCTGGTAGATCTGATCCGAAGAGAGGGGTTGCCAACTGCCGAACTCGTCCTGCCAGAGGATCGCGCGAGGGTTTCTGGCCCCTGTAACGCGGCAGAAGAGGTCGTTAAGGGTGGAAAGCGGAGCGGGTGTCATGTCAGGCGTTCTTTTCGTTCAATAGGTTGAATTCAGGTCAAGGGAGAGTGTAACAGTGAGAGGATGCGGCATGGGTCGAGGGCTGGAATGCCCCGGGATCGGGCAGGAGAGCATAAGCCCCTGTGTTCTGCAAGGTTTCGGGACAAACTTCCGTTTTAAATGAACCAGTTTGGTCATACAGAGAGCAGGTCGGATTGCGATAAGATCACTCCAGCCAAACGCATCTTTTGCCGCCTACGCCATGCCTCTGCGCACTGCAACCCTGCCTCCCGGAGAGCCGGACCCGGCTCTCGTCGAGAAGCTTGCGGTCGTGCAACAGGTCTGCCTGGGGATAGTGGCGCTGATCGCCCTCACGGTTTTTTCCAGTTGGATCTATCCACCATTTGCGACCTATTTGCCCGCATTTGCAACGCGGATGAGTATCCCCATGGCTCTGACGGTTTTGCTCTGCGCGCTAAGTCTAGCAATCTCGGAGCCTGGAAATCATCTTTCGCTTCCCCGGGCGGCACGATACATCGCAGCGCAGGCGGGAATTTTGGCAGTCCTGATCCTGCTCGAGTCTACCTTCCGGCTCTTTCCTGCTGTGGATACGCTGCTGGAGGCGGATAGAGCCCCGGGCAATACCGGCGGACTTCCGGTGCACTCGCCGACCGCATTTGTGCTGCTGAGCCTGGCAATGATGTTGGTAAACAGCAGCGGGGCATTTCTAAAGCGCGTCGCGGACGGTTTGGTCCCGCTGATGTGCCTGATGACGCTCGTACTTCTGAGCGAGAACATGTTTGGCGCCGTTGGGCTTCTGCGGCTGTCAGCGGACAACATGATTTCGCCACTGATTTTGACCTGCCTGGTGCTGCTGACGTGGGTCGTTGCTATGAGGCAAGCTGCGCAGGGTGTATGGTCGATTTTTGTGGGTGCCGGGATCGGCAGCAGGATCGCCCGTGGTTTCGCGCCGGTGCTGCTCGTAATTCCCTTCCTGATTGAAGTAGCGCGAACGCGGTTCCTCCTCAAGGACCTGGTGCCGGAGCAATACGGGGCAGCTATTTTGACATCGCTGGCGGCGGGGCTCTCGATGGTGTTGTTGCTGGTGCTCGTCTGGCGCATCAATTCCATGGAAAAAGAGATCCACGACCTGACCCTCCGCGACGAACTCACCGGGCTTTACAACATGCGCGGCTTTTACCTGCTCGGCGAGCAGACATTGCGGCTGGCGCAACGCGCGGAGCTTCCCTTCTCGGTGTTGTTTATTGATCTGGACGGTTTGAAAAAAATCAATGACGACCTGGGCCACAACATGGGCTCCTCGTATCTGGCGGAGACCGGAGAAGTAGTGATGGCCTGCTTCCGCGAGACGGACGTGAAAGGCCGCTTTGGCGGCGACGAGTTTGTGGTTGCTGGGCAATTCAGCATGGTGGGAATTGAACTCGCTGCGTCGCGATTGAAGTCGATGGCGGAACAACGCAACGCAGCGGTAACAAGGAAGTATCCGCTGAGCCTGAGTGTTGGGTATGTGACGCTCGACCACCCTTCGACGGAGAGTTTGAAGGAACTGGTGCGGCGTGCCGATGAGGCGATGTACCGGGAGAAGCGAAGCAAAAAGGTGGCGCGGGCGTGAGGGCTCAACTGCGCGCTTGAGGCGTTCGCAATGTTTGGGATGCTGGACTGCTTTTGAATCTGGATGTGAATGGCTATTTGAACAGAAAGATCCGTTAATCGAACTGCATGAATGAGAATGCTCCAGATACGTTGAACGTGCTCCCCGATCCGAAACTTTTTCGCGCGGCGCGATCGCTGCAACGTGTCTGCTTGATTCTGGCTGCGATGAGCATTCTATTCGGGCTGCTGCAGTTATTGGGAATCGGCGGTTCGGCTGCGGCGGCACGTGGCGCTGTGCCTCTTTTTGTGACGTCATTGCTGTGCGGATTGAGCCTCACGCTATCGGGAACAGAATTGGATGGCGCTGTATTCAGCTATGCGACGCGAGCGGCGAACCTCCTGGCGATCTTTGCAGCGTCGGTAGTGGTTTTCTGGAGTCGTGCGGGAAACGTGGCCTCGCAATCCCAGCAGATTATCTTTCCTCCGGCGCGGCTCGCATTTGGTTTTGTTCTGCTGACCTTGATCGTCGTCTTGATCGACAACCAGAACTGGCTGATTAATCGCATCGTTGATGGGGCAATGTGCTGCCTCTGTCTTCTGGATCTTCTGCTATTTGCGGATGCGGTCTACGGCAACTTCAGACTATTTGGGGCTAACTCAACCGAACATAACGCACCAGCTTTTGCCTGCTTGATTGCACTGACGGTTGTGGTGACCATGCGTCAGGCGGAGCGAGGCGTTTTCTCTATCTTTCTAGGCGCTGGAATAGGAAGCAACCTGGCGCGTATCTTCGCACCTATTTTGCTGTTGCTTCCTTTTGCCTGGGAGACGCTGAACGCGTGGATGAACCGGAACGGGGCAAGCCATCTTAATGCGGCGCTGCTTGGATCGGCGGCAGTCGCTGTTGCGGTCGGCATCCTGCTCTTTTTTTCCTGGCGTATCAGCAAAATGGAGAACGAGATTCACGACTTGATTCTGCGCGATGAAGCGACGCGGCTCTATAACTTCAGAGGCTTTCACATGCTGGCTGAACATGCGTTGCGACTGGCGCAACGAACGAATGTCCCATTCTCGGTATTGTTCGTGAATCTTGAAAACCTGGCGCAAGTTCATTCGGAACTGGGCCCCGATGCTTCAGCCGCGGCGTTGCGCGAGACTGGCGAGATTCTGAAGGCGACGTTCCGCGAGTCTGACATCAAGGGACGGATCGGCGGAGACGAATTCGCGGTAGCGGGCCAGTTTGATCGCGCGGGCATCTCGGTGGCTGCAATGCGGCTAGAGGCTGTTGCGGCAACGCGAAATGCCAGGAGCGGACGGATGATTCCGTTGCAGTTGAGCATGGGCCACGTGACGACTTCCGGCGGCAGCACGCAAGAGACACTCAAGGAGATGCTTGAGCGTGCCGGGCAGATGCGCAATCGACAAGAAAGTCTGATGAAAGAGATGCTGGTTAACTAAACAGACCTCTCCGCCACATTACTTGCCATTTGAATTGATCAAGCTTGCGGCTTCGGAGTGAGGCGGACGAATTTTTGTGCCTCGGTCTGCCAGTTTGCGAGCAGCCATTGCGCGCGGGTGCTGGCGGTTTTGTCGGCGTGCAAGGCTACCAAGTCATGTATCGATTCGCGGCTGGCAATGTCGAGTTGATCCCACGTATCGGGTTGAAGGAAGTCGGCGTGGTAACGATTGCTGCTGAGGAAGTCGCCGTCTTCGTCGTAGACCCAGGCGAGACCGCCAGTCATGCCCGCGCCGAAATTGATGCCGGTGCGGCCGAGGATTACGGCGAGGCCTCCGGTCATGTATTCGCAGCCGTGATCCCCAACGCCTTCGACGATGGCGCGTCCTCCGGAGTTTCGTACGGCGAAGCGCTCGCCGGCACGGCCCGCGGCGAAGAGCGATCCGCTGGTTGCACCGTAGAGTGCGACGTTACCGAGCAGCGTATGATCCGCACTTTGCAGAGCGACGCGACCGCGCCCACGGATGACGAGTTCGCCGCCGCAGAGGCCCTTACCGACGAAGTCGTTGGCTAGGCCTTCTAAATTGAGAACCATGCCCGTGGTGTTGAACGCGCCGAAGGATTGGCCTGCCACGCCTTTGAGATTGAAGGTGAGAGTGGATCCGATGGCGCCGGGATTGTCGGTCCGGTTGTGCGCGATTTGACCAGCGAGGCGCGCGCCGAGGGTGCGGTCTTCATTGGTGACGCGGGCGTCGAGGACGTAAGGTTGTCCAGATTTGTATGCGGTCAGCGCAGGCTCGACCCAGGCATCATCGATGGGCGCGTGCGGCTCGGGGCGGTCGTTGCGCTTCCCTTCCCAACGAATGGGATTTCCGGTTGCCACGGCGACCGTCGTGGCAGCGAGGACGGGCTTGAGATCGAGGCCGGCGTTGAAGCGGACCTGCTCCAGCAGATCAGTACGGCCAGTGGCAGCTGCAAGCGAAGGCAGGCCGAGTTTGGCTAAAAGCTGGCGGACCTCTGCGGCAAGTTCCGTGAAGAGACGGACGACGTGTTCCGGCTTGCCGCGGAATTTCGCGCGAAGGTCGGGCCGCTGGGTGGCGATGCCGGTGGGGCAGGTGTTGAGATGACACTGCCGGGCCATGTCGCAGCCGAGCGCGATAAGGACGGCAGTGCCGAAGGCGAACTCGTCAGCACCGAGCAGAGCTGCGATGACGATGTCGCGCGCTGTGCGGAGACCTCCATCGGTGCGCAGTCGGACGCGGCCGCGAAGGCCGTTATGGATGAGGACCTGCTGTGCTTCGGCCAGGCCCAGTTCCCAAGGATTGCCGGCGTACTTGATGCTGGAAAGCGGGCTGGCTCCCGTGCCGCCGGAGTGTCCGGCGATAACGATGTAGTCGGCATAGGCCTTGGCGACGCCTGCGGCAATGGTGCCGATGCCGCATCCGGATACGAGCTTGACGCCGACGGCTGCACGCGGGTTGGCGCGCTTGAGATCCCAGATGAGTTGCGCGAGATCTTCGATGGAATAGATGTCGTGGTGCGGCGGCGGCGAGATGAGTTGCATGCCGGGCTGCGCGTGACGCAGGCGGGCGATGAGTTCGGTGACCTTGTGGCCGGGAAGTTGGCCGCCTTCGCCGGGCTTGGCTCCTTGCGCAATTTTGATTTCGAGTTCTTCCGCGTGGGCGAGGTACTCCGCTGTGACGCCGAAACGCGCGCTAGCCACCTGCTTGATCTTGTTGTTGAGCAGCGATGGAGCACCGTTGACGGGTGCGTAGACGGCGGGATCTTCGCCACCTTCGCCGGTGTTGGAACGCGCACCGAGGAGATTCATGGCTTCGGTGATGGTCTGATGCGCTTCAGGTGAGAGAGAACCAAAAGACATGGCACTGGCGATAAACGTGCGGGTGATGGTGCTGGCCGGCGCGATTTGATCGAGTGCGAGTTCCGGGCCTGCGGGACGAATTTCCAGAAGATCGCGAAGATTTGTGGGCTCGGCTTCGATGGCCTGCGCGGCGAATGTAGCGAAGGGGGTAAGAGCCAGCGCGGCTCCCTGCTTGGTGGAACCGACAACGGTTTGCAGAGCTCGCACGGTCGTGGGCTGCCAGGAGTGCGATTCAGCCTCATCGGCTTTGCGGAAGCGGACGAATCCGTAGT
Source organism: Telmatobacter sp. DSM 110680 (assembly GCF_039994875.1). Classification (GTDB taxonomy): domain Bacteria; phylum Acidobacteriota; class Terriglobia; order Terriglobales; family Acidobacteriaceae; genus Telmatobacter. The sequence continues at coordinate 3,660,559 of NZ_CP121196.1, read as the reverse complement.
CAGGAAGTTCGCGGATGGGAGCGGAGACGAATTCTGCAGGACCTTTGTTTGGAGAGTCTTCGATGACGGGTGCGGCGTTCCAAAGCTGGCGGACGTAGTTCTCAATTTCAGTAAAGCCGATGCCGCCGATGGGCGTTGGTACGCCGGCAAAACATTTGTCGACGACGTGCTGCGAGATGCCGATGGCGTCGAAGAGATGCGCGCCGCGATAGCTGTCGACGACGCTGATGCCCATCTTCGACATGACCTTGGCAAGGCCGAGTTCCAATGCGTGGAGGAGATTCCTCTCACCGTTCTCGGGATTGAGATTGCGGGCGGTTTCAAGCGCGAGCCAGGGACAGATGGCGCCCACGCCGAGGCCGAGCAGGACCGCGACGTGGTGAATTTCGCGGCAATCGGCAGCTTCGACGGCGAGACCGACTTCAGCGCGAACGCCGGCGCGAGTGAGGGCAAGATGCACGGCGCCGGCAGCCATCGCCATGGGGACCGGCAAAGCTTCAGGAGTGGCGCCGCGATCGGTGAGGATGAGCAGCGATGCGCCGTTAGCGACGAGTTCGATAGCACGCTGCACGAGAATGTCGACTGCGATTTCAAGCGTGGTCTCGGGTGTGTACAGGCAGTGGAGGACGGCGTGCGGCATCTTCTCAGCCTGCGGATGTTGGCCTTGTACGAGGGCGTGCATCTGTCCTAGCGAGAGAATCGGAGAGCGTAGAGAGAGGCCCGGAAGAGGCTCGCGCAATTCGAAGATGTGCGGCCAGGGGCCAAGGCGAGTGTGCGTCTGCAGCACTACGGTTTCGCGCAGCGGATCGATTGGCGGGTTGGTGACCTGCGCGAATCGCTGGCGGAAGAAGGCGTAGAGAGGGCGCGGCGCGCGGGCCAGCGGGGCGATGGAAGTGTCGTCCCCCATGGACCAGACTGCATCCTTGCCATCGGTGACCATGGGCTGGATGATCATGCGCACGTCTTCGCGCGTGTAACCGAAGCGGTGCTGAAGACGATTGAGTTCGGATGCGGCGAGCGCTGGCGGCGCTTCAATTGATTCTTCGAGCAGCACGTCTTCGCTGACCAGGTCCTGGTACTGGCGCTTGGCGTCATAGATGCGCAGGATCTCATCGTTCTCGAAGAAACGATGGAAGTCGAGATCGGCGATGATCATCTGGCCGGGCCCGAGGCGACCGCTGTGCAGGATGTGGTCGGGATCCATATCCACGAGACCGGCTTCGGAACCAGCAACAACGAGACCTGTGTCGTCGAGCGCGAATCGGCAAGGGCGCAAGCCGTTGCGGTCGAGAATGGCGCCTACCTGATGGCCATCGGTGAATGCAAGCGCTGCGGGACCGTCCCACGGCTCGATACAGTCACCGCTATATTGCAAAAACGAAGAAGAGTTGCCGGGGTTGGCGGGAGGTACGATCATGCGCACGGCTTCGCCGACGGTCCGGCCGTTATGAGCGAGCAGATCGACGATTTCATCGAGTGATGTGGAATCGGAGCCACCATCAGTGAGAACTGGATAGACGTCGAGTGGGAGCGTAGCGGCGCGAGCTTCCATGCGCGCCCGATTTCCCCAGATGGTGTTGATTTCGCCGTTGTGTGCGAGAGTGCGGAAGGGCTGTGCTCTCTCCCAGGATGGGAGAACGTTCGTAGCATAGCGCTGATGAAAGAGCGCGAAGGGCGTTTTGAAGTTAGGGTCGGCGAGGTCGGGATAGAACTCCGACAGCAGGCGTCCGGCACAGAGCGCCTTATAGATGAGGGTGGTGGACGAGATGCTCACGAAATAGCCGGCGAGTCCGGAGCGTTCGAACTGCTTGCGCGCGAGGAAGAGTCGGCGATCGAAGAATTCAGTGTCGTCGGAGGTGATGAGCAGGTGCCAGATTTCTGGGCGAGACGAGGCTGCAATTTCGCCTAGTACTTCAGGGCGTATGGGTACAGGACGCCAGGTAAGCACTTCCATGTCCTGCTCGAAGAGGGCAGCTTCGATCTCCGCGCGTTGGGCAGTGTCATCGGGCGGGAGGAAAAGGACGGCCACGCCGAGGGGGCTGCTTTCATCGAGGGTGAGGCTGGATTGAGCCAAGAGCCATTCTCGTGGGATGGAAGTGGTAACTCCAACGCCGTCGCTGGATTTGCCGTCCGCAGCAACCGCGCCGCGGTGTTCCAGACGGGCGAGGGCGCCAAGCGCGTGGTCGAGAATCCGGTGCGAGGGGACGGCAGAGAGCTGCGCGACGAAGCCAACGCCGCAAGAATCAGAGTCGAAACGCGGATCGATCAGGCTGCCTTCGATGTAGGAGGGCAACGGCGAGAATGGACCGCCTGCGGCAGAATGTGCCGGTGTGGTGAGCGTACGACGGGATGAATGCCGGTGGGGGAAGCCCATATTCAACTATACGACCTTTGAAGATTTGATGGAGTTGCGAGCCGTGCTCAAACTGTTGGGTCTAGCGAGCGAGAGGGATGGCCGGACAGCCCGTGGTTGGCGCGGGAAGTCGACCGATTTTAATTCGAGTTCGCAACTGAATGAAATGCATGTTAATAAATCTGATTCCTGTGACCGATGGTGGAAAACCAGCTTGCATACTTATACACTTTCTTTGTATATTTATGCAAGCGCGGCCGCCTCACTGCGAGCCGCGTTTTTCCTTTGCCCGCAAATGACGACTATGAAGTTTCAAAGACATAACGCGATTCGTGAGCTGGTGGCGCACGCCCTGGTAGCAAACCAGGACGAGATGCGCAGAAAGCTGCGCCGCCGTGGCTTTGAAGTGACGCAGGCAACGCTGTCGCGCGATATTCACGAGTTGAGGCTGACGAAGGGGCCCGGCGGGTATTCCCTGCCCAATGGAAACGGAAATGGGAACGGCGCGGGAACGCATGCCAGTGATGACGGTTCGCCTTCGGTCGTGGAGATGATGGAGAGTTTTGGTTTGAGCGTAACGCACGCGATGAACCAGGTAGTGCTGCGAACCACGATGGGTGGCGCGCAACCGATGGCTGCAGCGCTGGATCGCACCGCATGGAATGAAGTAGTTGGCACGATTGCCGGCGACGATACAGTGCTGGTTATTTGCCCTGACGTAAAGCGCGCGCATGACATTGAGACGCGGCTGAGAAAGATGCTCGGCTTATGACGAAGGCGGCGCAGACAGCGGTGGTAGGTGTGACCGGATATGCCGGCGCGGAGCTGGCGCGGCTGCTCTTGCACCATCCGCGACTGAAAGGTAGGCCGCCGGTGTTTGCGGGTCGCATGGACGAGAAGGATGCGGCTCGGGGTGGAGTGCCGCTCGCGGAGATTCATCCGCAACTAGCGGATAACAACGGAATCGGTTCGCTGAAAGTAGAACCCTTCTCGTGGGAGCGGCTGAAGGATCGCGGCGTGGAGATATTATTTCTGGCGACTCCGCATGAGCAGTCGCGGGAGTGGGCGCCAGAGGCGCTGAAGCATGGACTGCGCGTGGTGGATCTGAGTGGCGCATGGCGGCTCACTGATGCGAAGAACCGCGCGGTGTATGGCTTTGAGGATGAGGGCTCGGATATCGCCGGAACGACGCAGGCTGCAGCGGTCTATGGAATGCCGGAGTTGCACCGCAGAGAGATCGCGAAAGCGAAGCTGGTGGCGAATCCAGGATGCTATGCAACGTCGGTGATTCTCGCGCTGCGGCCGCTCGTGGCGGCCGGGATCGTGGATGTATCGCACGGAATTGTGGCAGATGCAAAGAGCGGTGTCAGCGGCGCGGGAAAAGCTCCTACGGCGAAGACACACTATATGTATGCGGCCGATAATTTGTCGGCGTATGGCGTCTTCAGCCATCGGCATACAGGCGAATTACTGGAGCAGATCGGGATTGGCGCGGGAGACATTGTGTTTACACCGCATCTGCTGCCCATTCCGCGCGGGATCATGGCTACGATCTATGTGCGGTTCACTGAATCGCAGACGCATGCAAGTGTAGAGCGAATTTATCGCGATTTTTTTGCATCCAGCCCGATGGTGCGCATCTATGAAAAGGCACTGCCGCAGATCCAGTATTCCGTGCGCACCAATTTCGCGGATATCGGGTTTCAGATTGCAAGCGACGGTCGGCGAGCGGTGATTGTGAGCTGCCTGGACAATCTGCTTAAAGGCGCTTCGGGACAGGCGGTGCAGAACATGAATGTGATGCTTGGTTGGAACGAAGCGGAGGGGCTGGCATGAAGTATGTCGTAAAGCTAGGTGGTGCCGGCCTTGAGGTTCCGGAACTTCTGCAGGGCTGCGTTCGCGCCATTACAGACTTGGTTCGCGATGGAAACCAGGTGGCGGTCGTGCATGGTGGCGGCGTGCAGCTGACGCGCATGATGGAGAGGCTTGGCGCGAAGAGTGAGTTCGTGAATGGGCTGCGCGTGACTGATGCTGAGACGCGGAATATTGCCCTTATGGTTTTTGCGGGCAAGGTGAATAAAGGCTTAGTAGCCGCGCTGGGGGCGCTTGGTCAGCCTGCGGTGGGCATGACAGGCGGCGATGGATTGCTTTTTCGCGCGCGCAAGAAGCGCACCGAGCCAGATTTGGGATTTGTAGGCGAGATCGTGGCGAGCGATCCGCGGTGGCTGGAGGCAATCTGGAGTTTGAATGGCGTTCCAGTGATCGCACCAATTGCTCTGGGGTTTGATGGCGAATATTACAACGTGAACGGTGATGAGATGGCGGCAGCCTGTGCGGTGGCGTGCCATGCGGATGCGCTGGTGTTCTTGACGGATGTGCCGGGAGTGAAGGGCGCGAACGGTCAAGTTATGCGGTGGCTCAGCATTGACCAGATCGCGGAGATGGCGAAGAACGCGATTATCTCCGGGGGAATGCTGCCGAAGCTCGGCGCTTGCCGTGAGGCGTTGCTAAACGGCGTGAAGCGTGTACGGATTTTACCCGCGGAGGCTGCCGGTTCCCTTCCCGACCTGTGCAGCAGCCGTGTAGCCCACGGCACTGAAGTGATGGTGGCTTGAGGAGAGATCGACGTGACGAAACTGGATCAAATCCGCGCAGCAGAGTCGAAGCTACTGCTGCAAACCTACGAACGGAATCCAATTCTCTTTGTTCGCGGAGAGGGTGTGCACCTGATCGATGAGGGTGGCGCAAAGTATCTTGACCTGCTGAGTGGCATCGGCGTGAATGCGTTGGGCTATGGGCATCCAGCGATTGAGCGAGCCATCGTGAACCAGAGTCGCGCGCTGATTCACACGTCGAACCTCTTCTATCACGAGGGTCAGGCAGAACTGGCGATGCGGCTGACGGAGCGCACGGGGATGGATCGAGTGTTCTTTTCGAACACCGGCACCGAGGCGTGGGAGGGCGCGTTAAAACTGGCCCGTGCTCATGCGGGATTGCTGCGGAGCGAAGGCAAGCAGATCGGGACAAAGTTCCTGGCGCTGGAGCAGAGCTTTCACGGTCGCACCTACGGGTCGATGTCGACTACGTACAAGGCGAAGTACCGCGAGCCATTTGCGCCGGGCGTGCCGGGGGTAGAGTTTGTGAAGTTCAACTATGTGGCGGACCTTCGCGCCAAATTTTCGAATGAAGTATGCGCGATTCTCGTAGAGGCGATTCAAGGCGAGGGTGGAATTCGGCCGTTGACGCAGGAGTTTTTTGCGGAGGCCCGGAAGCTTGCGGATTCCACGGGCGCGTTGCTGATTGTGGATGAGATTCAGGCTGGCATGGGTCGCACTGGAAAATGGTGCGCATACCAACACTTCGGCATCAAGCCGGATGTAACGACACTGGCAAAGCCTATTGCGGGTGGTATTCCGCTGGGTGCGATTTTGTGCACGGAAGAAGCTGCGCGCGCGATTCATGCAGGCATGCATGGAACGACGTTTGGCGGCGGACCGTTGGCGTGCGCCGTGGCGATCGCCGTGATCGATGCTATCGAGAATGAAGGGCTGCTGAAAAACACGACAGAGGTGGGCGATTACTTCCAGGCGCAGCTGCGAGGGATGGCAAAGAAACACGATTGCATTAAGGATGTTCGCGGCAAAGGACTCATGCTGGCGGCGGAGTTGGATTCGGCGGACTTAGCAAAGCTCACCGTGGCCGAGATGCTGAAGCGCCACATCCTGATCAACTGCACGAGTGATACCGTGTTGCGATTCCTGCCGCCGTTCATTCTGGAGCGCAAACACGTCGACGAGGCTATCAAGGCGCTCGACGAGATATTTACAGAGAAAGCCGCGGCATTGAGTGCGGCAAATCAGACCGCAGGAGGAAACAACCGTGGCTAGCAGAGCAACCATGGAGCGCCGGGCGCCGGCAGTTCCCGTGCAGAAAGACCAAGACATTCTGGCCGCGGCGGCAAGGTTGGCGGGCGAAGATTTGTGCTCGATCGCCGACCTGACCAGCGGTGAGGTTCGCGCGATTGTGAAGCTTGGTCACGACGTGAAGTTGAATCCGCGTGAATATCGGCACGCGCTGGATGCGAAGCAGATGGTGCTGATGTTCGAGAAGGCGAGCCTGCGCACGCGACTGGCGTTCGAAACCGGCATCAACACCATGGGCGGCAATGCGATTTTTGTCGATCAGACGAGTTCTCCTCTCGGCGAACGCGAGGCTCTGGCAGATGTAGCGCGCAATGTGGAGCGCTGGGTGGACGTCATTGTGTTGCGCACGTATGCGCATGACACGATAACGGAAATGGCCGCGAATTCACGCGTACCGGTGATTAATGCGCTGTCGGATTTCGAACATCCCTGCCAAGCGCTGGCGGATTTCATGACGCTTGAAGAGCACTTTGGATCGTCGGCTGGATTGAACTTTACGTATGTCGGCGATGGGAATAATGTTTGCCACTCGCTGATGCTGACAGGTGCGCAGCTGGGAGCGAATGTTACCGTGGCGACACCTCGCGGATACTCGCCTGACATTGAGATCGTGACCAAGGCACGCGAGATCGCAGAGGCGAATGGCTGCGAGATCAAGCTGACGCAAGACCCGCAGGCCGCGGCTGAAAATGCGGAGGCGATATACACCGACGTATGCGTGAGCATGGGCATGGAGCACGAGTCGACCAAACGCGCTCCGATATTCAGGCCATTCCAGGTGAACGAAGCACTCATGTCGAAGGCGGCTCCGAACGGAGTATTCATGCATTGTCTGCCTGCACGCCGCAATGCCGAGGTGACCGACGCGGTGCTTGATGGGCCGCAGTCGATCGTGTTCGACCAGGCCGAGAATCGCATGCATGCACAGAAAGCGCTGCTGCTGTTGTTGCTGGGTGGTCTGGCGAATGTGGAGAAGTTCAGTGGGCAGTGACCAGTGCGCAGCGAACAGGGGTCAACGCAGAGACGTACAAATGCGTTGCTGTTCCAAGTCAGCTTTTCGAAGAACGAGTTTTAAGTCTAGCGTCAGCAGCGATTGGAGCACGGACAAAATGATCACTGTCCACTGCTCACTGTTCCCTGTTTATGAGGTTTTGCAAGCATGTCTGTAATTCTCGAATCATTGCCCATCGGCCAGAAGGTTGGAATTGCATTCTCCGGCGGGCTCGACACCTCCGCTGCTTTGCACTGGATGAAGCAGAAGGGTGCCATTCCATATGCCTATACCGCTAATCTTGGCCAGCCAGACGAGGTGGACTACGATGCCATTCCTCGCGCCGCTCTTGAATACGGTGCCGCAAAGGCTCGTTTAATAGACTGCCGCGGTCCGCTGGTCCGCGAAGGAATTGCAGCGCTGCAGGCAGGCGCTTTCCATATCAGCACCGCAGGCGTTACCTACTTCAACACCACTCCTATCGGACGCGCGGTCACGGGCACCATGCTGGTGACTGCTATGAAGGAAGACGACGTCAACATCTGGGGGGACGGCTCTACTTTCAAGGGCAACGACATCGAGCGCTTCTATCGTTACGGTTTATTGGCCAACCCTGAACTGCAGGTTTACAAGCCGTGGCTCGACGCGGCTTTCATCGACGAGTTGGGCGGTCGCACCGAAATGTCGGAGTTCATGCAGCGCTCCGGCTTCGCTTACAAAATGTCAGCCGAGAAGGCTTACTCCACCGACTCCAATATTTTGGGAGCTACCCACGAAGCGAAGGACCTGGAACATCTTTCCTCATCGATCCGGATTGTTGTTCCGATCATGGGGACAGCCTCCTGGCGGGACGACGTCGAGATTCGTCGCGAAGAGGTTACGGTCCGCTTCGAAGAAGGATTTCCGGTGGCACTTAACGGAGCGCGGTTCGATGACCCTGTCGCGCTGCTGCTCGAAGCAAACCTGATTGGCGGCCGGCACGGCTTGGGCATGTCGGATCAGATTGAGAATCGCATCATCGAGGCCAAGAGCCGCGGCATCTACGAGGCTCCAGGGCTGGCGTTGTTGTACATCGCATACGAGCGTCTGATTACCGGTATCCATAATGAGGACACGATCGAGCAGTATCGCGAGAATGGCCGCAAACTTGGCAGACTGCTCTATCAGGGCCGGTGGTTCGATCCTCAGGCCATCATGCTGCGCGAATCGGCTCAGCGCTGGGTGGCAAAACCCGTCAGCGGCGAGGTGACGCTTGAACTGCGCCGTGGGAACGACTATTCGATCCTCAACACCGAATCGCCGAATCTCACTTTCCACCCCGAGCGCTTGAGCATGGAGAAAACTGATTCTGTTTTTTCTCCGCGCGATCGTATCGGCCAACTGACGATGCGCAATCTGGATATTACGGATACACGGGCAAAGCTCCTCACGTATGCCGAAGCCGGTCTCCTTACTTTGAATAAAGGCACGGAGATGCCCCAGTTGAGCGGCGGTAAGGAAAAGAAATAGTGAAGGACGCTTAAGCAATGTCGAACGAAGAACAATCCGGGAAGATGTGGTCGGGGCGCTTTCGCGAGCCGCTGGATAAGGAGTTTGAGCAGTGGCAACGCTCGATTGTCTTTGACTGGCGGCTTCTCGCGCAGGAAGTAGCAGCCAGCAAGGCACATGCGTCTGCGTTGGCGGCGGCTGCGGTCCTCACTCCGGTTGAATTGGAACGGTTGCGTACTGCGCTGGATCACATTGCGGCGGAGTTTGACTCAGACGAAGGAAAGGCGCTGGTGCGCAACCATCCGGTTGCGGAAGACATTCATCATTTTGTTGAGTTGTCTCTTGTCGAACGCATCGGATCCTTGGGACTGAAGCTGCATACCGGGCGATCCCGGAACGAACAGATTGCGACAGATCTGCGGCTGTATGTTCGCGGGCAGATCGAGTTGATTGTGGAAGCACTGGCGATGTGGGCTGAAGCGCTGCTGGATAAAGCTCGCAACGCTGACGATGCCGTGATGCCGAGTTATACGCACCTGCAGCGCGCGGAGCCGGTGCTGGTTGCCCACTGGATGCTGGCTTATGTTGAGATGATTCTGCGCGATGCGAAGCGATTGCAGGATTGCGCTGCACGGTTGAATTATTGTCCGCTGGGCTCGGGAGCGGTGGCTGGAGCAACCCTGAAGCTGGATCGGACGATCGCGGCAAAGGAGCTTGCATTTACTGCTCCTACAAGCAATTCAATGGATTCCACGAGCGATCGGGATTTCATTCTTGAGTACTTGCAGGCGCTTACATTTGTGGGTTTACATTTGAGCCGGTTCGCCGAGGAGATCACGCTGTTTGCTACGGCAGAGTTTGGATTTGTGGCGTTGCCTGAGGCGTTTTCAACCGGGTCGAGCGCCATGCCGCAGAAGAAGAATCCGGATTTGACTGAATTGATTCGAGCCAAGGTTGGGCGCATTCATGGATCGGCAGAAGCGGTTACCCTGCAATTGAAGGGATTGCCACTGGCCTACAACAAAGACATGCAGGAGACGCAGGAACCGGCATTTCAAGTTGAATTTGTCGCCCCCATGCTGACGCTGGTTGCGCGATTCACGACTGCCCTGCACTTCAACTTCGAACGCATGCGGGAAGCAGCGCAAACCGGCTATCTCAATGCGATGGCGGGGGCGACCTACCTGGTGCACAAAGGAGTTCCCTTCCGCACCGCACACGAGAAGATCGGTAACGCGGTTCGCTACGCGCTGGAGAAGAAGGTGGAGTTGGGCGAGTTGAGCCTGGATGAACTGCGCCAGTTTGGCCCCGAATTCAGCGAGGACTTCTATCAAGCTGTGACCTTGCAGGCAACGCTGGATTGTCACGATGTGGTGGGCGGAACGGCGACGAATCGTGTGAAGACCGCGTTGACAGAATCGGCAGAACGCGTAGCTGCTCTGAAGAAAGCGAGCGCACCGGAGGTGATTCATGCTGGTGCGTAAGGCGCTCTTAAAAGATGCGACAAATATTTACGACTTGGTAAATTCGCTTTCGGGCGATGGCACGCTGCTGAAGCGCTCGTTTGCCGAGATCTGCGAAAACGTACGTGACTTTACGGTTTCGGAGTCAGACGGCGGAGTGTTCCTGGGTTGCGGCGCTCTGCATTTTTACGGACCTCACCTGTGCGAGGTGCGCTCGATCGTGGTGAAGCCCGAGGCCAAGGGACAGGGCGCCGGCGGCCGGATTCTTGGCGCTCTGATTGAAGAGGCCGAGGAGCACGGCATTCAGTCCGTTTGCTTGTTTACGCGCATTCCGGACTTCTTCTTCAAGTACGGATTTCGTCCCGTGGAAGACAAGACGGAGTTGCCGGACAAGATATTCAAGGACTGCCAGAATTGTCCGCGGCTGCATCGCTGCGACGAAGTAGCGATGGTACGGGGGCGCATTCCGCGCATCTCGATCCTTGGGCCGAAGATCGAGGCGGAGCAACTGGTGCGGATCTCGGGATAACTACCTGCCGTGGGACCAGATCGATGAGCGGTCGTCCACAAGCTGTGCGATGAGCATGAGAATGACCACGGCGAAAAAAGCTAGAACGACATTCGTGCTCAACGTCTGCATCACGGTTGCGGTGACGCCTTCGCAGTAGCCTAGCTCTGAGCAAGTCCGCCAGTTAAGTGCTGAGTATGCGCCTAAATAGCTAAGTGCCATGAGCGAAAGCACGAAGGCAGAGCGGCTGGCCGGACGAACGAGCAGAAAAACTGGAAAACAGAGAACTGGTAAAGCGCAGTAGAGGAAACTGAGCGCCGTGTCCTGGCGCAGATCGATGCGGATCGTCGCGTACAGACCGTAAAGAGAAACGCCGGCACTCAGAATTCCGGCAAAGGCGAGAAGTGTAGCCCAGGCAATTCCGCGAATCTTCATCTTTCAATCCTCGGATGGGGTCAGGGAATAGTTTCACTGTACAGGATGGCGGCGGCAACCGCCGATTGACCGTAACTGAGTCCGCCGTCGCCGGGGCTTACCTTGCGATGCTGGAAGACTTCAAGTCCCTGGGCCTCCAGGCCTGAACGCAGTAGGCTCGCTAGTCTGCGGTTATGCATGCAACCGCCGGACAGTGCAACCTGGCGCAGTCCTGTAGCAGCGTTGGCGTGAGCTGCTGCCTGGATAAAGCCCCTTGCAATTGCGGCATGAAAGCGCGCTGCTATCTCGGGACGGGCGACACCCTCCAGGATGTCGGCAACGATGGCGCGCCACAGTGGGGTTGCGCTGATTCGCGAGGGCTCGTGCTTACTCCAGTCACCTCCAAACCATTCAATGTCGTATTGAGTTGGGGTGCGGAGTTCGTTGGAGAAATCAATAGCTGCGCCTTCAAGTTCTATTGCTGCCTGGGCGTCGTAATCTACTTTGCGGCGGTTAAGAATCACTGCTGCAACAGCATCGAAGAGGCGGCCAAGACTGGATGTGAGCGGAGCGTTGATTTCACCTTCGATCATGCGCAGCATCACGCGGGCTTCCTGCTTAGTAGCACCAACAAGATCTCTTGCCTGGTCCTCTGAGAATCCGGCAGCTATGAGATGACTGAAGGCCATACGCCATGGCTCGCGAATGGCCGCTTCGCCGCCCGGCATACAGACGTAATCGAGATGGGCGAAGCGCTCGAAACGGTCGAGGCTGCAGAGCAGCACTTCCCCTCCCCAGATGCGGCCATCTGTACCGTAGCCAGTGCCATCGAGCGAGAGACCTATGACAGGGCCATTCAGAGCGTGCTCGGCCATGCATGCTGCAATGTGAGCGTGATGATGCTGCACGCCGGTGAGACGCAGTCGGTGGTCAGCGGCAAATTGTTTTGCCCAACTCGTGGAGAGATAGCCGGGGTGAAGATCGTGTGCTACGGTCTGCGGTTCGATTTCGAAGGTGTGCATGAGGTGGCGCAAGGACTCCTCGAAGAATTCGAGACCGATCGGACTTTCGAGGTCGCCTAGATGCTGGCTCTGGTAGGCGAATTTGCCGCGGGCCAATGCGAAAACATTTTTTAGATGGCCTCCAACGGCAAGAAGCGGCGGAGCCTCGAATGGAAGCGGTACGGCAAGCGGAACATAACCACGGGCGCGACGGACGAACTGCGGAGCACCGTCGACGAGGGCGGCGACCGAATCATCGCAGCGCTGAAGGATTTCGCGATCGTGCATGAGGAACGCATCGGCAATCGCCATGAGGCGAGATCTCGCTTCATCGTTGTCGATCGCGATGGGCTCTTCGCTGAGATTGGCGGAAGTCATAACCAGCGCTTTGACGCGCGAGTCTGCGAAGAGAAGATGCTGCAAAGGCGCGTAGGGCAGGAAGACGCCGAGCCAGGGGATGCCGGGCGCAACGTCGGGCGCAATCCCGTTATTGGGGCAAGCACGAGCCAGCACAATGGGCCGAGCAGGAGTCAGCAGCAGAGCCTCTTCTTCCGAAGTGAGATCGCAGAGAGCATGGGCCGCCGCAATGTCTCGGACCATGATAGCCAGGGGCTTGCCGTACCGGTGCTTGCGCTGGCGCAGCAGGTTGACGGCTTGTGGGCTGGTGGCGTCAACGCTGAGGTGGAAGCCGCCGATGCCTTTCACGGCCATGACTTCACCACGCAGTATTCGCTCGATGGTTTCGGCGACAGGGTCGGGGCTCTTAATTGGCACGCCATCAGGAGATTCGAGCCAAACGTGCGGGCCGCAGCGCGCGCAGGCGTTGGGTTGCGCATGGAATCGTCGCTTGAAGGGATCGTCATATTCGGCCTGACACGCGGGGCACATGGGAAACCTGGCCATCGAGGTCTGCGGACGATCGTAGGGGATGCGGCGAGTAATGGTGAAGCGCGGGCCGCAGTTGGTGCAATTCAGAAATGGATAGCGATAGCGGCGATCTTGCGGATCGAGCAACTCGCAAAGACAGTCGGGGCAGGTTGCGGCATCGGCGGGGATGCCCGTGCTGACGCGGCCCAGGACTTCGCTAGCCACGATGCGGAAGCCACTTTCACCGTTGGGAGCGATCTTTCTGGTGATTACGGAATCGATGCGCGCCAGGGGCGGGGTTTCGGAGGTGAGGCGAGTAAGGAAGGCTTCAATATGAGCTGGAGTTCCCTCCAGCTCGATGGTGACGCCGTCGGTATCGTTGCCGATAAGGCCCGAGAGAGTTTCTTCGCTGGCGAGGCGATAAACGAAAGGACGAAAGCCGACGCCCTGAACAACTCCACTCACCCGGACGCCTACCCGCTCAAACGCTACACGAGGATCGGGCGTGGACGAAATCGAGGACGTCACTTTTTGTGCCCCTTTGCTACGAGAATAGCCCAAGTCCAAATTAGAGAGCGGCATAAAGTTCGCTATCGCTTAGCTGGAATGTCTTATAGGGCAACCAAATCGCTCCTTGTCGGCTCAAACTAGTTAGCGGATAGGTGGGATAAACACCGATCCGCTTCTTTGCGCGGCGCAAAGAAGGCAAAAAGATTAATTCCCTCCCCCACTACTCTCCGCGGGCCATCAGCATAAGAGACCTGCCGGTAAAACCTGAAAGGTGAATGATTATGAAGAAGATTATGGTGACTCTCGCAGCGGTGAGCCTGGCGACGGCAATGACCTGCACGGCCGAACAGGATAAGCATGATACTACGGAGCGGCTCGATAAGGCGGCAGCCGTTCTGCACGAAGTGATGGCAGCCCCTGACAAGGGAATTCCGGAAGAAGTTATGGATCACGCGAAGTGCGTTGCCGTCGTGCCGCACATGATCAAGGGCGGTTTTGTGTTTGGCGCACAGGGCGGGCGTGGTGTCGCCACCTGCCGTACTGAGCACGGCTGGAGCGCTCCGGCGTTCTTCGCTATAACCGGCGGCAGCTGGGGATTGCAGATCGGCGTCGAGGGCGTGGACCTGGTCATGATCATCCAGAACGATGAAGGCATGAAGCACCTGCTCGCCAGCAAGTTTCAGTTGGGCGCAGATGCCTCTGCAGCGGCCGGCCCGGTAGGACGTCACGCTTCCGCTGACACCGACTGGAAGATGAATGCTGAAATTCTGACCTACTCCCGCGCCAAGGGTGCATTTGCAGGCCTCACACTGAATGGTGCGAGTGTTCGTCCTGACGATGATTCCATGAAGACGGTTTACGGCGCCGATGTCACATTCCGCTCCGTCTTGAATGGTGCGGTTCCTCCTCCGCCAGCTGCCCACGCATTTCTTGCCGCAGTTCGCGGTGCGCGTGCGGAAGCGGCATCCCGCTAAATCTATCGTGTTGCGAAAGACCGCGAGCACCCAGATATTGATGTCTGGGTGCTCGTTTTGTTTGAGTAGAAACTCGATTCTATCCGTCTTAGAGATAGAATTCCGCGGGATCGAACTCGCGGTAGTTCAAACTATCTAATTTCAAATGAAAGAATTCCATCATGAAGAAGCGGTGGCGAGACATCGCCGGATGTGTCTCAACGATTCTGTTCTTGGCATCGTGTCATGTAATCGCACAAGAGCAGCCTGACGCAGCGGCCGTGGTGCGCGGCGTGGACAGCTCAGTAAGAAATCGAATCGACCGATTAGCCGGTTACACCGTCACAGAGCACTATGCTGTCTATCGCGGCAAGGATGAAACGCACCAAGCCGCCGATATGGTGGTAAAGACGACCTATCGCAAAGAGACGGGTAAAAGCTACGAGGTTCTATCCCAGAGCGGAGGGGCCGTCTGGCGCAACGAAGTGCTGGGGACTCTGCTGGACAATGAAAAGCGCATGAGCCAGCCCGGCAATGTCAGCACCGCGCTGATCAACAGCTCCAACTATGACATGAAGTTGGAAGCCAACACGCACGAGCAATTCAACGGGCGTGATTGCCTGGTGCTGGATATTACGCCGAAGCACAACAGCCAGTATTTGTTTAAAGGAAAGCTCTGGGTTGATGCGCAGGACTATGCGATTGTGCAGCTGAAAGGTACGGCGTCGAAGAGCGCATTCTTCCTGGCTAGCGCCGCCGAGGTGGTCCGTCAATATGACAAGATGAGCGGCTTGCCGATGGCAACACATGCCCAGGCGGTTTCTGGCAGCTCATTGCTCGGCCAGACGGTGGTCAAGATTGACTACACGGACTACCAGCTCCAGCTGACTCCGGGCAGTTAGGCGGGTACAAACTCGGCGTCTTACGTGATTTCGGCATTCCGCTGGCGCAATCAGGTTGCTGGAATGGCGTGACGAATGAACGCGCAATGTGTCCCGATCCTGCTCTATACTGAGCACCTGTGACACCGATCTGGAGCGACTGGAAACTGATGGCGGCTCTCGGCTCCTGCCTGGTGCTGGGGCTTCGTCATGGTTTCGATTATGACCATCTGGCCGCGATTTCTGACATTACAGCCGTACAAAAGAATTGGCGCAGCGGACTGAGGCTGGGGATGACCTATGCTCTCGGTCATGCCTTCACCGTAGTCGCCCTCGGCATTATGGTTCTGCAGTTGCACATGGGGCTGCCACAGGGGTTGGACCACTGGACGGAGCGGCTGATCGGGCTCACGTTGATTGTGCTGGGCATCGGAGTGGTGGCGGGCATTCTGCGTAAGGACGCTCACGGGCATCGCCATAGCCGCATCGAAAGTCGCCTGGCAATCGCCATCAATGGAGTGCTGTGGATGGCATGGCGGGTGCGGCGGATCTGGAATCGTGAGGCGCCAAGGCCGGAGCGGTTTCAGTGGATGTATACCGGAAAATCCGTTTTCCTGATTGGGGTTCTGCACGGTGTGGGAGCTGAGACACCCAGCCAGTTGGCTCTGTTTTTCCTGACAGCAAATCTTGGCGGGGCGTCGCGCGGGATGATGGGACTAGCGGCATTCGCCTTCGGCCTGGTTGCCATGAATGCATTGATGACCGCATCCATAGGCGGAGCATTCAACGCGGGAGGCCATCATTCCCGGCTGTATCACGTGATTGCGTGGACCGGCGCGGTGTATAGCTGTGTCATCGGATTGGTATTTCTCTTCGGCATTTCCGATCGACTTCCAGCTTTAGGCTGAGTCCAAATATTCCCCGCCAAATTCCTCTTTCGCGGCCCTTTCAGGGGCTCTGTTCCGGCTTATGAAACAACTTAGGAACGGAGTGACCGTGGTCACCGTCAGTCGTATGCTTCCGGGGGTAAAACAAGGCCAGACAGAGAGCGGAGCGTAGCAGAGTAAGTGCTTCGCCCTCAACGTCTGGAGGGATCGTGCCCGCATTCACACCACCGCCGCTGCCTAGCGACGACAAACGTTGGAAGATCGTGAACGGCACCATGCGCAAGAATGGGTTTGCCCGTCACGCTCTTATCGAGACACTTCACACCGTTCAATCTGCCTTTGGATACCTCGACGACGATGCGATTCGATTCGTCGCTAAATCGCTGCGTGTGCCGCTGAGCCAGGCCTATGGAGTGGTGACTTTCTATCACTACTTCAGCTTGAAACCGCCGGGCAAACACACCATGACGATTTGCACTGGCACTGCCTGCTATATCAAGGGCACTGACAAACTGGTGGCTTCCGCTGAAAAGCGGCTTGGAATCCCACAAGGCCAGACGACCAAGGACGGGAATATCAGCCTCATGACCGCACGTTGCGTTGGCGCCTGTGGACGCGCGCCGGTGGTGCTGACTGACGGCGAATTGCAGGGCCAGATGTCCGGCGAAGAGATGCTGGCACAGCTGGAAAGGTGGGCCGTCGAATGACCATTGAAGAACTGGATCAAATCGCCGAATCGGTTCGCACCGAGAACGCAAAGTTCGACCATGAGATCAACGTTTGCATGGGAACGGGCTGCCTGAGTCAGCACTCAGACAAATTGAGAGACGCCCTTACCCAGGCAGTCACTGACTCTGGAAAGCGCGCTATGGTGCGCCGCACGGGTTGCATGGGACTTTGCGCAGCCGGCCCGCTGGTTCTCGTTGACCCCGAAGAAACACTTTACCAGCACGTCAAGGCGGAGAATGCCGAAGCGGTTATCGGCAGTCTCGGTGGAGCGCCTATCGCCAGCTTGCAATGCGATCTTCGCGAGCACTTCGATCAGCAGGTGCACGTGGTTTTGGAGAATTCTGGCCAGATCGATCCGGAGAAGATTGACGACTACATAGCCCGCGATGGATACAGGGCTCTTTTGACCGCAGTAAACGACATGACCCCGAATGGCGTGATCCACCAGATCACGGCAAGCGGTCTGCGCGGACGCGGCGGCGGCGGATATCCGACGGGCCTGAAGTGGGGCACAGTTGCCAAGGCATCCGGCGATATGAAGTACGTGATATGCAATGGCGACGAGGGCGATCCCGGTGCATTCATGGATCGCAGCGTTCTGGAAAGCGATCCGCAGCGCGTGATTGAAGGCATGGCCATCGCGGCTTACGCGGTGGGCGCCAGCAAAGGTTACATATACGTACGCGCAGAGTATCCGCTTGCAGTTGCACGCCTGACCAATGCGCTGCGTGATGCGCGGCGGCGTGGTTTGCTGGGCAACAACATCGGCAACACATCCTTCAACTTTGACGTGGAGATTCGTCTTGGCGCCGGAGCATTTGTCTGCGGCGAAGAGACCGCGCTGATCGCATCAATTGAAGGCAAACGCGGTACACCCAAACCAAGGCCGCCCTATCCCGCAGTCAGCGGACTATGGGGCAGACCCACACTAATCAACAACGTGGAAACCTTCGCCAATATAGCGCCCATTATCCGCAAGGGCGGTAAGTGGTTCGCGAGCATGGGATCCGCGCGAAGCAAAGGCACAAAGGTTTTCGCACTAACCGGTAAGATCACCAACACAGGCCTTGTCGAAGTGCCGATGGGCATTACGCTCCGCGAGATCATTGAAGTGATTGGCGGCGGCGTACCGGATGGACACACCTTCAAGGCGGTGCAGACCGGCGGTCCTTCCGGAGGTTGTCTGCCGGCGGAGATGCTGGATATCGGCGTCAGCTATGACGCGCTGGTTGCGGTCGGTTCCATCATGGGTTCGGGTGGAATGATCGTGATGGACGATACGTCCTGTATGGTCAATGTCGCTCGCTTCTTTATCGAGTTCTGCATGACCGAGTCTTGCGGGAAGTGCATTCCATGCCGCGCCGGCACAGCCCAGATGCACACACTGCTTACGCGCATCTGCGAAGGTCACGGAACCCTAGCCGATCTTGAACTGCTGGTCGAACTTTGCGCCACCGTTAAAGAGACCAGTCTTTGCGGACTGGGACAGACGGCTCCCAACCCGGTGCTGAGCACGCTGCGTTACTTCAAGAATGAATACATCGAACACATCGTGCACAAGCGCTGTCCGGCAGGCGTGTGCAATATTGCTGGAGCCGTAGAGAAGGTTAATGCTCCGGCGGAGGTTTTGGCATGAGCGAAAGCGTTGGCGTAAAAACACTGCAAATCGACGGACAGGAAGTCAGTGCACGCTCTGGCCAGACCATCCTCGAAGTTGCACTTGAAAACGAGATCTACATTCCGACTCTCTGCCATCTCGATGGACTGAGCGATGTGGGAGCCTGCCGCTTGTGTGTGGTGGAAGTGAAAGGCAATAACAAGCTGTTTCCGGCCTGCGTGACCACCGTATTTGAAGGCATGGAAGTCAGCACCAATACTGAGCGGCTGCGGAAACATCGCTGCAACATTCTGGAGTTGCTCTTCGCGGAGCGCAACCATGTTTGTTCGGTTTGCGTTTCAAACGGTCACTGCGAGTTGCAGACCATGGCGCAAAACCAGGGCCTGACGCATGTGCGCCTGCCTTATCGCAACCCTGAACTGACGGTCGATGCATCGCACGAACGTTTCACAGTCGATCACAATCGCTGCATCCTATGCACGCGCTGCGTGCGCGTATGCGCCGAGGTTGAAGGCGCACACGTTTGGGATGTTATGGGCCGCGGTATTAACTCCATCGTCATCACCGATCTGCATGAGGACTGGGGAAAGTCGAGTTGCACGCGCTGCGGTAAATGCGTGCAGGTATGCCCCACCGGAGCATTGTTCGACAAGGCCAAGATCGGCTCCGATCACCCCAAGTATCCGGATTTTCTGCCTTACCTGAACCAAATGAGGGAAGCGCAATGAGCAAACTGAAACTAGCAACAGTATGGCTTGACGGGTGTTCCGGATGCCACATGTCGTTCCTGGACATGGATGAGCGGCTGCTGGAACTGGCGGAGCTTGTTGACGTGGTCTACAGCCCAATCGTGGACGCCAAGGATTTTCCCGACAGCGTGGACATCGCACTTGTAGAGGGAGCGGTCGCTTCGGTTGACGACGAGAAGAAGATCAAGAAGATCCGTGCGCACTCCAAGATGCTGATCGCGATCGGGGACTGTGCCATAACGGGCAACGTACCTGCAATGCGCAATCCCATCGGACGTGAAGCGATTCTCGATCGTGCTTACTTTGAGAATGCGACGATACAGGCGCAAATTCCTTGCGTCGTGGTTCCCGAGCTTCTGAAGGTTGTGCGCCCCATACACGAATTCGTGAAGGTCGACGTCTATCTTCCCGGCTGCCCGCCTTCCGCAGACACATTTCACACAGCGCTGACCGCGCTCATCACCGGAGAGCCGCTGGACATTCCGGCCCTCACCCGCTTTGGAGCCTGATCCCCAAAGGAGTTCGAGTTATGACGCAAACCATCACGATCGACCCCGTTACCCGCCTTGAAGGTCACGGCAAGATCACGATCTATCTGAACGATCAAGGCGAAGTAGAGAATGCACAGTTTCATGTCACGCAGGTGCGTGGCTTCGAGAAATTTTCTCAAGGCCGGCCATTCTACGAGATGCCGGCACTGACCGCGCGTATCTGCGGCATCTGCCCCGTCTCGCACTTGCTGGCATCGGCGAAGGCTTGCGAGGCAATCATGTCGGTGCGGATTCCGCACACTGCCGCGCAGCTTCGGCGCATCCTGAACCTGGCGCAGATGGTGCAGTCGCATGCGCTGAGCTTCTTCCATCTCTCATCACCAGACCTTTTGCTGGGCATGGAATCCGATCCTGCGCAGCGTCACATTTTTGGCGTTGCGGCGGCGAGGCCTGAACTGGGACGCGCCGGAATCGGGCTGCGCCGCTTTGGACAACACGTTATCGAACTGCTGGGCACAAAACGCATCCATACCGGATGGGTTGTACCCGGCGGAGTGACCGAACCCCTAAGTGCGGCAAAGCGCGATGAGATGCTGGCCATGCTGCCAGAGGCATACGCTAACGTGGGCCTGGCATTGGCGGCCTATAAACAGATTGCCGACCGCTTCCAGCAGGAGATCTCCGTATTTGCCAACTTCCCGTCGAATTACCTCGGCCTCATGAACGAAGACGAGAGCTTTGAAATCAATGACGGCGCTCTGCGGTTAATCGGACCGAAAGGCGACATCATCGAAGACGGGATCACGGCACAGCATTTCACCGAGGTGATCGGCGAAGCGGTAGAGAACTACAGCTATACCAAGTTTGTCTACTACAAGCCGCTGGGCTATCCCGAAGGCAGTTACCGAGTGGGTCCGCTTGCACGACTCAACATCGTGAAATCGATGGGCACGCCACTGGCCGATCAGGAGCTGAAGGAATTCAAGCAGCTAGCGGCAGGTCCCGTAGAAAGCTCCTTCTTCTACCATCACGCGCGACTTGTCGAGGTGCTCCATGGCATCGAGAAGATCGAGCACATCCTTGCTGATACGCAGATTCTTGACACGCATGTGCGCGCGACCGCCGGCGTTAATCGTCTGGAAGGTGCTGGACAGATCGAGGCACCGCGCGGAACGCTCAACCATCACTACAAGGTGGACGAAAATGGCCTAATCACGTGGGCTAACCTCGTGGTGGCTACCGGACACAACAACAACGCCATGAATAAAGGCGTTCTGCAGGCTGCCAGGTGCTACGTGAAAGACGGCAAGTTCACCCCCGGCGCTCTGAACCGGGTCGAAGCTGTGATCCGCACTTTTGACCCATGCCTCAGTTGCTCAACGCACGCGTTCGGGCAGATGCCGCTGGCGATGACGATGATGTCGGCAGACGGCAAGGTCGTTGATCAGGTAATTCGTTAAGATAGCTGCATGACTTTTACGGCCCGATGTCTCATTCTCGCTTGTGGAAACACGCTACGCGAGGATGATGGCGTCGGGCCGTTTCTTGCAGAATGGGCAGAAGAGCGCTGGCGCGATGACGCGCGGGTCCGCGTTCTTTGTGATCACCAATGGACGCCGGATATGGCGGAAGTGATCGCCTCAGCCGAGACGGTTATCTTCGTTGACTGTGCACTGGATCAAACTCCCGGCCAGATTTTGCTGCGTGAGCTTAGCCCTGCCGGTTTGAAACCGGGATTGGTTACGCATCACCTCGGCGCTGCAGAACTGCTCAGTGTGGCACAGGAACTCTATGGAACACGGCCACGAAGAGCTTGTCTGTTCACGGTAGGCGCCGGAAGCATCGAACTGGGCGAAGGCCTCAGCCCCGCTGTCCGCGACGCACTTCCCGACGCGAAGGACATTCTCGAGGTTACTGTGCGTCAGCTCCTCGGCTGACTCGAATCAGCGGGCGTAGTCCGCTAGCTTGAACGCATAGGCGTAGTCTCCCTTTGGCGTTCCCCGAAGCGCGATGCGCATACCATTCGCTTGATCTTTCGCCCCCAGATCGCTGTTGTCGCCAACCTGAGTGATCGCAATTCCATTCTTTGCCGGAAGGTCCGTGATGGTGATTGTCTGCGCCTTCGGTTTTCCAAGGACCGTCACATACAGGTCGTTGCCCTTCTTAGTGAATCGAAGATCGTCACCCTCGGCCGACTTCCCTGTCGCTTTGGTCCACGGAGTTGTGTCGTAGATGGCTTCTCCGTTCTGCTTGAGCCATTCTCCGAGCGCTTTCAAGCGCTCCATCTGCACCGGCGGGATGGTTCCATCGGCTTCGGGGCCAACGTCGAGCAGGAGGTTTCCATTTTTGCTTACGATGTCGACGAGCAGTGCAATCAGCTCGCCAGGCGCGATGGTTTCCTTTTCACCTTCTGCGCGGTTGTATCCGAATGAGCGACCGAGTCCACGGCACTCTTCCCACTTCTTCTCGCTGATCTGGTCCTTTTTCTCGTACTCGGGCGAAGTGAAGTCAGAATGCTTGATGCCGAAACGGTCGTCGATGACCCCGTCGGGAATAGCATTGTAGTAGTCAGCTTCGACCTGGAGGGCGTTGCCAGTTTTAGGCCAGTCGATGTCGTTCCACAACACTGCAGGATGGTAGCGGTCGATGAGCTCGTGAATTTGCGCGAAGGCGTATTTACCGTAGGCTTCGCTCTGCGGCTTCACGGCATCGTAATCCTTGTCGGTTTCGATCGGGCCAGTGTTGAAGGTCCAGTCATAGCCGCCGGAATAGTACAAGCCCATCTTCAAACCTTGATTCTGGACAGCAGTCGTCAGCTCGCCAACGATGTCGCGCTCGGCGTGCAGTTGACTCGGTTTGAGACTTGGGGTGGGATTGGGCGTGGTGCTAGGCCAGAGGGTAAAGCCCTCGTGGTGCTTACTGGTGAGAACAACATAGCGCGCTCCGGCATCGCGAAAGATAGCGGCCATCTTATCGGGATTCCACTTCTTTGATTCTCGATTGAAGGTCGGAGCGAAGTCGTAATATCCCTGTTCGCCGTAGTGCTGTTTGTGGTACTCGGCCGTTGGCGAGCCTGGAACGCGGAGCACGTTGAGGTACCACTCGGCGTAGGGGTTGTAGCGGATGTAGTCGGCCGAAGAGAAGTCGTGGTCGGGGTGATTGATGGGCGCCCAGCCTGGCACGGAGTAGAGACCCCAGTGGATGAAGATGCCGAGCTTGGCTCCGTCATACCACTGCGGAAGCGGATGCCGATCGAGCGATTCGAGGGTGGGATGGTATTTTTGAGGTGCCTGCGCGAAACAAGACACAGTTGACAAAAATGCTGCAGAAAGAATTCCGACGGCTAGTGGTTTCAAGATCATTCGTGACCTCGTTGAAGTTGCACACGTAATCATAAGGTCTGGGGGCAGTGAAGCAAGCACAGATATGGTGGTCTCGACAGGCGGCAATAAAACTGGAACACACTGCGCGAAACTGACTTCTAGCCCTTCTCCAACACAACATGAGTCGCGTTTGGAGTTATGGTTCGCTCCTTCACTGAAAAGCCCAGAGAAGGCAGGTCAATGCCGGTAAACAGGGCCTCGCCGCGGCCCAAAACAACGGGCGAAACTGCAAGGTGTATTGAGTCGATCAGTCCGGCTTGCAGATACTGCCGCACCGTAGAAACGCCGCCTCCAATTTTGACATCTTTATCTCCGGCTGCCTGTTTGGCACGTTGCAGCCCTTCGCCGATCCCTGCAGTCACAAAATAGAAAGTGGTTCCCCCTTCCATGATGATCGGGTCTCTTTCATGGTGCGTGAGGATAAACGTGGGCGCATGATAGACCGGATTATCGCCCCACCAGCCTTTCCAGTCACTGTTTTGCCAAGGACCACGGATGGGGCCGAACATATTGCGGCCGAGAATAAAGGCGCCGAAGTTCTCCATCGCGCGACGCGCGTATTCGTCGTCGGCATCGTTTGATCCGCCGTCCTTGCCCTGCATGGCGCGAAACGTTTTGGTATGAAAGAACCACTGAAAGATTTCGGGGCCGCGCTTTCCGAGCGGGTCATTGAGACTTTGTTCCGGGCCGGCACTGAAGCCGTCTAGTGAAACGCCAAATCCAGCGACGCGAACTTTTGGCATGATGGCAAACCTCCGTTCCTATCATGCTATCGTGTGCGCAGAACGTATGGCCGCGCTAGCTGCCCGTTCTCGCGGCATCCAGAGCACTTAGGAGGCGCATGCCGGAATCCGCTTTTTTCGAAACTGTCGTCGGCCGGCCATCATCAAAACGAAGAACCTTTATGAGACTAATATCTGTTAATTGCGGACTGCCCCGGGAAGTTGAATGGCACGGGACGAACATCACCACATCGATTCTTAAGGAACCCGTGGAAGGTCGCGTTGCTTTGCGGACGCTGAATCTGGATGGAGACAGGCAGTCGGACCTGACGGTGCACGGCGGTGAGTACAAAGCGGTGTATTGCTATTCGGTTGAGCATTACGACTACTGGAGAGCGCAGTTGCCAGGGAGAGAGCTAACCATGGGAGCCTTTGGAGAGAATTTCACCATCGCGGGCCGCGCAGATGAGGATTCGGTGCACATTGGCGACCGATTCGCCATTGGGTCGGCGGAGGTAGTCGTAACGCAGCCCCGACTTCCCTGCTACAAGCTCGGCATCAAGTTCGGAATGGATGACATGGTTAAGCGATTTCTTTCGAGCGGGCGAACGGGGTTTTATCTTGCAGTGACTCACGAGGGTGAAGTCGAATCGGGAGATGAAATCAGGTTGTTGAATCATGATCCAAGTTCACTTACTGTTTCGGCGATCACGCGACTTTATGTCGCGAAGGAGTACACCGACGAGGATTTGAGGCTGGTGGACAAGGCTCGCAAGTTGGACGCATTGCCGGATAGCTGGAAGCAATGGCTCTACGAGAGAGCTTATCGACGCAAGGGGTGATGCGGGAATTGCGTACTTAGAAACGCCAACGGCGACTGCACTCATTTGTGCGGCCGCCGTTGGTGCCCAGGAAGAACCCTTGCGTTGCTTAAATCTGACCATCTCGTCCACCGGCCCCAGGGATGCTCCGCTCAGGACGAGATTTCACCAAATGTTAAAACGCTGCCACGGTTTGGCGCAGGCTGTAGGAGCTTAGCGTCTTGATGTAATTTCCGCGATCGAACGGCGATACATCTGGCACGGAACGACGGCTGAGGCAGCCCCGGGTTTCGGAGAGCGACGAAAATTCACGCTTCTCCAACCAGTACTGAAGATCAGAGAGAACGCGGCCGATGTGTTCAATGCCGTGGATGTGGAGTGCCGAACACATCATGGCAACGGTGCCCCCAGCCATGACGCTCTTGATGACATCTTCTGCCGAGTGCACGCCGCCCGTAATCGCGATGTCAATGTTGAGGTGGCCGTAGAGGATTGCGGCCCAATGGAGGCGAGGCAACAATTCAGACGGCGTGGAGAAGTGCAGCGTAGGACGCACTTCAAGAGTCTCGATATCGAAATCGGGCTGATAGAAGCGGTTGAAGAGGACGATTCCGGCAGCACCAGCATCTTCAAGCTTCGCGGCCATGTGAGGCAAGCTGGTGAACGACTGCGAGAGCTTGACCGCGACCGGCACTTTGACCGCTTTGCAGACGTTCTCTACGAGCTCGAGCAGTTGCGCTTCCAATTCATAGGAAGTCTGGCTGCGATCGGTAGCAAGCGCGTAGGTGTTGAGTTCGATGGCATCCGCACCGGCCTGCTCTGACTCCTGGGCGAAACGCATCCAGCCGCCGCTGGTCACCCCGTTGAGGCTGGCGAGGATCGGAATCTTTACCGCATCTTTGGCGCGCCGCACGTGATCGAGATAAACCTCGTGAGTCATGCGGTAGTCGTTCAGATCGGGAAGGTAGCCGAGTGACTCTGCAAAGGATTCTGTGCCTCGCGACAAGTCTTCGTCGAGCGCACGCGATTCAAGCGCGAGCTGCTCTTCGAAGAGTGAGGTGAGCACGATTGCCGAAGCGCCGGCTTCTTCCATGCGGTGCACGTTTTCAATCGATTCTGAAAGCGGCGTCGAAGATACAACGATGGGCCCATTCAGTTTGAGGCCCAAGTACTTTGTGGATACATCAATCATTTGGATCCTCCGGCAGGCGGGGCTGCCAGTTTCTCTTCGGTCTTTTCTGCGGGCGCGATGTTCGGCGTCTCGCCACGACCCGGCATGGAGGCACGGGACGAGTAGACACGCCACTGGCGCTCAACATCGTCTTGTGCTTCCTTGAGCAGTGTGGCAGCTACCTCAGGATTGCTGCGAGCGAGCATGGTGTAGCGAGCTTCGCGATATGCATAATCCTTTAGGCGGATCGACGGTGCTCGCGAATCAAGTTGGAACGGATTCTTTCCTTCTTCGCGAAGCGCGGGGTTGTAGCGCATGAGCGGCCAGTACCCAGATTGCACAGCGAGCTTTTGCTGTTCAAGTCCGTGCACCAGGTCGTAGCCATGGGCGATGCAGCTTGAATAAGCAATGATGATCGACGGACCATCGTGCGCCTCAGCCTCCTGGAAGGCCTTGACGACGTGACTGTCGTTTCCGCCCAGAGCAACCTGTGCCACGTAGACGTAACCGTAGCTAACCGCCTCCATTGCGAGATCCTTCTTTGCGTTCATTTTGCCGCTGGCCGCAAACTTGGCCACAGCACCACGCGGAGTTGCCTTGGAGGATTGGCCACCAGTGTTCGAGTAAACCTCAGTGTCGAGGACCAGGACGTTGACGTTCTTTCCTGACCCGAGGACGTGATCGAGTCCGCCGAAACCGATGTCGAAGGCCCAGCCGTCACCACCCAGAATCCACACGCTCTTGCGAACCAGCGACTCGGCTATGGCGAGCAGATTGCGCGCGTCAGATGAGTCTATTGCCGCGAGCTTGGTGGTAAGGACTTTCACGCGCTCGCGCTGTGCTGTGATTTCAGATTCGGTCTTTTGTGGCGCATTGACGATGTCAGCTGCGAGTTCGGGGCCAATGGCGGAGGCAAGACGCGTTACCAGTAACTCGGCGAAAATCTTTTGCTGGTCAAGCGCGGTACGCATGCCAAAGCCGAACTCCGCGTTGTCTTCAAAGAGCGAGTTGGCCCATGTCGGACCGCGACCGGAGGCGTTTTTGCTGTAAGGAGTAGTGGGCAGATTGCCGCCGTAGATTGAGGAGCAGCCTGTCGCATTGGCGACGTAGAGCCGGTCACCGAAGAGCTGGGTGAGAAGCTTGATGTAGGCAGTTTCGCCGCAACCCGCGCAGGCGCCGGAGAACTCGAACAGCGGTTGCAGAAGCTGCAGATCTTTTACCTGCGAATGCGAGAGCTTGTTGCGATCGACTTCAGGAAGGTCAAGGAAATATTCCCAGTTGTCGCGCTCGGTCTCGCGCAGCGGAGCTTGCGGCACCATGTTGATGGCTTTTTTGCTGGCGTCGCTCTTGCTCTTCACCGGGCAGACATCCACGCAGACAGCGCAACCGGTGCAATCTTCCGGAGCAACCTGCAGCGTGTAGTGGTCGTTTTCCATGCTCTTCCATTTCGGCTTGGCCCACTTGAAGGTTGCGGGAGCCTTGTCGCCGAGTTCGGGACTGTAGATCTTGGCGCGGATCACGGCGTGCGGGCAAACCATGACGCACTTGCCGCACTGGATGCAGAGATCCTTGTCCCAGGCAGGAATGAACTGTGCGATGTTGCGCTTCTCCCACTGCGCGGTGCCTGTAGGAAATGCGCCACCGGCAGGAATCGCGCTGACGGGAAGCAGATCGCCGCGTCCGGCTGCGATCTCGCCGAGCACGTTGCGAACAAATTCTGGCGCCTTGCCGGAAATGGACGGGATCAGGTCGAAATCCGATGAAGCAGCAGAGGGCAACTCGACCTTGTGAAGGTGTGCGAGCGCCGCGTCTACAGCATCGTAGTTCTTCTGGACCACGGCATCGCCGCGCTTGCCATAGGTCTTCTTGATGGCCTTCTTGATCTGCGCGATGGCTTCTTCGCGAGGCAGCACGCCGCTGATGGCGAAGAAGCAAGTCTGCATGATGGTGTTGATGCGCGTGCCCATACCGGCATCGCGTGCAACCGTATAACCATCAATCACGTAGAACTCGATCTTCTTGCGCAACATCTCTTCCTGCGTCGACTTGGGCAGCTTGTTCCAGACTTCGGCAGCAGAATAAGGAGAGTTGAGCAGGAAGACCGCGCCGGGCATGGCTGCTTCAAGGACATTCATCTTTTCGAGGAAGCTAAAGTTGTGGCAGGCCACAAAGCTGGCGCGGGTAATGAGGTAGGTGGATCGAATTGGATTGGGTCCAAAGCGCAGATGTGATGTCGTCATGGAGCCGGACTTCTTCGAGTCGTATACGAAGTAGCCCTGCGCGTAGTTGGGGGTTTCGCTGCCGATGATCTTGATCGAGTTCTTGTTTGCGCCTACGGTGCCGTCGGAGCCTAATCCATAAAAGAGTGCGCGTACGGTTCTTGGATCTTCGGTAGAGAACGCCGGATCGTACGAAAGGCTGGTATGCGAAATGTCGTCGTCGATGCCGATGGTGAAGTGATTCTTGGGGACAGTCTTGTTGAGTTCGTCGTAGATGCCCTTGACCATGGCGGGAGTGAATTCTTTTGACGACAGTCCATAACGACCGCCAACGACGGTCGGCATGGCAGCAAACGGAAGGGTGTCCGCATGTTCGGCGAGAACGGTGACTACATCCTGATACAAAGGCTCGCCGGCTGCGCCCGGTTCCTTGCAGCGATCGAGAACGGAAATCGCTTTGACGGTCGCGGGAAGCGCGTTGATGAAGGCTGAGGCATCGAAGGGCCGATAGAGGCGGACCTTGACCATGCCAACCTTTTCGCCTTGCTTGACCATCGCGTCTACTGCTTCTTCAGCAGCTTCAGCGCCCGACCCCATGATGATGATGACGCGCTCTGCATCGGCTGCGCCGTAGTAGTCGAACAGGTGGTAGGCACGACCTGTCTGAACTGCGAAGCGGTTCATGACAGACTGCACGATTCCTGGGACAGCCGCATGAAATGGTGAGCAAGCTTCGCGCGCCTGGAAGAAGACGTCAGGATTCTGCGCGGATCCGCGAAGCAGGGGGCGATCGGGACTGAGCGCGTTCTGGCGGAACTGGATGATGTATTTGTCGTCGACCAGCGCGCGGATGGTTTCGTCGCTGATGGGAAGAATCTTGCCGACTTCGTGCGAGGTACGGAAGCCATCGAAGAAATGAATGAAGGGAATGCGCGATTCAAGAGTCGCGATTTGCGCGACGAGCGCCATGTCGGCAACTTCCTGCACGGAGTTCGATGCCAGCATCGCCCAGCCCGTGGAACGGCATGCCATCACATCGGAGTGATCGCCGAAGATTGAAAGCGCGTGCGTGGCCAGGGTGCGAGCCGTGACGTGCATGGTGGCCGGGGTCAATTCACCGGCAATCTTGTACATGTTGGGAATCATCAGAAGCAGGCCTTGCGAGGCTGTGAAGGTAGTGGCAAATGCACCAGCCTGCAGAGCTCCGTGAAGTGCGCCGGCAGCGCCGCCCTCACTTTGCAGTTCTTCCACGATGGGCAATGCGCCCCAGATATTCTTTTTGCCCTCCGAGCGCCACTGATCCGCCCACTCGGCCATCGGCGACGAGGGTGTAATCGGGTAGATTGCAACGACTTCGGAGAGTCGATAGGCTACAGAAGCCGCGGCCTCGTTCCCATCTAAAATCACCATTTCCTGTTCACTCATTCGCTTTGCCTCATGACATATCCTGCGGCGAAAAACCGCTACGAGGAGTCTCTGCTTTGAGGGAGTTAGCGGCTGTGATGAGAGACACAGGGCGGCCATCAATTACCACATCATGAAACGTTATTCATATTGCACGAGTGGTGTTTTGATGGCGGGTTCGTTTCCGGTTGCAACGCGTTCATTCGGGCAAAGCCCTTCCCGCTCCCGCGAAAAACCTTTGATTCAGCGCCTTCATCCAAAATTTGGTGATCGTTTATCGGAAAATTCGCAGACTGTTGCGCCAGTTTTTCTGCCAGACACAAGGAGGAAGAGTGGGTAAATTCAAATATCTAATGCTTATAGCCTTCGCAGCAGCTATGGTTGCGGCTGCACCTCAGAGAGCACAAGCACAAGTCGCGGTGCAAATCGGGCCGCCGCCCGAATGTCCATATGGCTATTTCGACTATCCGCCGTATGATTGTGCGCCCTATGGCTATTACGGGCCGGAGTGGTTTTCTGGCGGCATCTTTATTGGTGCGGGACCGTGGTACCACGGACGCGAGCGTTTCTGGGGTCACGTGGACAACCGCTTTGACCGCAATGACGGATGGCACGGCGATTATCCGCGGCGTGGCGAACACTATGACGAGCATCGTCGTCCCGGTCACGTTGAAAACTTCCGCGGCAATGAAATGCGCGACGGACATGGTCACTCGAACCTTGGCGCACAGCACGAGCATGGCGGCCACGGCGAACACGGCCACTAAACCATGCTGATCTGAGAAAACACGCCCAGGTGTCCTCGGATGCCCGGGCGTTTCTATCTCTATCTGTGTCTACTCGGCAGGCTGCCAGTTCGCACGCGGCCGCGCGACCGAGTACATCTCCGAACCGATCTGCGTGAAGAGGCCGCGACGGTCACCCTTGGGATCGCCTCCGGCGGGATACGTGGTGTAGAGATCGAAGTGGGTTCGATCCGGGATATAGGTAAAGTGCGCGTCGGCGCCGAGCCCTTTTAGCACCGCTTCCATCTTGTGCGCGGCCCCGTCCAGATAGAAAGTGTCGGCTGTACCAACGATGACGTGAATTTTGCTGCGTAATTCGGAACCGCGCTTCGCCCAAGTAGTCTGGACTATATGCGCGAGATCGTAGTGATCGTGCCAGTACGACACAACGGCAGGATCGATGTCTCCGGTTTCGCGATCGAACATCGGAACCGGCCGGCCGTCGGATCCCCGTGGCGAGAAGACCCACTCGAATGAAGCGATCTGCCCGCCGTATGGACCCAAGACGCGCTCGTTCTTTGCGAACTGTTCAAACGTACCGATCACCTTGGCGTGATCGCGAATGAGTGGGTACGGCGTTCCGTCGGGATGCTTATAGATATTGGCATGCGGCGCGTAGAGATCGACGCCGGTGAAATCGTGGAAGTCGCTAGGATCGGGCGAGGTAGACCAAGTTCCGCCGAAGATTGTGGGGTAATCTATCTGCAACTGAAGGGTTGCCCATCCACCGGAGGAGTGGCCTTGAAGGAATCGACCGCTGGGGCGGCCATCCATGCGGTATTTCTTCTCAAGGTAAGGAATGTATTCGGTCGTGAGGGCAGTTCCCCACGGACCGTTGTTGACGGAGTCGGCGAATTCGTGTGTTCCGGTGGCGCAAGATTCATCGAGCATTACCCAGATCATGGGCGGCAGTTTGTGTTTCGCCATCATGTCGAGCATCAGACCGCCAGAGATTCTCTCGTATTCGAACGGTGCACCGAAGCCGTGCGTCCAGTAGACGGTTGGATAGCGGTCTTTCGGGTGCTCGTCGTAGTCGGGTGGTGTGATGACCCATGCGCGAATATGAGTAGGCCGACCTGAAAATGCTGTGAGGGCGGGACTCACGAAGTCTTCGACGTGCGCATTCTTATCGAAGCCGGGAGGATTTTGCCCGGCGGGGCGCTCGGGAACGACGTTGTTCAGCGTGAATATGGGTTCGGTGCCCTGTCCCGGCGTGAAAGAGGCGAGAGGCACGACCTCGCTGATGAGGTCACCGGCACTACGACCGCCGTAATTGTAATTGCGATTCACATCGAGCACGGCCTGAGCCTGATAGTCGCCATGTTTCAACGAGGAAAAGCCGGCAGGAAACGCGAGATCGTCTGTGTCGATATCCACCGACGCTCCCGCAGCGACATCGGATATTTCCCGTGCCGCAACGTAGACAGCCGTCGGGGCAAATGGATTCTCGTCAACTTCCTTTGCGCCTGTTCCCGAGGTGAGGAAAACAAGAAGCCTGCCAGATACCGGAGCGGTGAATTGCGGCCCCACGGTCACGCGAAAGAACAGGTGCTGGGTCTGCTGTCCAAAGGCGGCGAGCGAACACAGCGCAAATGTAAGAGCAAGAAAGAGCTTACGGGGAATGTGCATGGTCACGCAATTGTAGGCGGCAGTGCGCAATCTCAGCAATCAGGGTAAGCGAAATGGAGCAGAAGCGGGTTTTCAGCAATTTCGGCGTGAAGGCGTCGGAATCGACTTCTATTGCTTAAAAAGGCTCAAATCGGAGGTATTAGGGCTAAATCGTCAATGTTTCGCGCAGGAATTGATTGCAAAACGGAGGGGGGGTGGGGGTAATATGTCCTATCCGGTCCCCGCACAGCAGACATTTGAAAGAGGTCATAATGTCGCGACAACTGTTGACTTTTGGGTACGATGCTTGTCATCGCTGGTCCGTTCTGCGACTCGCCGGGTTCACCGTCGACCACTCCGGTTCGATCCAAGAACTGCGGGAACGACTGATGCGTTCGCACTTCATGGGTTCTCATTCCGTGGAGGCCGTGATCATGGTGGAGGATATCGTAGCTGTTCCTCCAGAGGCGATCGTTGCAGCTCGATCCTATTTCACGGGGCCGGTCGTTCTGTTTGAGGGACGAACTCCGACGAGTCATCGGGACGCTTTCGACCTGCGCATACCTACGCTCACGCGGCCCGAGGTCTGGCTTCCCATGATTGACAAGCTGAGCGAAACCATCCGTTCTCGTCCGATGAGCAAACCCGCACACAGCAAGGTCTCATAATAGGCTCTCCCTCCCGACCCGCATTTCCTTTCAGAACTGGGACTGTGCGTGCAGATGCGGCTTTCATTCTGTGCGTAATCAATCCTGCCTATTGCTGAAGCCAGGTCATATCGACGTGAACGGGAATCTCGTTTTTGATGGGAACAGTTAAAAACGAAGGGCGCTCAATCTTGAAATCGGAACAGAGGGAGGGGATCGTCCCAGTAATGCGCACCGCGCTTCCCTGCCGCGTTTGCTGGAAAGGCACGTGGGTGTAATGGGCGGTCTGCCCCGCGAACTGAATTTCCAGATCAACATACATGGTGGGCGAAGCGGGCTCATGATCGGCAAAGTGAGTGCGGACCTGAACCATGGGAAATTGTGCTCCGCGGGTAGCTTCAATCATGTGCAGATCTCGATTGGTATCGCCGCTGTCAAACGACTTAACAGGTGCAGCAATAAGAAAATCGCATTGCCCGGCGTGACAAACTCCCTTTCCTTTCGCGGCATGACTGGTGCCGTCGACCTCGTGCATCGGATGCGACATGTGATACGTAAGGGTTGATTGTCGGAGGATGAACTGGCCGTCGGACTGGGCGAAGACGGGCGTAACAAGGAAGACTGCGCTAAGCGCCAAGCGAAGATACTGTTTCAGGATCATTACTTCTCCCAGAACTTGATGTGGATTGGCCAGGAGACGGCGATGATCGATGTTCCATAGGCAATCGCAGTGACATAAGCAACGGTGCCATGCTGTGCGGCTATCCCGTGCGGCTTCTCGCCGGAGTTCTCCTGCTTATAGGCCATGTAGCCAAGAACGGGCGTGAGGATCATACCCGGCCCGTGTACCCAGGCTAGCGTCTCGTGCCAGCGTATGCCGCCATGTTTTGGATTGTTAGGAATGCGCGGAGCGAAAATTGCATAGGACGCGGTGGTGAAGTAGAGCGCGGTGGTTAGTCCGCCGAGGGCTGCGTGAAAATCGAGATTTGCGTCGGTCGGCTCGCTAATGATCTGGCCGTTCTTCCCCTTGGCCTTTGCCATCGGACCGGTGAACACTGCGGCAGCCGTGGGAATCACTGTGATCAATCCCAGGCGTTGATGAATCTTCAGCATCTCGGTTCGCTTGGAAAGCGTCGCCTGCAATTGTGTATTCGACTGGGTCTGCTGCGGCGTGAAACCGAGATCGGACAGCGACGGAGCATCTGGCGGTGCTGGCGGAGTCTGCTGCGGCGGGGGCGCACCAGGTACAGTGTCAACACGGTGAGCAACCGGAACGACGGTAAGATCCGTGGTTTGCGCTGCGGCCAATGTCACCTTGATTGGCGAAGCCTGCAGTTCGCCGGCAACTGCAGACACTTCGTAATCGCCGCCTGCAAGGTCGGGGATGGAGTACATACCATCGGAGCCGGTTTCTGCGGTAAACGTCTTTCCATTCGCCACGCTCTTCGTGAAAACTTTCGCACCCGCAACAGCATTACCGGCTGAGTCACTTACCTTGCCGGATAGAGTATAAGTCTGCGCAAGGATCATTTGCCCGCATAGAGGCACGATGAGTGAGAATGCCAAAAGAGCGCGCATCAACACCCTTTGGATCAACATGAAAGCTTCTCCTTGGGGGATCACTTTGGGAAACTATCTCGAACAAGCGATCGAAGATGAGTATGCAGCAGCGAGAACTCAATTGGAAGACTCGAGCTGTACGAAAGGAATGAAGATTTCGTCATCTTGAAGAAGCCAAACATCGCTCCGCAAAAGACAAAACAACGGGGCATTGCGATGGCACGCAACGCCCCCGTTAATAAAGCCTGAATCGTTAAACCCTAGCCGCGCCGCACGCGAACAGTCTCTCCGTTGTAGTCTGCATGATTGGCAGCGATGACGGGCTTCCGCTCTACGACAGCAGCGTCTTTGTTGTGGCTCACAAGCTCTTCGAAGAGCGCGCGATAGTGAATCATGGCGCGGCGCAGATCTTCAGTACTTGCCTGCCCCTTGGATTGGCGAAGCGCGATTTCGTGTGCGGAGCGATAGTTTTGGGTCACGACAGGGTGATCGACAGAGATGTCAGCCGCACGTTGCTCAAAGTCTCCCACGGGATAGCCGCGGGTGGCCATGATGTCTCCCAGCAGTTGATCGGCCTCGGCTACGGCTCCGGCCGGAGCATCAACAAAGTGAGCCTGCACACGATTCCACTGTTCGGTATAGCGCGCCTGATCTTCGGCGGAAAGCGGTCGAAGATTGAACTTCTTGACTCGATCTGCACGCTCTTCAAGCTTGGCTTCGGCGCGGCGACGATCTCCACCTTCAGCAACCGCTCGATCGTACTCTGGACCAAAATGCTGGCGAAGTTTCTCCGTTCGCTTCTTTTGCAAAAAGAAAACAATCGCGCCAATAATCAGCAAAACAACAACGGCCAGAATGATGATCTGGACGGGAGTAAGATCCTGCAAGTTCATAACCTGGGTCCTCCTGTTTCTATGTGTCTAGATACGAATTAAACTGCGTGCGTTTTTAGCTGGAGTCTGGTCAGAATGCATTGGCTCGCAAGCCGGAGCGCACAACTCTACTTCGATCCTGTGCTGTGAGGTTTGAGAGGCTGTGTGTCACGGCGGGTTGCCTCTAAAGGTTGGCAGAGGCAACCCCTTCAACACGGATTCCGCATGCGCGATCAGCTATTGGGGAATAACCGTTGATGGCACTGAGGGCTTGGCCGGCGTGACCTCTTGAGCGGGCGGCTGCGGTTGCGGCGCAACCTGAGCCGCCGGTGGCTGCTCGTGACCGATGCCAATGGACGCACCGGAGACGACGAGCGCGACACGACGATTTTGAGCGCGACCGCTGTTCGTGGAGTTATCCGCGATGGGGTTGCTCTTGCCGTATCCTTCAGCGGTTATATTCGCTTCCGCTACGCTCTGAGAGACCAGGTAGTCACGAACTCCGTTGGCACGCTTCTCCGAGAGGTTCTGGTTGTAGTCGTCGGACCCGATGTTATCGGTATAACCCTCCACTTGCACTTTCAGATCGGGATAAGCAAGCAGAATTCCTGAAATCTTGGCGAGCTTCTCGCGTGCCTCCGGCTTGAGTGTGTACT
Source organism: Telmatobacter sp. DSM 110680 (assembly GCF_039994875.1). Lineage (GTDB taxonomy): Bacteria > Acidobacteriota > Terriglobia > Terriglobales > Acidobacteriaceae > Telmatobacter. Next base: position 3,624,885 of record NZ_CP121196.1, on the reverse strand, counting down.
TATTGAAATCGAATAAGACGTCAGATAAATTCATGATCAGGCCGCGGGCTGTCTCCTGCGTCTGCAGCACGGCGTTCAACTGCGTGCGAAGGCGTTCGCGAGCCTGCTCGGCTTGCTGAGACGCTTGCTGTGCGCTCTGTTCGGCCTGCTGCTGCGCCAACTGAGCTTGACGCGCCCGCGCCTGGGCTTCAGCTGCTGCCGCTTCGGCCTGTGCTCGCTGCGCAGCTTCCTGTTGTTGGTGCAATTGCGCCTCCTGTTGGGCCTGCTCTGCCTGCTGCTGCGCAAGTTGAGCCTGCCGCGCCTGATCCTGTGCCGTTTGCGCATTCTGTTCCGCCTGAACACGAGCGGCGCGCTGTGCCGCATCATCTTCTTCCTTGATCTTGCGGATGGTCATGATGCGCGCGTCTTCAGCGGTTTGCACGGCATTGCGGGCGTACGTGATCGTTTCTTTGCTGTTGCTCTTGTGAAGGTTCAAGTCTTCAGCATTCTGAAGATCGGTATTGGCTTTCGCGATGCTTTCCGGTGCGTACTGTTCCGCGCCGGCAGCAGTGGCAATCATTACCGCATTTTCGGCTTCGTAAAGTTCAAGCGGAGTGCGCTCTTTGCGGGTGATTGGATGCAGGACCGTATGACGTCCAGCAGTATTCGCGTATGCTCCGCGGGGCAGAAGAGTGAAGTGCGCATTCACAGGGCTGACGATGCCGGCGGTGCTGCCGATGACAACATTCTGCGCGACCACAAGATCACTGGGCATCGTAACAGCGAAGTAGGGCTCTGCAGTTACCATCAATCCGAAGGATTGCAGATTGGTGGTGGCAGTGATGTGGCTTTTATCTCGTGAGCCGGTGGGTAGCACTTCGCCGAGATTGACGGGACGACCTTCCGGCGAGATGGCCCACAGCACGTAGGTCAGGTATTCGGGTCCAAAGCCGTTTGCGGGAGATAGATTTTCAATTTCGACGTCGATCGAGGTTCGGCCATTGTTCGATTCGACTTTCGCTTCCCCTTTGGCCTGGGGCAGCATCGAGGTGCCCTCAAATCCGATATGGGTTGCGCCTGAACGATGAAAATAATCAATCGCGGGAAGATTGCGCTCGACGACCTGAACTTTGTAGTAGGCAATGCCGTCGCGCATCTCCACCTGAGGATGTGCTTGTTGATCTGGGTGCGAGGTGGGATTGGGTTCCTGGGCTGCGATCACAGTTGAAATGCACGCTAGAAACAAGGCCGGATATAAGCTAGCAGTTCTATAGGTCATATAGATTCTCCATTGTGCGCAAAAGACTTAAGCTAACTAGTTTTGCGGGCGTACTTAAAATGGATGCCCTATAAATTGTGCGAGTTGTCCATCCCGGGGGGCGCTAGTGAACGTAATGCCGGCAGCTAAAAGGTTGCACGATCAACACAGAAGTTATTCGAAAACTAATCAGTACTGGCAACAAAGGAATTGGCGCAATAACTGTTCAAAAGAGCTCACGTAACTTTGGACACGTCAACCTTCGAATCAGCGGTTGAGGGTGTTGAAAGGACCAGTAGACTTAAGCGAGTGACATCCCTTAGGAGGAAGTTATGAAATTGTCCCGGCTTTTTGTCGTGCCGGTACTTGCTGGCCTTTGTCTGGCTGGCGCAAATACGCGCTCTGCAGCACAGATCAGTGTCAGCATCGGAGTGGCGCCGGCCTGTCCTTATGGCTATTACAATTACGCCCCGTATTCCTGTGCACCGTTTGGCTACTACGGTCCACAGTGGTTCACGGGAGGCGTCTTTCTGGGCGCGGGACCGTGGTTCCGCGGGCCTGAGGGCTTCCATGGATATGTCAATCGCGACTACGATCCACGGTTCGGATATCACGGGCCGTTTCCCGCGCGCGGCGAGCGTGCCGACTGGGGAAGACATCGCGGTTGGGAGCATCAGTTCCACGGCAACGAATTCCACGAAGAACATCATCACGACAACGGCAACCACTATGGCCAGTACAAAGATCATGGCGACCACGGCGACGGCCATGGCTATGCTCACGACGACCACGGCCATGGGAACGGGCACGACGCCAAGCATGGCAACGGCCACGATGAAGATCACGGACACGGTCACGACAAGTAGATCGACATAGAAACGACGGAATATGAAAAGCCCCATGAGTGCACACGCTCATGGGGCTTTCGTAACTTTTGCCTGCTTTTTAACTTCGACAGCTAGCGACTGGTAGCAATCATCTGCGCGGCGTGCTGCAGGCTCGTATCCGTCACCTTGGCGCCGGAGAGCATGCGCGCAACTTCGTGGGTGCGGGCGCGGTCATCGAGCAGACGTATGTGCATCTTGGTGCGGCCGTGGTCTTCTTTCTTCTCGACAACAAAGTGCTGATCGGCGAAGGCGGCAATCTGCGGCAGGTGCGTCACGCAGAGGACCTGCTGCGCGCGCCCCAGCGCCTTTAGTTTCTGTCCCACGGCGTCAGCAGCGCGGCCCCCGATGCCGATGTCGATTTCGTCGAATACCAAGGTGCGCGGAGTGGGCAGCTTTTTGCGGGTCTTCGCCGCAGCCTCTTCGACGGCCACTTTCAATGCCAACATCACACGCGACATCTCTCCGCCTGAGGCTATCTCGTGCAGCGGTTTCAAAGGCTCGCCGGGATTCGTAGCGATGCGATATTCCACTTCATCCCAGCCATACGCAGTCCAAGCAGCTTCGTCCTGGCGGTTCGTAACCGAAATCTCAAACCGCACCTTCATCGCAAGGGAGTTGATTTGAGTTTCGGCGAGCTTCGCAAGTTTGGTACCGGCGGATTTGCGTTGAGCACCGAGTGACTCGGCCGCCTGCTTGTAGGCTTCGGCTGTTTTGGCTAGAGTGGCGCGAAGCGTCTTCAAAGTCTCGTCGCGATCCTCCACTTCAGCCAGTTTGCGCCCAACTTCTTCGCCCAGCGCAATCACATCGGCCACGGTCTTACCGTACTTGCGTTTCAACCGGTCGAGAAGCGCAAGGCGGTCTTCGATTTCGGCAAGGCGTTCAGGAGAAGCGTTAATGCGCTCGGCGTAATCGCGCAGCGTCGCACTTACGTCGCCCACCGTCGCTCGCGCGGATTCAATCTGCTGCGCGGACTCTTTGAATTTCTCGTCGTAACGTGCGAGCTCGTCGAGATTGCGTCCGGCGGCCCGCAGGGCTGCCTCTGCGGACGCTCCACCTTCATAAAGCTGATCGAAGGCACTCATCGCAGCGGCATACAGTTTCTCGGCGTTAGCGAGGACGCGCTTCTCTGTTTCGAGCGCTTCATCTTCTCCGGCAAGGAGACTGGCGCCGCTGATTTCTTTGGCCTGAAAGCTCCACAGGTCCACCATGCGGAGGCGATCCTGCTCGTTGGTGAGCAACTCGTCGAGTTTGTTTTGCGCGGCTCGCCAGGCTTCATAAGCGGCAGCTACTTCGTCGGTCGAGATGGAAGCGAACCGATCAAGCAAAATTCGTTGCTGCGTCTGATCGAAGCTTGAGAGGGTCTCAGACTGAGCGTGCACCAGAGCTAGTTCAGGCGCGAGCAGGCGAAGCACGGCCACCGTAGCGGGTTGGTTGTTCACGAAGACCCGGCCTTTTCCCGAGGAGAGAATCTCGCGGCGAAGGATGATTTCGTTGCCTTCGGCGTCAATGCCATTCTCCTCAAGGACTGTTTCCGCCGCGGGAGTCGACTCAAAAACACACGCAACAACAGCTTTGTCCGCGCCATGGCGGACGATTTCGGTGGAAGACTTGCCCCCCATGAGCAGCGCAAGCGCATCTACAAGAATAGATTTACCCGCACCCGTCTCACCGGTCAGGAGATTCAATCCCGGGCCAAAGACGGCGATGGCGTGATCAATTACGGCGTAATTTTCGGCGCGAAGTTCGACAAGCATGAAAGGTGAATCCGAGCGCAGCATAGCATGAACGGCAAGGGTTACGGCTAAGCCGCTTAAAATGCTGAGCTTTGAATGCACCACATCGATAACTTGGAGGGCCTGAATGCGTCTGATACCGTGGATATTGAGGTGAATACCGATTTTTACAGCTACTCTGCTCCTCGCATTACAAGCTGACGCCGGCACTCCTCCGGCTGCCAGCCCCGTTGCGCAAGGCACCGGCGCGTTGATGGAGATGATGGGCAATATGGGAGGCATAGCCTTAGGCGTTTTGATCCTCCTGCTCATCGCCAGCCTCTACTCGTGGACCATCATTCTGGGCAAGATGGGTACTTTTAGCAAGGCGACCCGCGAGAGCCGCAACTTCGTTAACGCCTTTCGCCGTGCGACGCGTCTGCAGGAAGTGGCAGCGTTTGCTGACAACTACAAGTCCAGCCCGCTGGCGCAGGTCTATGTGGACGTCTATGAGACCTACAAACGGCAGACCGGCGGCTCGGGCCCACCCAAGAATCTGACCCCATTGGAGCGTTCCGCCCAGACCGCGGCGAGCGAAGCCATTACCGCGCTTGAACGCCGTCTTACCTGGCTGGCAACCATCGCGGCTACCAGCCCCTTTATCGGATTGTTCGGAACAGTGATGGGCGTGGTCGACGCCTTTCACGGCCTGGGAACGGCGGGCGCTGCAACGCTGCGTGCTGTGGCTCCGGGCATTTCAGAAGCGCTAATCACCACCGCCGCAGGTTTGTTTGTCGCGGTACCTGCCGTTGTGGCTTACAACCAGTTCGCTGCCCGCATTCGCGTGTTTGCGGCGGCAACGGACGACTTCTGCCGCGAACTACTGAACTCGCTTGAAGAGATTCCAGCGCGCAGTTCTGCACCGCGAGAAGAACCTCAAGAGGTTGCACGTGGCTTTCGCGACTAGCAACGGAAAAACGCAGTCGTCCCTCGCGGACATTAACATCACACCGCTGGTCGACGTGGTGCTGGTGTTGCTGGTGATCTTTATGATCACAGCGCCGGTGTTGCAATCAGGTATCGAGGTCAACGTTCCCAAGACGCGCACGGTGAAGGAGATTACCGAGCAGCGCCTGGTGGTGACGATCGATCGCGATCAGCAGGTTTTTCTTGGCGACAAGCCGGTAAACGTACACGACCTCGGTCAGCGGCTTCACGATGCAAGCAATGCATCGAGCAAACAGGTGATCTATCTTCGCGCCGATGAGCGAGTGCCGTTTGGTGCTTTCGCCAGCGTGATGGACGCGGTGAAACAGGCCGGCATTACGAATATTTCGATTGTGACGCGGCCCGTGGACGAGAAGGGGAAATAGCGCTGCGCGGGTAAAGAGCGCAACGAGATCGATGAGCAGCTACTACCAGGTCGGTGGGCATTTCCAGGAGGGGCTGGCGCCCGAGCCATTGGCCAAACCAGCGGCAGGAGCGGTCTTGCTCCACTGCGGCATTGTCATCGCCATCGTGCTCTACGGAGTTATTGGCGGGTATTTCCACCACAACCTCTGGGGTGGCGCTGGCCCCGGCGGCGCGATCCAGGTGAATATCACCAGTTCCCTTCCGCTACCTTCCGATCATCCTCCTAATCAAAATGTGCTGGCCACCGAGAAGCCGAGCGAAGCGCCTGCACCGCCTGCGCCGAAGGTGAAGCAGGCTGAAGACGAGACAGCCATTCCAATTGTGGGCAAGCCGAAGAAGCCGGAGCACGAGCAAGCGGTGAAGACGCCGCCGAAGCAACAGCCGGTCCCGCAAAATCGCGCGCAGTATGGTGAGCAGGCTGGATCGGTGCTGCCCAAGGCAACATCGCAAGGCGCGTCGGTTGGGCCTACTTCCGTGACCGACGCCAACTTTGGAAGCCTGTTCGGATGGTACGTCGACAACATCAACCGCAAGATGGATGCGAACGGCTATCGGTCGCTTGCAGATCCACACACGCCCCGCGGAGCGCGTTCGTATATCTCGTTCATGATCGCTCGCGATGGATCAGTAAGCCAAGTGAGGCTGGATCGCTCAAGTAACAGTCCTACTTGGGATACAGCCTGCGTTCGCGCCGCGCAACGCGTTGATACCTTTGGCCCATTGCCGGCACAGTACCGAGGGAGCAGCCTGATGGTGTCGTTTTACTGTGAGTATTAAGGCTTTGCGGCGCATCCAAATTAGAATGGTCAACAACAATAGGGAGCCCATCGTCCGGGTTTCCATGCAAACACAAGAACTCGAGACACGCAGGGTTTTCCCCATCGCTCGAAAAAATCACCCAGGAAGGGTTTAGCGTTCTCATGAAAACTACGTTGCGATTTGGACTTTCGATTTTGCTTGTTCTGGCAAGCTTCACTGGTCTTCCCTCGCGCGCCCAGGACTGGGTACACACCGGCTCGAATCTCGGCAACGCACGCATACGGCTTGCGGCAGCAGACTTCAAGCAGGTCGGCGCCGATCCGCAGGCAACCGCGCTGAAGGCCACGTTTGACTCGACGCTTTACGGCGACCTTCAGAACGCTGGAATCTTCGACATGGTTTCGAAGAGCTTCGCACCGCAATCCTCCCCGGGCTCCCCGCAGGAGATCAATCTTGCGCAGTGGTCGGCTGATCCCGGCCTTGCGGCAATGGTGGCTTTCGGTGCCTTATCTGCCAACAACGGTCGGCTGGTGGTTTACGGTTGGCTCGACGACGCGCGCAACACCGCCAATCCGCAAGTTCTCGGCAAACAATACAACGAAGCCGCAAGCGAAGAGATGGCGCGGACCATTGCGCATCGTTTCGCAGATGAGATCATTCTCCGGCTAGGCGGTGGTATCAACGGGATTGCCGAAACGAAGATCTATTTCATCAGCTCACGCACCGGTTCAAAAGAAGTCTGGGTGATGGATTATGACGGTCAGAATCAACACGCCGTGACGCACCTCGGCACAGTTTCGTTGTCGCCGCGCATTTCGCCTGACAATTCGCGCGTTGCCTTTGCTTCCCTCGGCCGCGAAGGCTGGTCCATCCGCATGTACTCGCTCGAATTGGGTCGGATGGTGGGCTTCCCGGCTGGAACGGTGGGCGGCAGCAATACCAGCCCCGCATGGTCATCGGATGGCGCTAAGCTTGCATTCTCTTCCTCCCGCTCGGGCGATCCTGAAATTTGGATTGCAGACGCCAGCGGTGGAGGCGCGCACAAGATCACATCCTTCCGCGGCCCCGATGTCGCGCCCACGTGGAACCCGCGCACCAACGCGCAGATCGCCTGGGTAAGCGGACGTACAGGACTTCCGCAGATCTACACCATGGACCAGGACGGGGCGAGCGTGGAAAGGCTAACCGACGGCGGCTACGCGGTCTCGCCTTCATGGTCTCCCAGTGGCCAGTGGCTTACGTTTGCGTGGAACCGCAAGTATGGCCCCGGCGCACCCGGCGGTCAGGATATCTACGTGATGGATATTTCCAGCAAGCCATTGCGGTGGCTGCAGCTGACGCACGAATCGGGAAGCAACGACTTCCCTTCCTGGTCACCCGATAACCGGCACATCGTATTCGAGCGCACCATCGGCGGTAAATCGCAAATCTGGTCGATGCTGGTGGATGGTACGCAGCAACACCAGCTCACTACATCGGGTCAGAACTTCATGCCCAACTGGAGCTGGAAGTAGGCGCACTCTTAATAGCGGGAACGCCAGCTCATCAAGGCAGCCGTTCCCATGTGGCGCTTCGTCCCAGCAACGAGATGCCGACGTAGCCCCTCATTCCCAGCTTGTCACTTCCGACGGCCCAGATCTTGCCCTTGTACACCTTGCCGTTTTCCGGATCAACGAGAGTTCCGCCTACCCAGTCATCCCCTTCAGGATGAAAATCCTTGATGATGATCATGCCCATGATGTGCTGATTCTTTAGCTCGCCAGAACACTTATCGCATAGCGAATTGGGATCCCGTCCAGGACGCGCAGCAGTGACGCGTCCGAGCAGTTTTCCATTCTCTATATAGGTATCAACGTGTCCGCCCTTCGAGCCATCGGCGTTAATGACTTGCCAGTGACCCACGGCGTTCTGAAGCTTTGGCGTGAGCTGTTGCTGCGCGCTGGCGACGGCGACCAAAACAAATGCTGTAGCAAGAATGCGGATGCGGACCAGATTCAAAGCCTTGTTCCTCGGAGGGAATTATAGCCGCGCGCAGCGAGAGAAAGCAGCCTCCAGCCACAGCATTCTTGCCGCCTTCACACGCACGGCCGAGGGCAGAGTGTATCCTCGATTGCGAGATGAAATGCGGGCCATCCTGATCGCGAGTATTCCGCGGGTTTGAATGCCCCCTAAATCTACAACTGGAGACACTACGATGACCTTGAAGCCGTTCATTGCTGCAACATTTGTCACGATGCTTTCGATCGCAGGCTTGGCCCATGCTCAGGAGAGCGGACCTTACAAGGTTCAGAAGATTCAACTAGTGGATGGCGATGGCGGCTTCGATTACGTTACAGCCGACTCGGAAGGGCGCAATCTCTATGTGGCGCGTTCAGGGCCAGCCGGGCATATAGGCGTATTCAATCTCGACACGCTGGCGCAGGTGGGAGACATTCCCGGCATCAGCTCGCACGGTGGAGCAGTGGACACGGCAACCGGCCATGGGTTTGCAACCTCAAGCCCCGTAACGATGTTCGACGCCAAAACATTTGCGATTATCAAGAAAATCGATACGCAGGGACGACCTGACGGCTACCTCAACGACCCATTCAATCACCACTTTTACATTCTCAGCCACGCAGCGCCGAACATCACTGTCCTGGACGACAAGGACGGTTCGATTCTGGGAACGATTGATATTGGCGGTGCACCGGAGCAGGCCGCGACGGACGGGCGTGGCAAGATCTACGTTGACATCGAAGACAAGGCAGCCATCGCCGTGATTGACGCGAACACAATGAAGATGGTCGGCAAGTACGATGTCTCAAGCAAAGGCGGAGGCTGCGCTGGCCTCGCACTGGATGCGAAGAACAACATCCTCTTTGCCGCATGCCGCGACAATAAGAACATGATCATCCTGTCCGCGACCGACGGACACATCATCACCGATCTACCCATCGGCAACGGGTGCGATGGCGCCACCTTCAACCCGGCAACGATGGAGACGTTCAGCTCGCAGGGCGATGGGACGTTGACCGTAATCAAGGAAGAGTCGCCGACCAGCTTCAGCGTTGAGCAGACAGTGCCTACGCCGGCGCGAGCGAAGACGCTGACGCTGGATACGAAGACCGGGCACATTCTGCTGATCACTGCGGAGTTCGGGCCCGTCCCGGCTGCCGCACAACCACCCTCGGCACCAACCGCACCTGCGCCGCCAGCGAGTCCTGCACCGGGTGCTTCGCCCTCGGGTGCTCCAGCGTCCGGTCCTCCGGCCTACATGCGGGGACCTCGAGCCCCGATGATTCCCCATTCGTTCCAGATCATCGAGGTCGGCAAAGACTGATCGCAACTCGCGCGTATTGAGGTGAAAAATGAAGTTTGGTCGCAGCCTTTTTTTAATGGCACTCTTCATGTTGTCGTTCGCGGGCCCTGTAATTTCGCAGTCGAGCCTTTCCGCAAAGTGGGAGGAACTTACCGCTCCTGATTTCGTCCAGGCTATTCACCAATCGCAGGGCGTGTGCGTACTACCCTTCGGCATTATCGAGAAACACGGACCGCATCTGCCGCTCGGAACCGATCTCCTCGACGTGCGGTTTGCCGTCACCAATGCGGTGAAGCAGGAGTACGCTGTCGTATTTCCCGAATACTACTTTGGACAGATATTCGAAGCGCGCCAACAGCCCGGCACGCTTGCCTACAGTCTTTCCACGCAACTCACGTTGCTGCAGGAAACCGTGAGCGAGATGGCGCGCAACGGCTGCAAGAAGATCGTGATCGTGAACGGGCACGGTGGCAATAACTCGCTACTGCCGCTCTTCGGACAGGCACAGTTGGCCAGCCAGCGCGACTACGTCGTATACGTATTCGGGCTGCCTAACGAAAATGTTGCTGGACGCCCAGCGCTTAAGACGCCGTTCGACATGCACGCCGGTGAAGTGGAGACCTCGAATATGCTGATCGCGCGGCCCGATCTGGTGCATCAGGATCGAGCCGGCCAGCAATCAGGCGCCGATCTGCATCGGCAGACACTGCCTGACTCGGTCTACACCGGGATCTGGTGGTATGCGCGTTTCCCCAATCACTACGCAGGGGACGCGTCAGCAGCCAATAAGGAACTGGGCGAGTTCGATCAGAAAACATGGTCGAGAGAGATTGCCGAGGCCCTCAAGGCTATCAAAGCAGACGACGAAAGTCTGAAGCTTCAGAACCAGTTCTTCGAAGACTCCAAACATCCGCTTGATACGAAGCAATAAGACTTGATTTCAAGGCGGCTGCGCTAGCCATCGTAATTGAAACTAGGGCAGCGCTCGCAGTAGACGAGCCATACTGTCTTCCTGCTGCTCAATCGATTCAAGCAACTTGAATTGGGTGCGGCAGCGGTCGAGATTCTGTCTTGGCCTGCTGATCTTGTAATACACGTCGCCGGAAAGAAAGTCCGCGAGAAAGCGGATTCCCTGCTCGAAAACGATGACTTTTGCCCCCGTAATCAGAGAGTTACGTTCCGCCGTCGTGAAAAAGGCGCTTGCGCCTTCAAGGTAGCCTCGCAGTACTGCTTCAAAGAGAGAGAGGTTCATCGACACCTGCGACAGATCAGGTTCGTCCTCTGCCGCCGCGCATGTCATCGTCCTCACCATGTCACCGAAGTCGTATGCGGCCAGGCCCGGCATCACTGTATCGAGATCGATCACGCAAATGCCTTCGCCGGTCATATCGTCGAGGAGCACGTTGTTGAGCTTCGTGTCATTGTGTGTGACGCGCTCAGGAACTTTTCCGTCGACAAGGGCTCGCGCCGTGGAACTCCGCGCCAAAGCAAATGCGATTTCAGCACCAGCGGTCGCGCAGCGCTCAACCGCATCCGCCTTCACCGCACGTTCGAAGTCAGTGAACCGCTTCGGCGTGTTATGAAAATCCGGGATACTGTCATGCAGTCGAGGACCCGGCAGATCGACCAGCAGTCGCTGAAAATTTCCGAATGCCTTCGCGGCCTCAAACGCCTGGTGCGGCGAAGTCACCGTGTCATTCGTATGCGTATCCGCAATAAACCGGTAAGCGCGCCAATAGTTTCCGTCCGCATCTACGTACCAGCCGACTCCGCCGTGTGTGCGGATAAGTCGCAATACTCGTCTGTCGTCGTCGGCCTCACGATCAAGCTTCAAACGGAGATGATCCGTCACGCGTTGAATGTTCTCCATCACCGCGATGGGTTTCTTGAAGATCGTCGTATTGATGCGCTGGAGGATGATGCGCTCAACCCGCCCGTCATGATCAAGACTTACAAAATATGTGTCGTGAATGTGGCCGCTGCCGTAACGCTCCGCGTTGCTAAAATCCCCATCCAATGAAAAAGCCCGAACGACAGCGGCCAGGCGGTGCGGCTCGGTCATTGCCACAGCCTTCTGGGATAGGTTCCCTGCTCGATCAGCCGGCCGATACTTTGCACAACGCGCGGCTGGTCTTCGCGGTAAGTAACGCCAAACCAAGCGTCGCCCGAGCGAAGAACTTTTACGCACGCTTGTTCTGCCTGTATCAGAGAATTCACTGTACCTGGAATGTAGCACTCCGCGTTGAGATCATCTCCATAACGTTTCAGAAAACGCTGGAAGTGTTCGTAGAGTAACGGGAAGATCTGCGGCGTGAATCCCCACATGTTCATGCTGACGAGTTCGCTGCCGTTGAGCACAGTTTCCTGCCCCTCGGAGTCGATGTTCGTGATCCGCGATCCTTCACGCTCGATGGATTTCAACTCCGTGATGTCCTTGAGGTAGCCGTCCTCTGTAACGTGGCATACACCCCTCGCAACGGAGCCGAATTCTGAGAGCGTGTTGCGAAGAACAAAGCCGATCATGGCGTCGTCTGGTGTTCCTGATTGCAAATGTTGCGCCAGAACGCGGAAACTGCCTGCGCCATAAAAATCGTCCGCATTGATCACGGCGAACGGCTCATGAATAGTGTTGGCAGCCATCAGAATGGCATGCGTTGTTCCCCAAGGCTTGGTGCGGCCCTCGGGAGGTGAAATGCCAGGGATGAGTTTGCCGATTTCTTGAAATACGTATTCCACCGGGACGCGCTTCTCGTAGCGCGTTCCAACAGTTTTCTTAAACGGCTCTTCGATGCTTTTGCGGATTACGAATACAACTTTGCCGAACCCGGCACGGCGAGCGTCGAAGATCGAATAATCCATAATGGTTTCGCCGTCCGGACCAACCGGGTCCAACTGCTTCAACCCACCGTATCGGCTACCCATGCCTGCGGCGAGGACAAGTAACGTAGGAGAAACCATGGTATCCATCCTTCCTCAGCGGTGCGCAGTCGGAGCAGGCAGGATGTCGAGCGTGAGTACCTGGAATGCAGCGAGATGGAACTCATGTGCTTCTTGCGCAGGAAGCACAATCGCCGGGCGCCCTGCATCATCTTTCCAAGGGCTCCGAGCACTATACACCCGCGGGGCGTCGGAAGGCTGTTCAAAGGCATCCTGCAGACGAAGCTGAATCGTCTGCTCGTGATCGCTGGGGTTGCGCAAAACCAGGATCCCTTTCTTCGGTGTCCAGGAAGCCCATCCATACACCTCCAGCCATGCCGGATCGCCGCCGACCCAATGCGTGTCTTTAAGCACCTCGGCATTCTCACGCGACCACTTTGCCGCTTCCGCAAGGTCATCCCAATTCTGCGCACTTAGAAGAGACGGAGTGATGTACATCTCCTGGAGCTGCGTTCCAGTGCCGAAGTACGATCGAATTTCGTTGCGGAAATCGTTGCCCGGGTCCTTGTCGAGGTCGTTATGGTGTTGCGCGTAAATCAATCCGTGGAGCATAAGAGAATTCAGCGGATAGAGCGGGCCCATCTGTACGACGCGCTGGTAAGTATCGGCATCGCGATAAGTGATCCAGCGTTCTCGATATGTACCTACTCCAGCGGTTGAATCATCGTCGCCGCCGCGCCAGATGCTGTCCGCATACATTGTCCAGAATGGCGATGGCCATGTCCCCGTGGTCAGGTTCACGAACAGATCTGGCTTTGCGGCTCGCAACTCTTGAATGAGGTGAATCATTGCCGCGAAATCGCTATCGAACCTGCTTCCAGGAAACACGGAATCGACATTGCCCGTCCCGTCAAATTTGAATTGATTCACCCCGTATTTCTGGACCATCTCAAGAGCTACATCGCGAAACGCAGCATAGTATTTCGGCCCGGAAAGCGCATATCCCCCGCCGACAATTTCGTAACCGGCCTGATGTCCAAACGCGATGCGTTCCTGCTTCGGCTTGGAATAACCGCCCCACGGCGACATCCAGACACCCGGGTCGGCTTTGTACCTTTCCGCCGCCTGCTTCAGGGGCGTGAATCCATCTGGAAAACCGGCATTGAATTTCCAGAGAGAGTCGTGCTTGTCCCATCCATCGTCAAAGAGGAACGAGTCCAGTTGCACGCCGCGTTTCTCACTCAACTCATGTCCGAAGGTGTTGATGCGGTCCACCGCGTCAGTGCTGGTATATGGCGTGAAGAACCCCAGGTCATACCATGAGTTGTAGTGCAGAAAGGTGCGATAAGGATGCGCACGTTCGCGCTCCAGATAGGCAAGGAAATCCCTGCGCATCTGTCCCTGTCGTGCCACGCCGATCACGGATGAATATGTAACGCTTTGGCCGGCGCGAAGAGGCAATTCGCGATCGATCCATGCCGTAGCCCGTCCACTTCTCGTTTTGCTTTGCGAAAGAGGATGTTCGAATCCAACAAACCAGTTCCCTGCCACGATCGGCGAGCCAGCAACGGATCCCACCACGTGAGCTCCGGGGAGATCAAGATCAACCAACTCTACTCGACGGATAGGGAGATCTTTCTCGCCCGCGGCCGTGATAGTCACAATCTGCCGAATGTAGTTTGAACCCGCCAGCAGCACAATCGACCAATCAACCTGTATGGCGCGGTCGCCGGTTTGCATCCGCATTTCCACGATTTCGCCGTGAAGTGTCGCCGCCGTGCGAGGTGCATTCGGGGTTGGCAAGATTTCGGTTGCGCGCGGCTCTCCCACAAGCTTCAGAGTTGCTGTATCGAGAATTGTTCCGTCGTTCAGCAGCACTTTGAACGGTTGATGAGTGTGGAGAATGGTGCCGCCTATTCGGTCGCGGACCACACCATCGTTCACCGCACCATTTGAGAATGTCCACGCTGCATTAATCACCCGGTTTTGCACAGAGAAGCCATCGCCTTGCCGCTCGAAAGCGACGAGATCGGCTTCCGCCGGCGTGACGCGCTCTGCCGTTACCAAAATCGTCGCGCTTCCTAAAATGGATCCGCAGACGATTGCGGCCAGAAATCGAGTTCTACTGACGTTCATGAATCTCTCCTCGGCGCCCCTCTGCCATTCGGATGGGCTGCGACACCGACCGCTTCCCCGGTTGCTGATTTTAAATTGTTTAGAGCGTTTTGCTGGATTCGGATCGGCGTGCTTAAACTTAGCATCCTACCCCTGAGTTCCCGGCTCCCCTCTTCATCCGCAAGCAGCAATGCAGCCCGCTCAAGCCTGCTGCGGTACTTCAAACACCCGAACATTGGTTGTTAACAGTCGATGCTGCAATCGTGTACCTGCTGTCGAACCAGCGGAGCTAAAATGGAAACGTCATCAATGTACGCAAATGACCTTGCGGAAGGAGTTACGAATTGAAACGTTGCACCCGTGTTTTGGTTCCTGCTTTGCTTGTAGCTTTGGTAGCCATCGCTGGCTGTAAGAAGAAGACGCCGCCCCCGGCGGCTCAGACAGCCCCACCGGTCACGGCCCCCGCTCCAACCGCTCACATTAGTGCGGAGCCCGGCGCTATTTCAGCTGGAGACCAGGTAACGCTCAACTGGAAAACTACGGACGCGACCAGTGTCTCGATCGAAGGCATTGGCGACGTGCCCACCTCTGGCACCAAGACCGTTACACCGACCGCCTCCACGACATATCATCTCGTGGCTCGCGGAGAAGGCGGGACGGCTGACGACACCGCGCGAGTGACGGTCAACGCTCCGCCACCGGTAACGCAACCGACAAATTCGATGTCTGCAGAAGAAGAGTTTAAGGCCAACATGCAGGACGTCTTCTACGATTACGACGCCTACGACGTGCGCCCCGATTCGCAGGGCATCCTGTCAAAGGACGCTGCCTACTTGAGCAGCCATCCCAATATCCGCATTGTCATCGGCGGTTATTGCGACGAGCGCGGTTCTAACGAATATAACCTCGCGCTTGGGCAGAACCGTGCCGATGCTGCAAAGAACGCGTTGATCTCTGCCGGAATCGCTGCGGCCCGCATCAGGGTTGTCAGCTACGGCAAAGAGAAGCCATTCTGCTCGGAGTCAACTGAGGCCTGCTGGCAGCAGAACCGCCGCGCCGGCTTCTCGCTCGACCAGTAAAACCGTTAGCCTGGCTGGCGGCATCGCCCTCATCTGCGATGCCGCTTAGCCCTCGTTACCCGGCAAGTGTTTCAGATCGAGCAATCGAGCAATCAAGCAGATAGAGCACCTAGGCAGCGCAGAGATCGCCCGATCTCGTCTAACAAATATCGTGTCTTGCATTCCTTTGGAAGCGAGCTCGAATTTCTACATCGTAGGTGATCGATGCATAAAGTCTTCACACTTCGCCATCGTGCTGCTGCGGCGGCAATTCTGCTCACCATCCTTGCCATGGCTCCCGTGCGCGCGCATGCGGCCTCAAAGGAAATCATTGAACTTCAGACCCAGGTGCAGCAGTTGCTCGACATGGTGCAGCGGCTTCAGTCGACCCTCGACACCCGCTTTGGGGTCCTGCAGCACCTCGTGGAGCAGACCGCGGATAACGCGAACCAGATGAGCCAGACGGTGAACGCTCTTCAGCAAAAGATCAACCAGCAGAGCGATGGCCTCAGCGGGAAAATCGACACGGCGTCCGGCCAGGTTCAGTCGCTCAATGACTCTGTGGATGAATTGAAGACGCGCATCGCTAAGCTCGACAAATCGATCCAGGACCTGCAAGGCCAATTGCAGAATATTCAGAGCGCACCACCGACTGGCGGACAACCAGCGCCCGGTGGAACAGCACCGACAGTGCCTGTTCCCGACTCCGGAGCAGGTCCGGGGGGTGCTCAGGGATCATTACCACAACCGATGGCTAACAACGCTGCACCCGGCGCCATGACTCCTCCCTTGAAGGAGACCTTTCAGGCAGCCCTGCGCGATTACAACGCCGCAAAATATCCTGTCGCCACCGGGGAATTTCAAGATGTCATTCACTACTACCCGATGGATGACCTGGCGGGAAGCGCCGAATATTATCTCGGCGAAATTGCCTACCATCAGCAGGACTATGCCGAAGCCATCAAGAACTACAACGCGGTTTTAGAGGGTTTCAGCGGAAGTCCGAAAGCTCCCGCTGCACAGTTGCACAAGGGCTTTGCACTGATTCAGCAAAGCAAGAAGGACGCCGGCATCCACGAACTCCGCCTGCTCATTCAGCGGCATCCGCAAACGCCCGAAGCTGCCCAGGCAAAGGCCAAGCTCACTGCGATGGGCATTCATAGCACTGCGTCTGCTCAGCGCTAGCCCTCGTGGACCTAAGCAATAACTGAATTCGTTTGCAAAAGAAAAGCCCCGCATTTCGCGGGGCTTTTTGCTGATCACTGACAACTGTCTTTTACTGCAGATTCGCCATGAGCGCATCAAGCGCGGACTTTGGCGGCCGTGTCAGAGATTCCGGCAGAGTCGCCAGCGGCTCATCTACCATGTTCAGCAGATCGGTAAACGTCGGCTTCTCTGTGTTGATGTAGAACACGCCGGTGAGGACCTCATTCTTCTCCTCTGCCTCCATCAGCGTCTTCACGGCATTGGCCTTATCGGTCGGATCGTAGTCTTCATGCAGCTTGCGAAGTCGCAGGCTCGAGCCGTCGTGCATTTCTACTTCATATACCTGCCCCGAGTCGTAGTCCACATCGATGTCGTCAAAGCTGGCCACAAACCCAACGTCGTTGATGGGCTCGTCGTTTTCCTGCATGAACTTGTAGCTCTTGGTGGATCCCTCGTGGTCGTTAAACGTCACGCAAGGACTGATCACGTCGAGCATAACCGTTCCCTTGTGGGCGATCGCTGCCTTCAACATGGCAAGGAGTTGCTTCTTATCGCCCGAGAATGAACGGCCGACGAAGGTCGCACCAAGTTGGATAGCTAGGGCGCAAGTATCGATGGCAGGCAGATCGTTGATGACGCCGGTTTTCAGCTTCGAGCCAATATCCGCAGTTGCAGAGAACTGGCCCTTCGTGAGACCGTACACCCCATTATCTTCAATGATGTAAATCATCGGCAGATTGCGGCGCATCAAGTGAACGAATTGCCCCATGCCGATGGAAGCAGTGTCCCCGTCGCCGGAGACACCCAGCAGCATGTTGGTGTGATTGGCAAGGTGCGCCCCGGTGGAGACTGAAGGCATGCGGCCGTGCACCGAGTTGAAACTGTGCGAACGGCTCATGAAGTATGCCGGGCTTTTCGACGAGCATCCAATGCCGCTCATCTTCATCACGCGCTCTGGCTGAACGCCCATCTCATACATCGCGTCGATGATGCGCTCGGAGATTGCGTTGTGGCCGCAGCCCGCGCAGAGCGTGGACTTGCCGCCGCGATATTCAAGTACCGGAAGCCCGATGTGATTGACCTTGGGGCCTGGCGTAGCGGTTGGGGTTGCCATGATTACAGGCCCTCCTTGGTTGCAAATTCTTCAGTGATGGTGCGGGCATCGATTGGCAGCCCGTTATAGTGCAGAATGCTGCGCAGCTTAACAATCTGGTCTGCAGGCAGATCGATCTTCAGCAGCGTAGCAAGCTGTGCGTCGCGATTCTGCTCAACGATGTAGACGCGATCGTGCGATGCGACAAAGTCATGGATCTCGTGCGCGAAAGGGTACGCGCGGATGCGCATGTAGTCGACATCTTTGTCGTATTCCTTCTTGATCTGATCCAGGCTCTCGCGAAGCGCGAAGTCTGTCGTGCCAAATGCGAGAATACCAACACGCGAGCTGCCGTTTTTCACGACAACCGGCGCTGGCACCAATTTGCGGGCATTATCAAACTTGCGCGATAGCCGCTCCATTACTGCCTGGTACTCGCCCGGCTTTTCCGTGTAGCCAGCAGCATCGTTGTGTCCCGAACCGCGTGTGAAGTATGCGGCCTTGGGATGCATCGTACCGGGCAGCGTACGCCAGCCTATCCCGTCGCCGTCAACATCGCGGTAGCGTGCAAATCCACCCAGTTTGTCGAGATCTTCTTTCGTGAGAACCTTGCCGCGATCGAGGGGTTTCGCAGGATATTCGAACTGCTCCGACATCCAGTTGTTCATGCCCAGGTCAAGATCCGTCAACACAAACACCGGCGTCTGTAGCCGCTCGGCAAGGTTGAAGGCTTCCATGCTTAGCTCGAAGCATTCCTTTACCGAACCCGGCAGTAACACAACGTGCTTTGTATCGCCGTGCGACAGGAACGCAGTCGACAGCAGATCTGACTGTTGCGTGCGCGTCGGCATGCCCGTCGAAGGCCCAGTGCGCTGCACGTCGAAGATCACACCCGGAATCTCGGCGTAATACCCCAGACCTGCAAACTCGCCCATGAGCGAAATTCCCGGCCCGGAGGTTGACGTCATGGAGCGCGCGCCAGCCCAGCCTGCGCCCAGCACCATACCGATGGCAGCGAGTTCGTCTTCAGCCTGCACTACGGCGAATGTCGCCTTGCCATCTTCGGTTACGCGGAATTTCTTCAGCAGATCGGTGGTCGCTTCCACCAGCGAAGTCGAAGGCGTAATCGGATACCACGCCACCACGGTCACGCCGGCAAAAACAGCTCCCATGCCACAAGCTGCATTGCCGTCGATGATGATCTTGCCGGCTGTCTGATTCATGCGCTCAAGAAAAAATGGGTCCTGCTTGACCAGCTTCTCTTGTGCGTAATCGAATCCAGCTTTAATCGCGCCGAAGTTCAGATCGAATACTTTCTGCTTCTTCGCAAATTGCTTTCTGACGCTGTGCTCCACAACGGCCAGATCAATGGACAGGAGTTGTGCAACCACTCCCACGTACACCATGTTCTTGACGAGTTTGCGAAGCTTAGCCTCGGTGCAGACAGCGGCAGTGATCTTATCGAAAGGAACCGGATAGCAGACAACATCGCTACGATACTGTTTCAGGTTCGCGTTCTCTTCATAGATCGCGACGCCGCCGGCCGGCAGCGCTTCAATATCGCTCTTCGCAGTTTCAGGATTCAAAGCCACCAGGAATTCAGCATCGCGTGTGCGGGCGACATACCCGTCTTTGCTCGCGCGAATTGTGTACCAGGTGGGAAGTCCGGCGATGTTCGAGGGAAACAGGTTTTTCCCGCTGACGGGAATACCCATTCCAAAGATGCTCTTCAGCAGTACGCTATTGGCGGATTGCGAGCCGGACCCGTTCACCGTTGCTACGTTGATGCTGAAATCATTAACTACGCGCTTTTGCGCGTTGATCGCGCCCTGTTCTTGACCCAGGGCCAGGTCTCCAGTCGCCATTTGGCGGGATTCCCTTCAGGTGAATTTCCGCGCGTTCAGGACCGGGCTTCATGTTCATTGGCCGTCCGAAGTCGTTGCAACCTTGCGGTCGCTCGATACAGCGGACCTTGGCATCGGAGTTCGGTTTTCCTGCAAAAACGCGATGGAAAGCGACTAAGCTTCGCTCACTTGTGATTATAGTCACCTACGAGGTAACTCGTACCGCTTGCAGACACACGCGGC
The DNA here is from genome assembly GCF_039994875.1 of Telmatobacter sp. DSM 110680. Taxonomy (GTDB): domain Bacteria; phylum Acidobacteriota; class Terriglobia; order Terriglobales; family Acidobacteriaceae; genus Telmatobacter. Next base: position 3,605,140 of record NZ_CP121196.1, on the reverse strand, counting down.
AGCACCATAAGTACCTTTGGCAGCAACGTTTGTTCATTCCTCGAAAACCGGCAGCGACAGCCCTAGGACGTTGCCTAGTAATGTGATGCCTACAAAGGCAGCTAACCCTATATTTTTGAATGCGCCAGCGCCATCCGAGCGGAATCCCGGTGCCATCGCATAAGAAGCGTCGACGCGATCACAATCAGCGAAAGCGTCAGCCCGATCCACATCCCGTAAATCCCCCACTTGAAAACAAAGCACAAGATGAAACCGAGCGGAAGACCCATCACCCAATAGCCCACAAAGTTCGCAATCATTGGGACGCGTGTCTCACCCAGACCGCGCAATGCCCCGGTTGAGACGGTCTGGATGCCGTCGAAAATCTGAAATGCCGCCGCGATCCATAGCAAGCTCGGACCCACCGCCAATACGCGAGGGTCGTGTGTGTAGAGCTTGATCAGAGGTCCGGGCGCCAGCAGAAATACGATGCCGGCACACACCATGAATCCTGTACCCATCGCCAGTGCCATCCAGCCTGCGCGCCGCGCACGCGCCGGATCGCCGGCACCGATTGCATGCCCCACGCTCACGGCGGCCGCAGCTCCCACTCCCAACGGCACCATGTATGAAATGCTGGCATAATTCAGGGCGATCGTATGCGTCGCTAGCGCAACCGGTGTCAGATATCCCGCCGCAAATGTACTCAGATTCCACGCGCCGACCTCGAGCAAAATCTGCCCCGCTGCCGGCGCTCCCAGCCGCACTAAACTACGAAGCCGATCCAGTTCCGGTCCCGCCCAGTGCGCAAACAGTGGATGCCCGCGCTTGCGTTCATATCTCCACGCGAACCCCAGCAGCGCGACCGCCATTCCCACGCGCGCAATGCAGGTTGAAATGGCCGAGCCATTTACGCCCAGAGCCGGAAAGCCCAGCTTGCCATAGATCAGAACCCAGTTTCCAAACCAGTTCATCAGGTTCGCCAGCACATACGTCGCCGTGATCACGCGAACTTGTCCCACGCCCTGCAAATATCGACGCGTTCCCGCGTAAAGCAGCAGCGGCAGCGTTCCCCATGTCAGGATGCGTAGATAACCTCCAGACAACGCTGCGACCTCCGGAATCACCCCGAAGTGCATAAACCCGTAGCTCAGTCCTACCAGCAGGATCATGATTGGCGGCGTTACGATGCACGCGAGATAGACTCCCTGCGCCAGCCACCGATGGCATTCATCATGATCGCGCCGACCGTAAGCCTGCGCTACCAGCGTGTCCAGCCCCAGCAGCAGGCCAATACCGAACAGTGCGGGCGTGTAGAAGACCGCGTTCCCTAGCGCAACTGCGCCGATCGCCACCGGCCCCAACCGCCCCACCATGATGTTGTCCACGACACCCTGCGCCACCCAACCAAGTTCGCTGAGTACGACCGGAATCGCGAGCGCAATCATTGCCCCGAGTTCCGCTCTCCACATGGCGCGTGTCTTGACCATCTCTCTAATTTATCTGGTGCACATCACTCACTTTTCCTTGGAAGGATTGGCCGTAAGGATGCGCGAATATTCACTGTAGGCAAATGGACGTCCGGTCAGACAAATAAAGTGCCCGGGCGAGGGTCCCGGGCACTTCGTGTGCGATCGCTGTTTACTTTTTCGGGGCGTCGGCAAAGTACATGTTGTTTTTAGGCGCATGGGCGCGTGTGACGTTATAGATCGAATTGATCAGCAGTCGATCGATGTGCACCTGATCATTGAACGGCGGCATATTCACACGACTGTGATTCTGATTCAGGTATTTGATCGTCACTCGAACATTCGCTGCCATGCTGGATACCAGTGAATCGAGACGGTTAATGGCGTCCTGCTGGCTGGGAGTACCGTTAGATTCGATCGCTCTTAACTGGTTCACATCCTTCATGAGGTCGTTCACATGCACCTGGATCTCTTGGAGTCTTAAAAAGTGCACCTGCCATGGAACGCCGGCCATCGAATATGACTCGAGCGCAGTCATATCCTTATCGGCAAGCACAGCATCCTGTCTTGCCTGCCCCATCAGTATGGAAATTTCCACCGACGATGCCGGTTTCACGGCAAACGCTGCGGAGGAGAGCAACAGGGCGGCCGCAATCACCGCAACCATCCTGAAAGCGTAAGACCTGGTAAACAGTTTCATACTTCCCCCTTCCCCGAAAAGTCTCGCGACCTCCGGAGCGCTGCGGCGCATTCCTCGCAGGGTATGCGCGATTCACTTCCAAATGTGATCTCAAATCAAGACTTCAGTTCGGCTTAGCTTGTGCTTTTGGTCCATCGCATCTGCCCCGGATCTCAATCCCGTCGTTCCTGGAACAGGTGCACCACCCAACTCACGCAACCATCTTGAATCAACCGCCCTGTCGGTTCAATGCAACGGAGATAAATCCGGCGTTCATCCTATGTCAGTGGAGAGTCAGGAGGGTAAACTCCTAAGAATTCAGAAATTTAAGTGGAAGGTCACAGCCAGGTCACAGCGACGGTGATACACTTCCGCAATCAAACGGGCCATCACGGGGAGCGCATGCAAGGTTGTGCTTCACCGAGCGCTTCGCCGTAGTGAGGTTTCTAAACCATGGAAACCGGCGTCGCGTTCAACCAAGTGATTCGCTGCCAGTCGTTCGAACTGAATCTCTATACTCGCGAAGTCTACAAAAACGGTCAGAAGCTGACTCTCCATGGCCAGCCCATCGACGTGCTCGCCATGCTTCTCGAGAGACCTGGGGAACTCGTCACCCGTGAGCAACTCCGCAAAAAGCTCTGGCCGGAGACCACATATGTCGACTTCGAACATGGTTTGAACAGTACAATCAACCGGCTGCGTGAAGCGCTCGGCGATCACGCCGAACACCCTCAGTACATCGAAACGCTTCCCCGACTCGGCTACCGATTAATTGTTCTGATGGAAAACCTGCCGAAAGAAGCCCCGCCCCCGTCGCCAATATTTCCGAAAGCTCCCGCGCCAAACGTTTCAATAAATGCCGCTCTTCCGGCCCCCGCTAAAGCACAACCTACAGAAAAATCCGACATCCCGCATCCGACACGTCGATCACGCTGGCTATTGGCAATCGGGTTGAGCTCCGCCGTTGCGTTGCCCACGGCCACGCATTGGTATCTGCGCCATCCACCTCCAGTTCCGTACATTACGGAGTTCAGACAACTCACCAACGACGGTCAAGTCAAGATTCTTGTCGGAGCCGACGATCAGAGACTTTACTTCAATCAGGAGTTTCCGTTCTCGATTGCCCAGGTTGGAGTAACGGGCGGAGATATTGCGCTCATTCCGGTTGCATTGCCAAACCCATTGCTGAAAAGCGTTTCGCCGGATGGTGCCGCACTCCTGGTTACTTCGATGACCTCAGGTGGCCTATGGACCGTTCAGATTCCAGGAGGATCGCTTCGTCATTTGTCGAACGAAACAGTCCGCTGCGCGGATTGGTCTCCGGACGGCGGATCGATCGTTTACAGCACGGACAAGGGCGACATCTCTATCATGCGCAGCGATGGAAGCGAAGCGCGCAGAATTCTAGAAGCGCAAGTTTCTGCCCCGTGCTCGAATGAAGATAACGTCGTTTGGTCGCCCGACAGCAGATCGATTCGGTTCGCGGCAGATAACAGATTATGGGAGCTGTCGGCAGAGGGGTCGCGCAAGCATCTGTTGCTTCCTGCCTGGCGCCCCGCTGCCAGGCAGCGTTGTGGGCGTTGGACTCCAGACGGACGTTTTTTTCTGTTCTGGTCTCAGGATTCCTCTTCTTTGAAAAGTCAGATATGGGCAATTGATGAGCGTCGCAGACTTTTCCACCGAGCGGCCGCCGAACCAATTCAACTGACACCAGGCCTGGTCCGGTGGAGTCGGCCTATCCCCAGCAAAGACGGGAAAACTATCTTTGCCCGCGGCACCGTCGATCGAGGAGAACTGGTCCGCTATGACGCCAAATCCCGGCAGTTACAACCCTTCCTCGGAGGCATGTCGGCGACGTATCTTCGTTTCTCTCCAGATGGCAAGACTGTTGCATATATCACCAGCCCCCAGGGCGCTCTCTGGAGGGCGAATCAAGATGGCAGCAACCCTGTGCAACTCACCGCTCCTCCCCTGCGGGCCGAGTTGCCGAAGTGGTCGCCCGACGGAACCCAGATCCTGTTTGACGCCACGGATGCCAACGGGCAAACCAAGATATATAGTGTCTCTTCTCTGGGCGGCGCTCCTCAGCCGTTTCTCCCGGAACAAACAAAGGGATTGACTGAGCCCAACTGGTCTCCCGACGGTCGAAAGATCGTCTTCTGCAAGGGCGGCCCTGCGGACGCAAGGAGCGATATACGTATTCTCGATGTAGAACACCATAAGATCATCACGGTTCCCGGATCGGTTGGTCTTTTCGCGCCAATGTGGTCACCAAATGGCCGCTCCATCGTTGCACTCGACATCATCACCGGTGCCATGAGACTCTTCGACGTTGAGACAGAACGATGGTCCTTGTTAGAAAAGGAAGTCGTCGCTTGGCCCAACTGGTCGCGAGATGGCAAGTTCATTTACTTCTTTCGCTGGATCAAAGGTGTGCAGGTATATCGAATTCGTTTCCCGGGTGGCACAGCAGAACGTGTGGTGGATCTTCCTGGATTCCATGGAGGACTAAACAGTTTCATGACGCTCGATCCGAAAGACGCTCCTATCTTCATGCGTAGCACGGGAACAGACGAGATCTACGCACTCACCCTGGAAGCGAAGTAGCAGAACTGTCCAAATTGCTTCGTACGACGTCCTACATCTCAACCTCAAACTGATAACTTCCGGCCACCAATTCAAATCCGCCATTCACCTTCTTCGCCAGCGGACTTTCACTCAGACCGACGCCATCAACTTTGTACTTCCCAGCCTCTTTATCACTTAGTTCCAGTCGTCCAGTTGTATTGGCGGGCAGGGTAACCTTCCACTCCGCTGCCTTCCCTTTCACTGTCCAGGTTGAGCTGATCGTGCCGTACGATGACGCATAGTTAAATTCCAGTGGAGACAGCCTTGCATCAAACACCGGATGCAATACAACCGTGTGGAATCCAGCATCGAGCGGAGACGCATCGATGCCCGCGGCAAATCTGTAAATCCAGTCGGCCACCGCGCCATACGCGTAATGGTTGTATGAGTTCATCTGCGGATCGCCCATCATCTCGTCGCCGTTCCAGCGCTCCCACGTGGTCGTCGCACCATGATCGATCAGGTATCCCCACGACGGCATTCCCTTGCTCAGCAGCAGATCGTAGGCCAGTTTGCTGTGACCGGTCTTCGTCAATTCCTCCAACAGATAGGGTGTGCCCACGAAGCCCGTATTCAGCAGACCGTGATTGTCATTGATCTTCTCCACAAGGCGATCAGCGGCTCTGGAACGCAGGTCCGCCGGCAGAAGGTTCATATGCAACGCCAGAACATAGCCAGTCTGCGTGTCGCCTCCAGTGGCCTTCGCATTCGGATTATTAATATCGCCAAAGGGCGAAGGGCTGTTGTCAGCGCCGGGAATATATGCGCCCACGTGAATGAATCTCTCGTGGAGTTGGTCGCGAATCGCAACCTTCGCATCCAGTTGGATGAACTTTTTGTCGAACGCATCGCGAATCTTTTCTTCAAGCTTCGCGTAGTGCTGTTCCGCCTCCGTCCTTCCCGTTGCGTGCGCCATCTCGCGCATCATGTTCACGTCGTACGCCCAGTACGCTGTCGCAACCAGGTCTTCCTGCGTGCGGCCTTCGAGTGACAACCAATCACCAAATGGAATCCCCGAATCGTTATGCCAGATCCCGTCGGGATTGCGCGCATCGATTGCGTCAACATACTTCCGCATTGCCTGCCAGTTTTCATCGATCACGCTGGTATCGCCGGTCTGCAGCCACGACGTCCATGGAATGATCACGCCGGCATCACTCCACGCGGCGGCCACTCCCGGAGAAATCTTCGCCGTCCCCGGCGCATAGATCCCGTAATACGGCGTGCCCACCTGTGTCCCGCGAAGATCGGCCGCAAACTTGCGAGTGAACGATGCAAGGGCTGCGTTGTACGACGCCGCGCGCCAGAAGACCTGCGCATCGGCGGACCATCCCAGCCGCTCATCGCGCTGCGGACAATCCGTTGGCAGACCCACGAAATTCGACCTCTGCCCCCATAGAATGTTGCTCCACAGCTGATTGATCATGGCGTTGCCCGTCTTCAGCTTTGACGTAAAGTGAAAATCGGTATGCAACACCTGCGCAAAAACGCCTCCCACACTCGACGCGCTCTTTACTCCAGTGACCTCGATATAGCGAAATCCATGAAAAGTGAAATGGGGAACAAGTACATCGGTTGCCAGTCCTGAAAGAACGAAGTGATCGGTCGCCTTCGCAGTCCTCAGATTCTCCGTATAGAGCGTCCCGTCAGGATTCAGCGCTTCCCCCACACGCACCTGCACATCTGTGCCCGCTGCTCCGGACACAACAAGCTTTTCCACGCCTGCCATGTTCTGCCCGAAGTCGTAAATAAATACGCCCGGCTTTGGCTCGGTCATCTTCGGTCCAGTGATTGCCTGGTCAATTCGGATCGGCTCGAAGCTCTGCGCCTCGATCCTGATCTCCTTCGGGTGGATGATCTGTACTTGCTTTCCTGGTCTGGCGTCAACGCCTGTCCTGTTAAACGTCCGATAGAGTTCCCGAAGATCCTGCGTCTCCCCGTCGTACAGTTCCGAGTGGACGATGAATGATGTATCTGCTTTCCAACTGGCGTCCGTCCCCACCCACTCCACTTTTCCGTCCGTATACTCGATGCGCAACTGCGCCCGGAGCGCCGGAGGAGTATCGCCGTAGTTATTTGGTTGCTGCAACCACTCCAGTGACGTCGAATACCAGCCGGGAGCAAGCAATGCCTCAATAACATTGGCCCCGCTCTTCATCAGCTTTGTCACATCGTAAGTCTGATAGAGAACTCGTTCCCGATAATCCGTCCACCCCGGAGCCATTACACTGTCGCCAACTCGCTCGCCGTTCAGATGAAGCTCATATGTTCCCAGCGCCGTTGCATACAGCCGCGCCGACTTCACTCCCGGTGTCCCGGGCGACGGGTCTTTGTCGCTGGAGTGGCTGATCGTCTCCCCCGCATCAAAGCTCTTCCATAAGACCTTCACGCTATCCGGAATCCAGGGATGCAGCACGGGCTGCTCTTGGGGTCCGCTGGCCTGTTGAAAGACCTGGGCGTTCTTCCAGCCCTTATCTTCAAATTCTTTCTTCTGCCAACCATCCGCGGGATGCTCCGTACTCTTCCATGTCCCGTCGCTTCCCACCGTTGCCGTAGTTCCATCCTTATAGAGCAGGATCACGGTCGCAATCATCGGAGGCGCATCTTTCCTTCTGCTCTCGCCGTACTTGTCGATGTAGTGCACGCTCTCGATCGCAACCGTGTTTATGCCCTCGGAGATTTGTGCAGTTACATCCGCACGCACAAACTTCTTCCACGGCAAATGGTGGTAAGGCGGAAAAGCCGCCGCCTTCAGCACCTGCTCGCCATTTACCCAGGCATCCACTGTGTCCTCGGCAGTTGCAAACAGCACCGCCCGCTCCAGGGGCTTTTCGACCTTGACTGCAGTTCGATATGCAAATCGTTGTTCGCTGTTCGGTTTCGCGCTTCCCGGCACAACATCTGGATTCGCTACCCAAACCGCTGGCGCCTTGCGAACGGCAGCCTCCTCGGTCGTCTCCCACCCGATCCAATCTCCGCGCCAGCCGCCTTGGCTCAGCAGGCCGGTCTCCCACCACTCCGTCTTGCTAGCGGGATACGCCTTCTGATCTGCGCCCCACAGTTCCACCCGCCACCAGTAGCGCGTGCTTGGCTTCACCGCAGGACCTGCATACTTCACGTTCAACGACTGCCCAGACGAAACCCTGCCACTGTCCCACACGTCGGCTTTGTCATCGCTGAGCAACTCCGGATTTGTTGCAACCAGCACACGATACGCCGTCTGCCGTGCGCCCCGCGCCGCATCATTCAGTTGCCAGGAGAAGCGCGGCGTAGCATCGTCGATCCCCAACGGACTCCGCAAATCATCTACCTGCAAATGCACCGGACCGCTCTGATTCTTCGTACCAACCTGTCCCCAAGCTGCCAGACTTGCTGCAATCGCAAGCACCACACCCAACCTACCCGATCCTTGCATGTGCTTTCGCCCCCTGAATCTCATGAATCGACAGTATATGCGGCAATCGCGGCCTTCTGCCCGGCATACCGGAAAGTCCACTGCAACCATCGACTCGTGACTTCAATCACAGCGCGGTACGCCGCTTGGGTCGACCATCTTTGCGGCATAGAGTGCACTTCGCCCCGCGGCTCAACTTCGGGGAGAGCAAAGCCCCAACCGCACGCGCATTTGCACTGCCCGGAAAGGAGCCATCCATGCCTAGCGTGCTTGATAAAAAAGCGGACCTTGCTGGACCCGGCATTGGCGATTACACAGAGCTGGAAACTGTTCTCCCTCACAACTACCGTTCTCTCCTGACTCCGAAGGAAACGCAGCAAGCCATCTTCCACGTCAAACGTTTTATCGAAGACAACCTGTGCAAAGAACTGAACCTAATGATGGTCGAGGTCCCGCTCATCGTCGACGTTGAGAGCGGCGTCAACGATATGCTTGATCGCGACGGATCGCGCACTCCTATCCAGTTCCACATCACCAATGATCGCGACCGGCACCCCATCGATGCGCAGGTAGTTCAGGCTGCCACTAAATGGAAGAGAGCCGCTCTCAAGCAATTCGATTGCGGTGTTGACGAAGGCATCTGCACCGATATGCGCGCCGTTCGTAAGGACTACTTCCTTGATCACGACCACTCCGCCTACGTCGATCAATGGGACTGGGAGCGGGTCATAACTCCCGATCAGCGCAATCTGAGATTTCTGAAAGAGATCGTAAGCAAAATCTGGAAGGTGATCGTCGGAGCCGAAAAATACGCCCACTCCCTCTTCCCGCAATTGAAGGACCCGCGCTATCCCAACCTGCCGGAGAAATTAACGTTCCTGCACGCAGAGAACATCCTTGAGATGTTTCCCACCCTTCCCCGCAAGCAACGGGAAACGGCGATCCTGCAGGAGCACCCGGCCATCTTCATCATTGGCATCGGTTGGCCGCTGCGCGATGGATATCCGCATGAGATGCGCGCAGCCGACTACGACGACTGGGTCACCGACACCAGGCACGAAACCGGCGAACACACCCACGGCCTCAACGGCGACATCCTCGTCTGGAACCCTGTCACCAAGCGCCGTCACGAACTGACCTCGATGGGCATTCGAGTCACTGCTGAAACGCTGAGGCAGCAGCTCGCGATGTCGAATCAACTCGACTTCATGAAATTGCCCTATCACCAGGCAATTCTGAACAACCGCATCCCACTCTCAATTGGCGGCGGCATCGGACAGTCGCGCACTCTGATGCTCCTGCTTCACAAGGCCCACCTTGGCGAAGTGAGCTGCACCGTTTGGCCGAAAGTGCTGAAGGAGATGTGCGCGCAAAGAAACATCTTCGTACTTGAGTAGCGACAAAACAATGGCCGAAATCCTCAGGTCTCGACTCTGAGACCTGGGGATTCACACTAGGAACCCAGGAAAAGTTTAGGAACCTTATTCGTCTCCCCTGCTTTTAACCAACCGCCGGACGAGTCTCCGCCAGTTTCGTCTTGATCGCGATCGTGGCTGGCGCCAGACTCGGGCCATCCCATCCATCTTTGTGGGCTTGAATTTGAATCTCGCCTGCCTCTTTTGTCGATTGGACGATCACCTGCGCAAGTCCGTTGAAAAGCGAACGCTTCGGCGCCTTATCACTCTCCTGGCAATTTGGATCGCCATTGCCTACGCCGATCAACTCTCCGTTGCCCGAAACTTTAAATCCGATGTGATTATCTGCGATCGGCACTAAACGGCCTTCCTTGTCCAGGCCTTCAACCTTGATGACAGCAACATCCTGGCCGTCGGCGTTGATCTCCATGCGATCCGCCGTCAATCGAATCGATGATGCTGGGCCAGTCGTCTCGCGCTTGTCGGTCAGAACTACTTTGCCGTCTTTGCTGCCACGCGCTTCAATCGTTCCAGGTTCATAACGCGCTTTCCACTCCACGTGTCCTAGATGAGGAACCTTCTGGCTTCCAAGGCTCTTACCATTCACAAACAGTTCCACCTCGTCCAGATTCGAATACACCCAGACCGGAATCTCGTCGCCCTCGCGCCCCGTCCAGTTCCAGTGTGGAAAAACATGAACGACAGGATCTTTGCCCCACCATGCTTTGTAGTAGAAGAAGTTGTCCTTAGGAAATCCGCACATGTCGACGATGCCAAACTGCGAGTTGATCGACGGCCATCCGTAGGGCGTTGGCTCACCGCGATAATCGAAACCCGTCCACGCAAAGCCACCCGCTTCCCAATCCCGCGAGCCGTAGTACTTCCACCACTCTTCTGCAGTCTCGCCCCATGGAACCACGCCGTCGTAGGAATTCAAGGTATTACGCAGAGGATCAGTGGAATACACGCCGCGCGTACCGATGGCGCTAGAAGTCTCCGATCCGTAAATCGGCCGGTTGGGATGTTCTGGATGATATTTTTCCGGAAGCTTCAAATTGTAGTTGAATCCGATGACGTCTAATGCATCTGAAACACCCTGTTCGTTATTTCCATTCACTGCAGCCGATACCACGCGCGTCGGATCAAGTTCGTGGCACAGCCGCACCATGTCGGCCGCGATGCGAGCGCCCTGTTCTGCCATGGGCCCCTGCAACTGATTCTCCTCATTTCCCACCGACCACATGATGATCGATGGAGAATTGCGATAGCGCTTAATCATGGTTTCGAGTTGCGCCATACCCTCAGGATTGGAACTCATCTGGCGCGTCTCGCACATCATCATCATACCCATGCGGTCGCAGGCTTCCACCCATTCAGGTGTAGGCATGTTGTGCGAGGTTCGAACAGCGTTGCCACCCATCTCGCGCAGAACCGCCAGCCGGAATCGCTGCAGACTGTCTGGCACCGCGGCACCTACTCCCGCGTGGTCCTGGTGATTACAGGTACCCTGAATCTTGATTGATTTTCCATTCAGGAAGAATCCCTTGTCAGACGTAAACTTCGCGGTACGTATGCCAAAACTTACACGGTCAGCATCGCGAACTTTACCCCCCGCCTCCACAGTCACCTTGGCCGAGTAGAGGTTCGGCTGATCGACAGACCAGAGTAAAGGATTGAGCAACTTGGCAGTAGCGTTGAATACTACAGAGCCATCAGCCACCACCGCTTGAGCCGGCGCTTCAGCAACGACTACAGATTTTCCGGCTGCGTCAACTATCTGCCACTTGACCTTCGCGGTTTCGTGGTCGACACCCTCGTTCTTCACAATGGTGCTCAATGTCAGTGTCGCGGCATTGCCCACAACCTCGGGCCGAACATAACTGTCCCACTGGCCCAGATGCAGCGCGTCTGTCTTCGTCAGCCAAACATGGCGATAGATACCTGCGCCTTCGTAGAACCAGCCATCTCCGAAGGTTGCATCCACGCGCGCAACGATGTAGTTCTTTTTACCGTACGAAAGAAAGTCGGTAAGGTCGAAGCTGAAAGGAGCGTAGCCATTGTCATTACGTCCGATGAAGCAGCCGTTTACGAATATAAGAACGTCACGAAAAGCACCATCAAACTCAATCAAAATGCGTCTGCCTTTATCGCTCTCCGGAACATCGAATGCGCGTCGGTACCACCCAACACTGGTCTCGGGATAGCGACGCCCTAGTGGCTTGAATCCATGCGAGTTCTGCACTTCATCCCGCACAAAAGGCAACTCAACCGCCCAGTCATGAGGCAAGTTCAAGGTGCGCCACTTCGAATCGTCGAACTTCGCTTTTGCAAATTCGAATTCACCGGTCTTCGCAAAGTCGCCCTGTCCATCACCGAAGCCGAAATCTTTCGCAGGATCCGCTCCATTGCCTAAAGTGAATTTCCATCCGAAGTCAAAAAGAAGCTTCTCTCGTGGAAGCATCGTCGGAGACACAGCGTCTGTGGCCGCAAATGAAACCGCTCGCGCCAAGGCCGAGCGCGTCATCAAAGATGAAGTAGAAAAAGCCAGACCGGAAAATGCGGCTGAACGAAGAAGGTGACGTCGAGTGAAACCTGGCATTGGAATACCTCGCAAATGTAGAAAAGCGGTAGAAAGCACAGGCCGCAAACTGGAAATGCAGCATATATTACGATTGAACTGACAGCAAGAGGAGACTATACAAGACTGTATTGACTCGCGTAAACGCTTTCATTTATACGACTGAACGCCTCTTGATTGTCTCTTGCGGCGAGTACCAATATCCTCAATGAGCCTCTGTCGGATTCCCTTTCCATCGTCCCCTTGGCCCGCTTGCGGGAAATCCGTAACGGAGCCAGCTTTGATAAACTCGAATTGGAACTTTTATCAGTTGGAGAGATGGCCGAGTGGCTGAAGGCGCACGCTTGGAAAGCGTGTTTAGGGGAAACTCTAACGTGGGTTCGAATCCCACTCTCTCCGCCATAATATAATCAACAATTTAGATAAATTGACCGGTTTTAGAGTGCAATAGCGTGCAATCTATCCTATAATGCCGCCATGGCGATCAACCTCTATCGCAGACATCGGGCGGAGTGCGAAGCCGGGCACCCGGAGCAGTTCCGCTCCGGCGAATTCGAGGAACGCAAGAAAGGCTGGAAGCACTGCGCGTGCCTTATCCACGCCTCCGGCACTCTGAAAGGCAAGTTCAGCCGCAAAACCACAGGACTGACAGACTGGGGTCAAGCCAGGGAGCTGGTGGCCCACTGGAAGAGTTGGGATGGTGAGTTGCCTGCCCCGGCGCCAGAACTCCCTCCCGCCGTACCTTCAGCGTACCGAATCACCGTCGAAAGAGCGGTCCGGGATTACAAATCGGAATTGGCCGACTCTCACGCCATGACCACCATCAGGGGATACGGTTACCTGCTGACCGAATTGCTGGACTTCAGCCGCAGCCGGGGTTACGTCTACATCGATCAGTGGCAGCCCTTCGATGTGCGCGAATTCCGGGTCTCATGGGGAGTGAAGATCTCGACGGCAACCAAAAAAATGGCCACCGTCAAGGCTTTCTTTCGCTACCTGGAAAGCAATCGGTGGCTCAAGGAAAACCCTACGAAACTCATCAGGGAAAAGCACACACGCAAAGAGCGAGAAGGCGAAAATGCCCCTCGCATCCCTTTCAGCGATGACGATCTGACCAGGATGTTTTCTGCCTGCGCTTCCCAATACGCCGCCAAGGGCAAATACAGGCGGCGCTGGGATGGTCAGGACCTAGCCGATTTCATCGCAATCTCCGTCTACACCGGCCTGCGCATCTCCGACGTGGCCACCTTTCACGTCGACCGGTTGAAGGAGAACGGGGAATGCCGAGTCCGCACCACTAAGGGCGGTAATCATATCTCGACTTGGATTCCAGTGTGGTTGCAAGAGCGTATTCGCGAGCGCACCAAAGAACATGGAGGGCTCATCTTCGGCTCCCACCAGACCAAGGATATCTGCGTGATCACCGACGTGTGGCGCAGGAAACTGGACAAGCTGTGGGCTCTGTGCGGCCCGTGGGCGGCGAACCCGACTCACCACCGGTTCCGCCACACCTTCGCTCGTATCCTGCTGCAGCGAGGAGTCTCGGTGCAGGATGTGGCCGAACTCCTTGGAAACACCGAGAAGGTGGTTCGCAAACACTACGCCGAGTGGGTGCCCGAACGGCAGGCGCGGCTCACTGAGATCCTGCAACAAGCTTTCACGGATAAGCCTAAACCAAACGTCATCGCCTTTCCTGGGCGCAGCTAAGCAACGTTTAGCAGCCGCGTGTGAATTCTGCGCGCGACGGATTCCGGAACGCTGTATGTGGTATGCGCCTTTTTACGGCCCTGCTTGATCTTGATCACGCCCGGTTCATCCTTCACGATCTTGCGCACTGTCTCTCGGCCCAGCCCCCACAATCCCGCAAGTTCGCTGACACGATAGTGCTTTTCGGCAAAGCTCGCATCGCGGGTGAGGTATTGCAGATCCAGAGCAAGTGTCGCCTGGGTTGCCTGCTGGACTGGCTTCTTCGCAAGCAATTCTGTGTTCATAGTCGCCTTCTCTTGTGAGAGTTGTAGTCCAATCAGTCCCGTCAAAAGCCCATGCCGATGCCCGCACCAAAATCGTGCTCCATCTGATGCGTCCGGCCTATATCCCGCGATACCGGTGTAATCGTCTGCTGTGGTTGATGTGCGCTCTCGTGCGAAACGTCATGGCTAAGCGCGTTCCCGAGTGTTCCTCGGTCATTCGTAAAAATCTGGGCATCCCACTGCCCACGCGAAACAGAGACATAGGCCATGCGACTGTTGAGCATGTCCTTGGCGGCAAGATCGGTGTCCACGTGGATGAGCACTCGGTCGGCAGTCTGCCCTTGGCTGGAATGGCTCGTGACAGCGTAGCCATGATCCAGATGCGGATCCTGTGCAGGATCGAAGGTCATTCTGCGCCCGCTATCCAACCTGATCCTCATGGCGCCATGCGACGTAATGTCTTTCACCGTCCCCAGCTCGCGGTTCGCTATCTTCAATTCGCTATTGGGCGCGGTGAACTGGATGCGGTCTCCAACGGAAAAGGCCTTCTCTTGTTCGCGGTAGACTGTGACACCCATCTGCCGGCGCGGGTCGTACGTCTGTTCAGTTCCGTTTGTACGCGCAACCGTCAGCAAGTTTTTCTTGGCATCGATGCTCACCACGCGGGCATATTCACCTTTGCCGATGCCGGTCTCGTGCGAACTGCGTGAATAACGGAGAATGTCGTTGACCTGATACTGTTGCGCCCAGGTTCGATCTGCGCCTGTCATCTCCTGCCGCGGCACTAGCACAGTCGTGGTACATTCATTGCGACTCACCACGCCGCGCGATTGCAGCTCGCCGCGAATGCGCTCATTGATATCGCTCCGTGATCTATTGTCAGGGGAGACCACCAGTGTGCTCTCGGGAGATCGCGCATACTCACGGGCGATTGCCGCAATTCGTTCCTCTCGATTGCCTACCTCGTGCACCCGGCCTTGAGCGTCGAGGCCAGCGACAGCCTGCCGAACGTCACCGCGTGCCAATTGCTCGACTGCTGCTCTCAACTCGGGATCGCGCTGCCGGAGAATCTGATCCAGACTGACGGTCTTCATCCCGGCTTCCTGAAGCTGCGCAAAGGGTCGGCCTGCTTCTACGGCCTCGTGCTGCCGCGTGTCTCCGACTAATAAGACGCGATCATTCGAATGCAGACGCTGTACAAACTCGTACATCTGGCGGGTAGAGGCAAGAGAGGATTCGTCGAGCACGTACAATCTCTTCTTGCCGCTATCCGGCTGTTCACCTCGTGCGAGGTGCAGTTGCAGTGTTGAACTCTCGATCCCCGCTTCAGCCAACTTCTGCGCAGCTCGAGATGTTGGTGCAAAGCCTTCGACTCGATATCCCTCGGCTTCCGCTCCCTCGCGAATGACGCCTAGCGTCATTGTCTTCCCTGCACCGGCAATGCCTTCGAGTCCGATGATCTTCTCGCGCGAAACAAAGATCTCGTCCACGGCTGCTCGCTGTGAAGAATTGAGTTCGGGATGGCGGTCCTCCGTCGGAATGCGCACCTGCGGCGAAACCAGCATCGGATCGCGGAAAGAGTGATGATTCCCGGCCTGCATCCGCTCTATGGTCTCTCTCTCCATGCGGACCATCTCGCCGGTGGTATAGCGCGGAGCGGCGTGACCTTCCCTGTGTCCAACAGAGCGAAACTCGCCTGTTGCCACACGGCGCGCGAATTCCTGTCGCGCCTGACCGTAACTGAGCACACCCATTCCGCGATCAAGCATAGATTGCAGAATTGCCCTCTCGTCCTGAACAGCAGAGCGCTCGAAGACATGATTCCGCGCATACATCGCCGCCTGTTGCGCAGTCCTCTCAGGCTGCTGATGTTGATGGGAGTGTTCTTTTGCCTGTGCTACGACGCGTTCGGCCTGGTACCCGAATTGTGCGCACAATTCGCGATGCCGGCGTAAAACTTCATCCTGCGACTGAATTTCCTTCTTGTCCCGCGTCCGATGTGCGGCGACCTGAGCGGCGCCCGCACCCTCTCTTCCGATCTCCTGCAGGTGTCCTTTAATTTGCTCTCGCCGTGGACTCGATGCGTCCAGGTACTCCTGCGTGTATCCCCTAATCTCCGGCTGACCGTGTTCACCCCTCTCGATCTCATAGCCAAGCTTCTGGAGCCGCAAGGCAAGTTCGGAACGGTAGACGCTGGTCACATATCGCTGCGACTGAAAGAGACTGCGTTCTTGAAGTGCACGCGTCTGGCCGTTCTCTCGCTCTGTAACGTTGAAAATCATCGCATGCGTGTGAAGTTGCGGTGCAGCATAGCCATCCACGGGCCGTGCGGTATCATGCTCAAACGTGGCCGCGACGAATTTTCCTGTTGTTTCCGGCACATGAATATTGCCGATGCGTGCCTGTGTGTATCGTTGGAGTTCCTGAAGCGCAGCGCGAACACTTTCCCGATGTGCCTCTCGCACTCGGTTATCGCCGCCCACAAGTGCGGTGAGTGAGACCGATTTCGGCGCGGAGAATGTCGCATCCCATCCAGCACGATGTTCAGCACTGGTGATCTCCTTGCCGTATTCGTTCTCGTAGGTTCTAGCTGGCTGGTGCTTGACAAGCTGCGCGCCGCTCTCCGGATGCAGACCTTCACTCAATCGTGCGAAATGGTCTGCTCTGACGGAGCCGCGCAATTCCCACTCCGTCGAAAGAGTGCCTCGCCATTCGCTGAGTGCGTGTCTGTCGCGGCTCCAGTAGTTCTGCTTCTCAGACGCAAACTCGCGAGAGTGATAGGTTTGAACCTGCCCTGAGGAAAGGGCCCTGGAGATGGTCAACATGATCTCGGCTCCGAGGACGAGCACGGCAGCATCTCGCACCTGCCTGTAGAATACAGTAACTCAAAATCTGAACAGATGGTCGCTAGTTAGTAACTATTTCTCTCGGCAGCGGCGCTAATGACCTCATGGATATTGGTGATTTGCGCCTCGTGATTGGCATGCTTAAGCACTTATGGGAATCCTTGGGCAGTTATAGGCATACTTTGTACATTATAGGCAACTTTGGGCATTAGTAGCAGTTTTGGGGAGTTATTGCCACTGTAATTGCCAAACGATTCCATCTCGCGGACTAAAACACAAGAGGCTCTTGCCACATTCGAGTTTTCCAATGGAAGTAACTTCGCAACACAGTCATTGCATCCGAAAGAGGCCCTTTGATGAGGCGGGCGGAATGTAGTCACGCGAGTATATGAAAGGACAGAGACAGTGCGCTTTCTCATTGTCAATCGGCTGCGGCATCGATGCTCGTCGGCATTGGTTGGGAACTGAAGAAAGCAAACGCCTCGACCGCCCATTTGTGGATCTGAGTGGCCTTTCTTCAGCACGTCTCTTGCATCAGTCAATCCACTGCGATTCGTCCCACGGTTTCGGCTTCTGATCCGATGCGCGAAGGCCGCCTCTCCCTGGGAAGATAGTCCGCCGCTTGGGAACCTTCTTCGGAGGGCTCATTGAAGATGTTCTCGGTGTGCGATGCGGGCTCGAATCCATCTCCTGTAACATGTCCGCATCATCCTGCGGAAGCAAGGTGCGAAGCGACGACTGTTCGATGCCGATACGACTGCTCATTGGACGTCGGTTGGCTTCGACATTACGGTTCGAATCTTGCGTCGGATTAGAGGATCTCGGCCTCAGCCTTCCGATCCACTTCCAGGGATTCCAGCGCAATCCGATCCGGCTATTTATCGCAGGACGATTGGCCGACGAAGACCAGCGGTGATCGCTGGCGAATTCCGTCTTCGATCGGACCTCGCAAAGACCTTTCCATTCGGCGGTCAATTCCTCCCGCATGAAGAGGAATGCAGCGGCAAGCGAAGCCAACAGGAAAACACATCCGTCGAGCAATGGCTCCGCTGCCACCTCCCAGAATCCCCGGCCACGATAGAAGTCCTCGCGGAGAAAGTCTTCCACTGCGGCGGATTCGTCTGTTATCGGCGTACCTTTCTCGATCCCCTTCCAGCTTTGCTCCAGAGCCGATCGCGAAAGCTGAAGAGGCAGGTTGCCATTTCCTCCGGCGACCACATCGGGCGTTAGGATTAGCTCGCGTTTCTTGCCGGGTGCAGTCTTGAAGATCGGCTCAATGCGACTCTTCGCTCCGACATGCTTGACCCCGTCAGTCGAACGGAAATAGGCAGGCAAATAGTATCGCTCGAGTGGAGAAAGTTCCCGCGCCCACCACTCCCACCAGAGGAGGCATTGGAGCGTGATGAAGCCGGCCAACATGGCCGTCGTCCATCGGGGAAAGGACCGGGCGAAGCGCTGCCATCTCGCGGTCATCACTCCGGAGTTCCGGGACCCTTGCCGCGCGTCCGGGCGAGGACTTCCTCGGCCTTCCGTTGCTTCACGGCATCGGCGTATTCGGAGATCTTGCGCAGGTCTTCCTGACTCAATGGCCCTTCGGAGGCTTTTGCAAATAAGTTCAACATCAATGCACGAATGCCGACTATCTCCGCTAGGAGAATCGGATCAGTCGGGGTCGATCGGGATTGGGCTAGCGCAGCATAACGGAGCCACTCGGAGACCTTTTGACCTGCGTTCGTCGCGGCTCTTTCCACTTCCGCAAACTCCCCTTCTGACAAGCGCGTGGCGATGGATTTGGTGCGGGAAGTCTCGCTTCCTGGCGCGCCTGAGGACGCGGAAGGTACTACGGAGGACTGTTTGCCGTCAGAGGAAGCCATTGGAGAATCGCCTTGAACAGACTTCAGTGCTTGCTGGCTTCGATGCGCGTCGCAAGCGGCAGGTTTTTCATAACCGCCTGCAGCACATCATGTTCACGTACGTAAACGCGTCGATGACATTCGCGGACCCCGGCGTTTACGAGCGTAAACACGAAATCGCAAGCCGCTGAAACCGCGCGCGTTGACATTTGGAAACGGAGAGCGCTCTACAGCAACCCATCTGGGGATGACGTGTCCCCATACTCCCGGTGCAAAGCACCGCGCTCTTCCGCTGGCTGTGCCGAGGATGACGGATGGAGCCACAGAAGCAGCAAGCCGCCCCGAAGGACGGCTTGCGGTTGACCAGAACAGCGGCTCACTGCTGCTTCGGCGGATCGACATGGCCAGACTCGTGAGCCAGCGTATCCGTGGCAGGAACGCTCGTAGCGCCCCCACTATCGGGCGATTCAGGACGGGCAGAGACAAGCTCGGTGGTTTCGATCTCGTAGCCTGCGCAAATTTGTCCGAAGCATTGTTCCTTGTGAGCAACCCGGAAGATGCCCCGGAAAACGACCTCGACCGGCTGAAACTGGTCTTTCTTCGTTATTGATCGAAGCACACTTACTGCCTTCTTGTCGGCTTTATACCCCGGAGACTCGCGCAGATTCACGTTCGTTTGCGAACAGGCGCGGTCCATGAGGATGGAACCGTGGATCACCATTCGATATAACCCGCGAACCATGATCTCTTTGCCGTCATACTTGGCTGCATCCGCAAGAACGGCACAGAGGGGCATTGCCTGCGCTGAGGGAGTGCCCTCCGCCTGCTGCGCGGGAGCAGGCGAAGTGTGACACATCAGGACGAAAATCGGAACTATAGCAAGCCGTTTCATTGTTGGGGGAACCTCGCCGGATCGAACACATCCTGATCAGCATTTGGATAAGCTTTCGTGATGTAATCATCCAATTGCTGGTAGCCCTTTTGCCCCCTCTGGAACTCGGAGTATGCCTTCACTCCTGCGCCAGCTTCGAAGGCCTGAAATTCTGTGGAGCGATGAGAGAAGTTCGCGCCAGCGAAGTACATACCTGTTGCGGAGTTGTAGGTGTTTATAAAGTTAGCGTCGTCCTCGATGTGCGATCCCTCATGAGCAATTACCTGCCCGAGATTCGAACCGGAGTTGTTTTCTGAGAACTCCGCATCGATAGTCAACTTGTGATCAGCGGTAGCTCCGGGTGTCACCATAGCGTTCGTCTGATATCCCGGTGCTGTATGAGCATCAGCGTCCATCTGTTGCTGAGTCACAAACCTTACTCCAATGCCATTGTGATCCCCTCTAGCACCCCACGCTGCCGCAGCATTTCGAACCTTGATGCTCTTCGACTTCAGGTCCTTTTGAAGCTGCTTATCGAACTTATCTACTCCTTTTTCGCATTTCTTGTCCCCAGCGCCGCACTTGTCGTCGTAATGCCCATCGGCGTCGATCCTACTCAGTGGATTGTTGCGGACATATGCATAGAGGTTCAGCGATTGGGGATCGTCCAGTTTGGCATACGGTACGGGTGCGACTTTGGCAGACCAATCGGGCGAAAGAAATCTTCCCATTGAGCTTGCGTAGTACCTTGCCCCGAAGTAGTCATTGCCTGATTCGGCGTCACGTTCTTTGCCGGTGAACAGCGACCGCCAAAGATGCATTTCGGGAGCGCTCGCGTAGGTGTGCATCATAGATTTGTTCAGATTCCGTCGTCGTTTAATGAAGCTTCGGCTTTTCGGCGTGACTACTCGCTTCAGGAATTTCGCCTCTCGGTGTACTCACCGGCGCACCCGGCTTTGGTTCTGCCGACAATTGAACAATGTTACTTTGCACGATTGTTCCGTCGAGAACTATCGCATCATAAGGGCTGTGCTCGCAATGGCTGCTCAAGAAGCGCTTCGCATCTTCAACAACTTTATATGGATCATTGAAGATTGCTATCCGCATGGCCACCTTTGCTTTTGGATCGAGATTCATTCGATCATCCACGAAGTCGCCGCGAATCGTTCGGCCCGGAGGTAAAGCCAAGAGCAGCACTGGCACAACTCTGTTTGGAGGACAGCCTTTCTCTTGCCTCATCGGTGCAGTCCCCAAAATCGAAACATCCCCTTCTTGATCGTTCCATGGTGCGGGTCCCAGCAGAAAAAAGTCGTACACGTACATTGCGAACTTCGTGTTGTTGGTTATGCTCCAATCAACGATGGCGCTCGCGGTCGAAGTTCGCTGAATCTGAAGCTGGACATCTGTCGGCTTGGGCTTCTGGGCAGCCACACTCAAGGGCAACACGCACAAGCAAATCGCGATTAGTCTGCGCATACAATAGCTCCTCAACTTATGGCTCATTATCCAAACGAGGTCCCGTTATTGGGCCATTCGGGTGAGCCAGTTGGAACTGTGGCCGAAGCCACCGATTTTCATAATCGAAGGCGGGCGATCCTGGGCCTTCATCTCCGAAGTGAGGATTACCTTTCATCCAGGATTGGAAATGCCCCAAGACTTCATGCCCCGCGATCATTTCCGGTGAATTTCCGTTGTGCAATGGCGCAGCCGTGTCGGCGCCAGTCGGATACATCGTCAGGAAGACCGAGTAATGCCCCGAGCCATCAACTTGGCCGTGGTTCCAGTCGCACATGCACCCTTTGACATGATTGTCTTCAAGATAGATTGAAGCGACATCCTTATTCGTAATCACTCCGACTAAGTCATTGAAAGCCTTGGAATGCCCTCCAGACCACTTTGCTGCAGCATTGTCATTGAGCACCATTGTGGTCTTCCCACTTTTATCAGTGCTTGGCTTGAAGAGTGAGGATTCTGTGACACCATTCTTGTCGGTCCGCGTAGCAGTCCCTGCTATTCTGCGGACCTCCTCAGCCTTCTCATCTTTTGTCCCATTCAAATCGACCTCGTGCCCATCGAGGTCAGCCCGGCCAAGCGGGTTATTGCCAACGTAGGCATAGAGGTTCAGGCTTTGAGGATTATCGAGCTTCGCGTAGGGTACGGGTACGATTTTCGCGGACCAGTCAGGACTCAACCAACGGCCCATCGTAGATGCGTAATATCTTGCTCCGAAGTAGTCATTGCCTGATTCGAAGTCACGTTCTTTGCCGGTAAACAAGTGCTCTGTAGGTGCGGGGGTACAAGACTCGCCGTCCCCGTAGGGTAAGCTCGAGCAGGTCTGCTCTTGCGCGCCGTTAGGGTCCGTCTGCGAACGCCTAGTCCCGAGTGGATCGTCCTGGTAAAAATGAAGCTTGTTGCCAGCAGTCTCGTAAGTTGCGAACAGCTTTCCAGCCGCCCAGACGTTGGTGTGGGCCCAAGTGATGGATGTGCCACTCACTGAAAGCTCGGTCACTTGCTCGCCTCCCGGTCCCAGCACATAATCGGTCGTTGTCTGAAATCCGTTGCTGGGAGCGCAACTCCACGATGAGATGGTTCCCTTGGCTACGCGTATTCCCTCTGCGTTGTACAAATAGCCTGTCATCGTACCGGCTAATGAGTTCAAAACGGCACAGACTCTGCCCTCGGCATCATACAGATATTGGTACGTGCCATCGCACGTCACGTCGCCGGAAGTGTCGTAACAGTTCCCCTGATTCAAATTCGAACTTGTTGCGCTCATTTGGTTGCTATTTGAGCCGTTCACTGTCCCGTTATACTGTGCCCACGCACTCTGACCAATTCCGCCCGTAGTCTGGCAAGGAGAAGGACCGCCGGACCCGGCGGAAAACGTGGTATTCGAACTTTCCTGCGCAGTGCGGTTTCCAAAGCCGTCATAGCTCCAGCAGTAGTAGGGATAGCTCCCTTTGCTCGACCCTCCACCCATGATCCGGTTCAAGGTGTCGTAGCTTACACTCCAACTCCCAGTCACCGCATCCGTATAGTTCTTAAGATTTCCGACGCCGTCGTACCCACCCGAAGGCACCAAGTAGCTGTACAAGAGGGCACCATTGATGGTTTGCGAGATCTGCGACGACGAGATAGGACCGTAATCGATGTTGCCGGGCCAGGCTGCCGAGATCATGTGCGTTCCCGGCGTGAGCGTAGATGTCGTATACGTTGCCGTAGTTCCGCCGATTGTGGCGCTGCCGATCATTGCAGCGCCATCGTAAAAGTTGATTGAGCCGGTCGGCCCGCTGGCAATCGTTGCTGTGAATGTAACGGCGGTCTGATAGTTTGCAGGCGTGCCGGACGTCGAGATATTCAGAAATGCCGGAGCCGCCGGATTCACGGTGATCTGCACAGATGCCGTCGATGTCGTGAAGTCGGTGCTGTCGGTCGGGCTGAACGTTACAGAGAGTGTCTGAGATCCGCCATTCAGGATCGTACCTGCCGCTGGAGAGTAAGCAAATGTCCCTTGCGTGCTGGCAGTTGCATCGAGCTGGGTCGAGTTGAGCGCTGTTCCATAGGTGATTGGTGCCGGGGTAGGCCAGGTAATCGTTGGTGTTGCCCTATTGACGTTTTGGGTAATGCCGCTCGATGTGACCGAATTATAGTTCGTGTTTCCGCCATAGCCGGCGGTGATCGTATGAGATCCGGCAGTGAGGGAATTCGAGGCGCAGCTTGCGGTCGTACCGCTGATGGTTCCAGTGCAGAACGACGCGCCTCCGTTGTAGAAGGTGACGTTTCCGGTCGGACCGCTCGATATGGTAGCCGTAAAGGTTACGGAGTTCCCATAGATCGAAGGCGATCCGGAGGTTGCTACCGATAGCGTGGGCGTCGCCTTCGCCTCTGTGAAATTTGTCGTGCCGCTCGTTGTGCTCTGATACTTACAGGTGGCGCCATGGCTCCCAGCCGTTATCGAAGTACTAGTGTAGTTAGCCGTTCCAGTGCTGTTCGTGGTTGCGGACCCGATCATATTTCCGTCCACATAAAAACCTACGCTTTGACCCGACATTCCCGCGCCGCCATAGGTGAGTCTGCAGGAAAAATAGAGCGGGTTGCCATATACCTCCGTTCCCGAGATACTTGGAGAGGTCAGTTGTGGAGTTGTCATGGGACTGCCGATGGCGTATGCGATTCCGGTTGCCAGTGCGGATGTGACAATCCAGACTGACACCGTACACCAATGAGAGCGGATGGTTTTGGCAACACAATCGCGCGCATCCTTACGCCCAGTTCCGGTGACTACTCCCAGCATCCCTATCATCGCCCGAAATCCTGCGGAGAGCGGTTCGTCGTGCTTCATTGCTGTCCTCGTTCTCTTCTTCCTCTTCTGTATAACCTAACGTTGTCGGCGCCGCGTTCCAGCGTTCTATCGGCGCCATTTCACCGCCCCGTTTAAAGCAGCTGACTACGGTATCGAATTGGCCGAATCGATTTCACACGTCACTCGAAGGCGCGTGTTATATGTTCGACTGAGAGCGATGCCGTTCCCCAAAACGGCATTCGCAAGCCCTCCGAATGGGGAATACGGGGATGAGACAGGCTGCTGACATTGCAATGCCTGAGAGGGAAGCGCCTGAGCTGCAAAGATACTTGGCGGATGTGAGCCATCGTTCCAGCTGCTGGTCAGTGTCGAGAGCCGTCCTGCGCCATCATATGAATTGGAGAGCGTAATCGAACCCACCACTGGCGTGG
The DNA here is from genome assembly GCF_039994875.1 of Telmatobacter sp. DSM 110680. Classification (GTDB taxonomy): domain Bacteria; phylum Acidobacteriota; class Terriglobia; order Terriglobales; family Acidobacteriaceae; genus Telmatobacter. Next base: position 3,580,724 of record NZ_CP121196.1, on the reverse strand, counting down.
TTGTGATGCCGTTGGTTGAGGTAAGAAGGTTTCCAGCGAAATCGTATGTATATGCAGGCGTGTATTGCGGTCCACTCGACTGGTTCGCGAGAGTGAATTGTTGCTCATTCAATATGCGCTCCATGGAGTCGTAGGCGAGAATTGAACGCTTGGTCAAGAAAGAGCCCGATGACGAACAGGCGACCGCCGTCTGAGTCCATTCACTAATTAACCTGCCAATCGAATACGGGATTAACGACGAACTGTATTGATAACACGCGGTCGGGGTCCCGTCCGAATAGCTCTTTGACAATAGCCGATTCACATTGTCGTAGGAATAGCTTGTTTGCTTGCCGCGCGCATCCGTCCGGTACATAAGATTGCCGGCTGCGTCATAGCCAGGTGAGCACGTAGAACCGCTCATCGTTCCGTAACATACCTTACCTGTTTCAGGGTTTAAGGCCGTTAATAATTGCGAAATCCCGCTGTAGGTGAACGAGCGATTCCGTGCTCCAGATGAACCCCTTGCACCGCCCCATTGAGTAACGGTCCACAGATTACCGAGCCCATCGTACGTATAGTCGGTTTCCATCGAGGGAGATATGCTCGAACCATTGGGCTCAAGAACTGCCGTCAGGTTTCCGAAGGCATCAACCGTCCGCTGCCACTTCGATCCATTCTCATCCGTGAAGGTATTGACATTGCCCGCGTAGGACCATTGCTCGGACGTCTGACTGTCGGGGTTGGTCATCAATGTCTTGCGATTGAGGGCGTCGTATTCGTAGCCTGTCGTGCCGTATGTCTGGTCGCCGGTTGAACGATACGGATTAGAAACCGATTGCACATTTCCGTTTCTGTCGTATGTTGTGTCAGAGAGAACGGCACCAGAGGGATCGGAAAGCAGCTGAGTCTGCGATTTACGACCCAGTCCGTCGAGTGCAACCGAATTTGTGATCATGCCCGCCGGAGTTACAGTCGGACTGGTGCATGAGGGCAAAGAGGAGCCAACAGCCTGCAAAGTATAGGTCGTGACTATGTTTGGAATTGAGTCGAAGTAGCAGGCCTTCTTCCCGCCGATCGGAAAAGACACCGAAACAACCCGTTGCAGGGCATCATAGGTATAACTGGTCGTCTGATTCGAATTTGGACCTGAAACCGACGCGGTTGTTCCGAGACAAGTGTTGTAGGTGTAGGAGATTGTTTCTCCCGCAGCATTCGTGATGCTGGACGGATATGCGGAACTCCCAGGAGCGATTGCGCAAGACGAATCCGCCCAAGCATCGGCGTAATAGACATGCGTCACGTGCAGATCGGGATCGGTGACTTGGGTGACCTCACCGTAGCCGTTCACAATATATTGAGTGACAGCCGTTGGTGCGTTTGTTGCGGTTACCGACTTTTGGGTTAAGTTTCCGGCCGTATTGTTCCCGTTGTCATAGACAAATGTTGTAGTGTTTTGCAGCGCCTCGACAAGGTCCGAAACAGTTTTGGAGGCAGGACGATCAAGAATGTGTCCGCTGCTTCCAGAAAAGTAGTTGAGTGGCTCCCATTGCTCTGTGGTCTTGCGCTTTATAGTCCCATCGAAGTCGGCTTGGTCAACCTCCGTTGGATTGTCAATATAGGTCGTGAATGGCCCACCAAGACTCCCTCCCGTGATCTGGATTGGATATGTCTCATAGGAATAGGTGACCGTGTTACTCACTGGGGGCTGCCCATCACTGAGGGTCGTTGTCACGATATATGGAAAATACAGATCCGTATTAACTGGAAGCGTTCCAGGTGATGTATAGGTGGTTTGACGAGACTGAAGCAGGTTATTGCTCGCGTCCGATATCGTTACATTTGTCTCCTTTGGGGAGATCTGGCCAGGAGAAGCCTGCGCGAACGTATGCACAGACTTGTTCCCCATCGGATCTGTAACCGTCATCGTGCTGCAATAAGGTTGCCCCGCCCCGCCGTTTGCCACTGCTACTGCACATCCGTAATTGGTGATGTTTTCAGTCGAGCAACTGCCGGTCGAAGAGGCACACTCGCGCTTGTCCTCTACACTTTGAAAAGTGTAATTTGTGATCGTCGTGGAACTCCAAGCCTGTACATTAAAGTCCGCATAGTCGTATTTTGTGTAGCCTCCCGACGGGTAATCGACCTCCACAATCCGTTCACGCTTGTCTAGCCTGTAAACCAACTGCCGAGAGTCGCCATTGGAATCAGCTGGCGGGTACGTCACTGTGGCTTTGTACGCGGTTTCTCCGGGCGCGGGTGTTGCTGAACATGTGCCGGGTGGATTGGGCCCCGTACCGTTCGAGCGCGGAGAATATGAGCAGGTCAGCCCGGGGAACATGTCTGTTATCGGCGTGCTGTCTGTAACCTGCCATTGTTCTGTGATGGATTTGGCAGTTCCATCCTGCCCGGTGTAGCTGAGCGTATAGTTTTGTGAGTTGGCGCTGAACGTAAAGGTTCGCCCAATCGTATCTGTCACCACGTACCCGGAGCCTGACGGTGAGACGGAGATTGAATTTCCGTTCGTATCTTTCATCAGACCCATTCGCTGGTCGTACCAATTCTCGTAATTTGTGCCTCCCGAATCATTCATTCCATCAGGGTATGGGTTGTACATACTGTAAAAATGATAGACAGTGCCACCCTTTGAAATAACCCTTATGTCCGCAATGTTGGTCAAGTCAATTCGGTAGAAGGAACCATCTGTGGCGTCAGCGATTGTTCCTGGCATGAATGGAGGATTAGCCAAATTGGGCTGATTACAAGATTGAGTGATCGCAAACGGGTGCTTGCTTCCTTCCCAATCTGTGAAAGCAAAGCTGGTCAGACACGAACGCTCAATTAAACCAGTGACGGTCATTCCGTTCATGATGTTCCAGCTTCCTGCGTATTCCTCTGATGCCTGCAGGCGCGGCAGGTTGATCTCGAACGCCGAATCCGGGTGAATCATTCGGACGTTGTAGGTGAAGCTCGTAGTCCATGAGTTTTGCTGCCCATCTTGGTTTTGATACAGAGGCACTGCAGAGACATTTTGTTGTAGGTAATAACCGTTGCTGCTGTGGATCAGAGCGAACGGAAGTGACCAGCCTCCCCGTTGAGGAACCGAAAGCAATGGGACATAAACAGTAAGTGCCGAGTTTGATAAATTGACGCTCTGATTGTCGCCGTCAGTTGCCGCACCCGGCGGAGTGCCAATTGGGCTACTTGGGGTCAGTATGTTGTCGGCATAAGGCGGGGACGATATTTGCGCCGCAGCACCGGCAGCAATCGAAAGAAAAAAGATGAGACCAATCGCAGTTGGCAAGTTCTTTGGATACCAACCGAGCCAGTGAGATACTCGATTAGACGCGGTGGAAGTCCTCGGTGCATGGAGAGAGATAAATTGACGAAAATGTTCGTTCATTTTGCGTTTCGTACCCCTGAGCAGCGATTCATGTGATGGAAGTTCGACTTCAGCCAACAGCGCTATGAGCAATTGGTTGGAAGCTGGAATTTCGGCCCGACTGGATGCGTTCGGCACAACGCAAAGTGTCCTGCTGCCGCTCAGACAAGTCAACTCGTCCGGTGCGAAATCACACTGTGCCGTGTTGGCTGTCACATTCTGATACTTAGGTAATCACGCAGATCTGATCGGTACGATAGTGTGTACATCTCGATTTCGCACCATTTGAAACCTAATCGATCCCGATGGATCTGATTGTGTAACGGAGCGGTAGGCGGTAACGGGGAAGGAGACAAAGAATCTGTTGTCTTTCCTCGAACCAATCGCTGTATATGCTGGCTCCTCCGTTCTGAGGCAAACATATAAGGTCTTGCTCGAAACTGAGTACATGCCCGCCGCCCTAGCTCTCGGGCAACTGGAGGCGAAACTTGGCAACCGGCAGAAAAGCGAGCTAGCCCTCGATAAATTGAACGATCTGTATGTTCGAGGTTCGATGTTTTACATCCCGGGGCACGCAAGAGAACTCATATTTGCAGGGCTCAACGACATTGATGGTTGTTTGAATTCCCTGGAGGAGGCCTACGCGCAGCGTTGTGATTGGCTCATTAGATGTTGAGCGGCGATGGAATTCAGTTCAGGCGACGAACGATTCAAGATGCACATCTGGATCTTCTACAACGGCCTAAATTCGAGGGATTTCGGTAAGCACCACCAATAGCCGCCGCTCTTCCTAACGACGAGTTACTGCTTGGCGGGTGACTGTTTAAGACTTATCGCCTGTTCGAGAGCTCGGTGAGCGTCGGCGAAATCCGGCTTGAGCCGTACCGCTTCTGAAAACTGAACGATGGAATCGTCCAACTTGCCCAACCTCGCCAGGGAGATTCCCCGTTGAAACGCGCTTCGCATCGTCCGGCCGTAAGCGTACGGTCCGTCAAACTCGCGTGCCGCCTCCCGCACTCTGTCTTCCTGAGCAAGAGCGATTCCGAGGTGGTAATGCGCCTCTCCATTTTCAGGCTGCAAGCGAACCGCCCGGGAGAATTCGGCTGCGGCATCGCCGGGGGGTCCCAGCGTGCGCAAAACAGATCCGACCGGAAGTGAGCCACACTGTCATCCGGTCTCAGCTTCGCAGCTGTCTGCAACTCGCTGAGCGCCTTGTCGGCATGTCCCTCGCGGGCCAGGAGCTGGCCGAGCTCGGCGCGCGCAGGGACGTAGTAGGGGCGTACGCGAACAGCTTCACGAAGTTGCGCAATTGCTTCATCGGTCTTGCCTTGAGCGACCAAGGCAGATGCCAGATTGAAGTACGCCAGATAGTTCTCCGGTACCACCGCGACGACGTGCTGGTAGAGCGAGATGTAGTCACGCCAGTACTGCACCTGAAGCCAGGTGAAGGTCATGCACGCCGCTGTCACCGTCGCGGCCAGCGCCACGCGGAACCCGGGCCATGGCTGGAGGCGCTCCGCAATTTCCCAAACCACGGCAAGCGACAGGCCGATCATAGGGATGTAGGTGTAGCGGCCGACGTGGGATTGCGAGCCAGTCTGAATCAAGGCAAAATTCTGTGGTTGTGCGATGACGGAGTACTCGACAAACCACAACGGGAAAATCACCTAGAATCACCAATAATGGAGAACTGAAGACAGTTATCCAGATTGGCTCATGGAAGCACCGCCGGACTGGATCGGCGAGGAGTTTGAGACTTCGTCGGTGGTCAGCTGTGGCGTGTCAACGTTCATCCGCTGCGCAACAGCGCGGGAAGAATGCGTCAGAGCGCTTAGCCCATATCGTTTAGGTTTAGGGCTTCATCCATTCAGTTTCTCGGGACGGACGAGGAGCAGAATAGAACGAACGATCCCGACCATCGATAGCGGAGCCGAACTGGCGCGCCTTCGCAGATCGTCGGCCGTTGTCCAAGCCTGCTTCGTCAGGGTACCGCATTCGAGAGATCATCCAAGGGCCGCTGACTTTTTGAATCGGATTGAAGAAGACAATCCCCCTAATCTTTGCGCCTGAACCGGGTAGGTGGGGTAGAGGGGTGCGGGGAGAGGGGGCGCGTCTCCCCGCCGAGACTCCTTTGCTTCGGGGGCGGACACGACTTAACCTTGCATTGGACGTCAAGTGGGATCGTATTCCAACTGTGCGTTGGATGTGTGATTGCCGGCGCTGTTATCAGTGCCTTGTTTTAATGGATGTTCGAGTTGGCATTGAGTGCTCTTCAGCTGCAATCAAATTACTGAGAACTCGGCAACGGGAAAATCACTTGGAAACACAGACGGTGTACCGAAGACATTCATCCAGATTGGCTCATGGAAGCACCGCTGGACTGGATCGGCGAGGAATTTGACGATTTCGTCGGTGGTCAGCTTTGGCGTGTCGAGAATGAGCGCACTGGTCGTACCGCAATATTTGACGCCAGTGCCGATGCGGCATTTCTACGGAAAGACGTGGTGGTGGCTCCAACAGGTGCCGGGCAACGGCTAGACTGCTGCTAGCCCGGGGAATGTCAGTACTTACGTGGACGCGTTGGACCCACGACGGCCGATCGCCCGGGCCAGTAGAGTTTGGAAGCCCTTAGTCACTGAGAGCTTGTATCACGGCCAGCGTGCAATAGAGTGCAATGCGCGATCACAACAGTGGCATCTTTGGCGACGGTAGCATATTGTTTCCTGCAACTTGCAGAGCCTAAACTGTCGCTTCGGGTTCGAATCCCACTCTCTCCGCCACAATAAACCTCTTATATTTAATAAGATACTGATAATGCGCCTTCGAGTTAGCAATGAGTATCGGGACTTGCACTCGGCTACTCAGATCTCGTCCTTTGGAGTGACAGGATCGGCTTGTGCAAATTGTCACTCCGATCACAATGGTGCGGTTCAATCATGAAAGGCCTTGTGCTATCGCTATCGTGCCTCGGCTGGTCCTGCATAACGCAGGCGCCAGTGTCGAGAAGCCATTCGATGGAGACGCCACCAACGCCCCACACCTGTCTGCAACTAGCTGCCGAAGTTGACAATGCCCTGTACACCGACCTACTTGGCGTAAGGTTTCCTAGCTCGGTCGATAATGAGCATGGTGGATTTCATTCCCATTTCGCGCGCGACTGGCAACAGTTGTCAAGCAACGGCGTAGCAATTGATCCACATGCAACGATACTGCCAAATGATTGGGGCGCAACATGTCAGTAAGAACTATCATCGAACCATTTCGCATTAAGAGCGTAGAACCAATTCGCTGGACGACCCGCGAGCAGCGAGAGGAGTTGTTGAAGGCTGCGCACTACAACTTGTTTCTGCTGCATGCTGATGACGTGCTCATCGATCTGCTCACGGATTCGGGGACTGGGGCAATGTCTACGCATCAGTGGGCTGCCATTATGGAAGGCGATGAGAGCTATGCTGGAAGCCGCAGCTACGATCGCTTCCGCAACTCAGTCCATGACATTGTTGGGTACACACACATTATCCCGACGCACCAGGGTAGGGCGGCCGAACGAATTTTGTTCGGCGTGACATGTAAAAAAGGCGATGTTGTTCCCAACAACACGCACTTTGATACGACCCGTGCCAACGTTGAGTTTGTTGGCGCAGAAGCGGTAGACCTGCTTATCCCTGAGGGACGTCAGCCTTCATTGCAGTATCCCTTCAAGGGAAATATGGATGTGGTGGCACTTGAAGCATTGATAGCGCGCGTAGGCCGAGAGCGCATTCCGCTAGTGATGCTAACCGTGACCAACAACTCCGGCGGCGGCCAGCCTGTATCCATGGAGAACGTTCGCCAGGTAAGTGCGATCTGCAAACGTCATAGAATTCCACTCTACTTTGATGCGTGCCGCTTCGCAGAGAACGCATGGTTTATCAAACTGCGGGAGCCAGGATATGCCGATAAGACTCCCAAAGAAATTGCGCAGGAAATGTTCCGCTACGGCGACGGCTGCACCATGTCGGCCAAGAAAGACGGCATGGCAAACATTGGCGGTTTTCTGTGCACTAGTAACGACCTGCTTGCACAACAGGAAAAAGATCTTCTCATCCTGACCGAAGGATATCCGACGTACGGTGGCCTTGCCGGGCGAGACCTCGAGGCAATTGCTGTAGGAATTCAGGAAGCGCTGCAAGTGGATTATCTGCGCTATCGGATTGCGTCGACTGCTTATCTCGGCAACCATATAGCTGAGGGCGGAGTTCCCATCGTTCAACCCCCGGGTGGTCACGCTATATATATTGATGCTCGCGCTTTCCTTCCCCATATTCCTTCAAGTCAATTTCCTGGGGTTGCTTTGGCTTCCGAGTTGTACCTCGAAGGAGGCGTCCGTTCGGTTGAAATCGGTACCTTGATGTTTGCTAATGCGGCCCAAATGGATCTCGTTCGACTTGCAATGCCACGTCGTGTTTATACCCAAAGCCATGTCGATTATTTGGTTGAAGTCATTCTTGAAGTTTTTAGGAATCGCGCGCAAATTCGCGGCATGCGCCTGACGCATGAAGCACCCTTTTTGCGACACTTTACTGCTCATCTTGCGCCTATTTAACGAATTGAAGATTAGTATCAAAAAGATACTGTAAACCATTGCAACATAAATAATTATGTGGCGCTAGCTGTAATCTATACCTTCAAATTCAATTGAAATTTTCCCACAGATAGATGGTTGACAATTATGAGTGAGCTGTAAGAGTCTAAGGCGAACATATGGCGAATATGCCATGGTTCGATAATGCCCTCTTCAGCCGCAATCCGCCAACAGATCGAGAGTGATTTTCAGCATCGCTATCCATCTGCTCTTACCCCAGCTGCGAGAACCATTCGCGAAACTGCGGCTACTGGCATTACCGAAATCGACAATTTACTTAATGGTGGATTACCTGTCGGAGCCATTAGTGAAATTACTGGCCGGGTATCGTCAGGGCGAACAACAATAGCGCTATCTTTTCTTGCTCGTCGCACGCAGGATGGAAATGTCTGCGCTTGGATCGATGCAAACGATGCACTTGATCCGGAATCGGCAGCAGCGAATGGCATCAGTCTAAAACATCTTCTATGGGTTCGATGCAGGACTTCGATCGTCGGAAAATCATCCCCAGCTATACAACACTCACACAATGAGATAAATCAGCATTGGACGCGCTTAGATCAATCAATCCTCGCTTCTGATCTGCTGTTACAAGCCGGCGGCTTCGCAGCCATTGTCCTTGATCTGGCGGATGAAGCAATTGAGCACGGCAGTCGCATTCCACTCGCGACTTGGTTCAGATTCAAGCAGGCCGCAGATCGCACAAGATGCAGTCTGGTCGTGCTTGGCAAAACCGCATACGCGCAATCGAGCGCTGCAGTTGTTCTTGAGTGTCTGCCCGGTCGTATGGACACAGCTTCTGGGACCGTAGTTCGCGGATATAGTTATAGCGCGCGTCTTGGTAGAGAGCGTTTATCACCACTTGCCAGTCTCAATCGAAAACCGTCTGCAACCTCCTGGTCTTCACAAGCACCGTGGGATCGCGAGAAGCGTGCATGACCTATCAATCCAACCCGCTTTACGCCGCTATCCATGCTGCTGAATTTCCTGCCCAAGCCATACTTCGTTTGAGATCTGATCTTCAGGCACAACCGGTCGCCATACTCGGTGGCATAGCTCCGCAGGAAAGGGTCTGCTCTCTGAATCTGCACGCCAAACAGCTTGGGGCCGCCATTGGCATGACACGCCTTGAAATTGAAGAACTCAACGTGATATGCGTGCTGGCGCGTTCATTGGATAGCGAGTTTGCCGCCCACTCAGTTCTTCTGGAATGCGTGTCAACCTTCTCTCCTCGCGTTGAAGAGACCATTGCGACCAACACATGCGGATTTGTGCTTGACATATCAGGTAGTGAGCGGTTGTTGGGTCCACCGGAGGCGATCGCAAGGAGTCTGCATTCTGCAATTGCGTCTGCAGGATTCCGTGCATCGGTATCCATCAGCCACAACTTTCATGTGGCGCGCATTTGCGCTGCATTCATGCCTGGAATCAATATCGTTCCAACTGAACAGGAGGCGCACGCAATCGCATCAATTCCCATTGCTTCGCTGCAACTTGATCAGCTACATGAAGAAACTTTTGTTCTTTGGGGAATACGCACACTCGGTGAATTGGCTGAATTGCCTGAAGAAGAATTGATTTCGCGCCTCGGACAGCAGGCAAAGTTATGGCTTAAGCTCTCACGCGGAAAAGCCGAACACACCTTCCTGCCCATAGATACCAAATTCGAATTAAAGGAGCACATCGAATTCGAAACTCATGTTGAACAGCTGGATTCCCTTCTCTTCATCGGCGCGAACATGATCAACAATCTCGTATCTCGCGCTATGAGCAGGGCCCTCTCATTAGCCAATCTTACGGTTTACATGTCTCTTGAAAAGCAACTCAGCTATGAACGTATAATACGACCTGCAATACCTACCAGCGATCGCAAGTTTCTTTTAAAACTTCTGCAACTGGAGATCGCTGCGCATCCCCCACAAGCAGCAATAACATCGCTGACATTAATCGCTGAAGCCGGACAACAAAGCAAGGTGCAGCTTGGGCTCTTTGCACCTCAGACTCCGGAGACGTCACGTCTCGACGTAGCGCTCTCCCGATTAAAAGCACTGGTTGGCGATGAACGTGTTGGTTCTCCCGTATTGAGAGATTCACATCACAGTGGCAGTTTCGATATCGATAACTTCGCGATTCCAAATCAGTCAGTCCTTCGCATAAATATTGCGGCGTGCATATCGCTTAGGCGAATTCGGCCACCCCATCCGTTACGCATACAACTTAATTTTAAGAAGCCGTCATCATTTCGCGACGGAGCATATCACTACAAGGTTCAGGCAGCTTATGGCCCATGGCAATCAAGCGGCTGTTGGTGGTCAGTTGACATGTGGAATACGGAAGAATGGGATGTCAAGGCAATCAACAATCTTGGCGAAGTCGTCGGCTGCTTGATTATTCATGACTATGTAAAAGACAAATGGATGCTCGAGGCGTTTTATGACTAACTCTCCGAGCATTACTATCTGTAAACAGCTAGCTCGTAATTTCTCTGACGAATATATTGAGTTGCATTCATCAAGTGCATTCAGCTTTCTATCGGGATCATCTGAGCCCGAATCCATCGTCGAGCGCGCCGTTGAACTGGACATGCCGGCAATCGCTTTGGCTGATCGAAATGGATTGTATGGTGTAGCGCGCTTTCATACCGCGGCGAGGCATAACAAAATAAAAGCGCATATCGGTGCAGAAATCGCCATATCGCCATTCGGCAACAGACTTGCTCCATCCGAGTGGCTTCCTCATCGTTGTCCCGATGAACCCCCGCGAATTGTTCTTTTGTGCTCATCGCAGGTTGGATATCAAAACCTTTGCCAATTAATCACACGCTTCAAAATGCGTGAGTCCACAAAGGCAGAAGGCTCAGCTACATTGGATGACTTAGAAGAGTTTTCAGCTGGGCTGATTTGCCTAACCGGCGGCGAAGAAGGTCTGCTCGCATCCGCTCTGAGTCGTAAAGGCGAGGCCGGAGCGCGTGCTGCACTCGATAGACTTACATCTATCTATGGGCGCAGCAACGTATACATAGAACTTCAGCGCCACTGTGAACGCGAAGAAGAATTTCGCAATGTCGTTCTCGTGAATATTGCATCACAACGCGGCATTCCCCTCGTCGCTACTAATGGCGTTCGTTGTGCTACGCCAGAGGACCGTGAACTGCTCGACATTTTTACGTCAATACGCCATCACACCACTGTACATAACGCAGGACGGCTCCTGAGTAAGAACTCGTTGCATCACCTACGTTCAGCGCAGGAAATGTCATATATTTTTTGCGATATCCCAGAGGCGATCGCTAATACTCGCGTCGTTAGTGAGCGACTTGAATTTACATTGAACGATCTCGGCTACAAGTTCCCCCAATACCCCGTGCCTAATGGCGAAACGATGGATAGCTTTCTCGCCAAGCGTGTCGACGATGGTGTTAGAAAACGGTATGCTAACAAATTAAAGCGCAGTCTCATGGAAAGAGCGCGCCTCCAGGCGCAGCATGAGCTCGCATTAATTGCGAGACTCGGATTCGCGGGATACTTCCTTATAGTCTGGGACATTATCCGGTTCTGCCAAAAGAATGGTTTTCTGGTACAGGGACGCGGATCCGCTGCCAACTCTGTTGTTTGTTTTGCTCTCGAGATCACAGCTGTCGATCCGATCGGGATGCAATTGCTTTTCGAACGCTTTCTTAGCGAAAGCCGTGGTGAATTGCCCGATATCGATCTTGATTTGCCCTCTGGTGATCATCGCGAACTCGTTATTCAGCACATCTATGAACACTACGGGGCTCTAGGTGCGGCGATGACTGCAAATGTCATCACATATCGGGGCCGGTCTGCAGCGCGTGAAGTTGGCAAGGCACTCGGGTTTGATGAACAGCAAGTTGCTAAACTCTCTAGTCTTGTAGGTCATTGGGAATGGCGCGGCGCTAATGACACCATGGAAAAGCACTTCGGCCAAGCGGGGTATGATATTCGTCACCCAATTATTGCCAAATATCTAGATTTGAGTATGCGGGTGTGCGATCTGCCACGCCATCTCGGACAGCACTCTGGCGGCATGGTGATTTGTGCAGGTATGCTGAACCGCGTTGTTCCTATCGAACGCGCATCGATGCCAGGCAGAACAGTAGTTCAATGGGATAAAGAAGACTGCGCAGACATGGGACTCATTAAGGTTGATTTACTCGGTCTCGGTATGATGGCAACATTGAAAGACTCACTCGAATTGATTCCCCGTCACTATGGCGCCGTGGTCGATCTCGCTTTATTACCTGAAGATCCAGTCGTATACGAAACTCTCTGTAAAGGGGATACAGTGGGTATGTTTCAAGTGGAGAGCCGCGCACAGATGGCATCCCTTCCCCATAACGCGCCTAGATGCTTTTACGATGTAGTCGTACAGGTCGCCATCATTCGCCCCGGACCGATCGTTGGCAAGATGATGCATCCTTACATGCGGCGACGTCAGGGACAGGAAGAAGTCTCTTATCCGCATCCGTTGCTCGAACCAGTTCTGAAGCGAACACTGGGTGTACCGCTCTTTCAGGAACAACTGTTGCGCATGGCCATGGTAGTCGCAAGCTTTACTGGCTCTGAAGCTGAGGAATTGCGCCGCGCTGTAGGCATGCGACGCTCCATGCAACGGATGCGCGATCTTGAAGGCCGCTTACGCTCAGGCATGACGCGAAATGGAATTGGCCTGCGGGAACAGGACAACATTGTTCAGGGTATCTCATCGTTCGCGATGTACGGCTTTCCTGAGTCTCATGCTGCAAGCTTTGCGCTCATAGCCTATGCGTCTGCGTATCTGAAGGTTCATTACCTAGCTGCATTCACGTGCGGTCTTTTAAACAATCAACCCATGGGCTTCTATTCGCCTGCCGTACTTATAAAAGATGCACAACGGCACGGATTGCGCGTTCGTCCGATTTGTGTTCAACGATCCGATTGGCTATGTTCCATCGAACATGAACCTGACGATAGCTTGTCTCTTCGCATTGGTTTGAACTATGCCAAAGGACTAAAACAATCTTCAGCTGAGTCATTACTGGCATCTCGTAATACAAGTGGACAGTTTCAATCGGTAGACGACTTGACGCAACGCATACCCGAATTAAGTAGAAAAGAGCTTGTTCTCCTTGCGCAGATTGGCGCACTTAATTCTGTTGGCCAAGTAATGCATCGACGTGACGCGCTATGGCAGGTCGAGCAGGCGGGCCGTCCAATCGGTCCGTTATTACGATCAGCAATCAAAACGCAAAACAGCAAAGCATTAATCCCTCTGAGACAGATGACCACCGATGAGCGCCTGGCTGCTGACTATGCAGGGTGTGGTCTCACATGTGGTCCCCATCCAATGACCTACCATCGCGATTTATTGAAGCACCAAGATTTTGCTTCCGCATGTGATCTCGCCCGCTACAGTCAGAACCAATTTGTCAAGATCGCAGGTTGTGTTATTGCGCGGCAGCGTCCTGGAACAGCAAAAGGTTTTGTATTTCTTTCCCTAGAAGACGAAACAGGAATCACTAACATCATCATTACACCTGATTTGTTTGAGCAGGAGCGCATGATCATAACGCGTAGCCGTTTTCTCGCAATAGAAGGTAGATTGCAAATACAAAACAGAGTGATACATGTAAAGGCATTTCGCATCAGACCTATAGATATCACCTCGGCCGACGTAAGCTCACATGATTTTCACTAGATCGCTCGCACGAATAGCTATGGTACAGAGCCAACTTGATAGTTCAGTGTTGCTAACGCAAGACGATACTGATACTGCGCATTTGCATTTCCGATTGCTGCATCTGTCTGCTGATATTCGGCCTGACTGAGTTCAACGATCGAACTTAACCCCATCTGATATCGTGTCTGAGCTAGCTTAAGACCAAGATCTGCTTCTTTCAACAATTCAGCGGTTACGCTGACCCGTTGATAAGATGTGTTCGCAGTAAGCCATGCTGTTCTCACGTCGCGCACAATACGGTCGCGTAAATCTCTTGTCTGTTCTGACGCCGCCTGTGCGCGTAGTGATGCCTCTTTCGCTTGAGCCGAATAGAGGAAACCATTAAACACAGGTATATTTATGTTCACTCCTATGCCGCCCCACCAATTCGTGGTGTAATACTGCGACGGCCTAATCGGAACGCTGCCTACCGTCCCTGACGCCGCTATGGTTGGAAACATTTGATCGCGTTGGGCATGGCTGAATTTTTCTGCAGCTTGTTGGCTGAACTGAGTCGCTTGCAGATCGGGCCGTTGTTTTAAACTCGCTTGGACTAATTGGTCAATATCGGGTGGTGGCTGCCGAGTGTCAGGTCCGTCATCTACAAGTTCAAACTCCTCTTGATGGTCAATCCCCAATACCGCATCCAATGCTGCCATGGTTGAATCAGCATTGTTCTGCGCATCCAGCGAAAGCAATTTTGCTTGCGAAAGGCTGACATCGGCAAAGCTCAAATCCAATGTGGATTTCAGCTTGTTGATGGTCATCTGGTTCACTTGCGACTGCAGCGTCTGGCGCGTTGTCACATTTTGCTGCGCGACTTTTAGAGTTTCCTGTGCTTGCAGGGCGTTGTAGAATGCCTGATCAGTCGCGAGTTCAACGTCGAATTGAGTTGCTAATGCATTCGCTTTCTGGGCCTTATCTTGCAGAACTGCGGACGCGACGAGATTCCTTGTTTTGCCAAAATCCGTCAGCAACTGTGAGAATCCACCACCTGCGCCCGCATGCGTAAACAAACGTGACGCGGTAAGTGATCCCGCGGATATGCGACTTGCATCCTCCGCTTCAACTCCCGTTATAGCTGCATTCGCTATAGGCAATTCCGAGGAACGGGTTTCGCGATAGACCTGATGCTGCGCCAGCGCAAGCAAACGTGCCACGCTTACTTGAGGATTGTTTTTGATTGCCATTTGTTCCGCTTGGCTTCGGGTGAGTTTGGTTCTGTTCGCTGGCGACGAGGAGGAACTTGGTGTTTGGTTCTGACGTGGGGTTGTAGTCGCGGACACTGAGTTCGCGCCACTCAATTGCACGCCTGTCTGTGCAAGCAATTGAGAAGCAGGCGCGTTTGGAAGTTCTTCTCGATGGGAAGGTGTCTGGGAGACTGCATCCGCCGTGACAGTCATCGCCATAATTGCGATTGCTACGCTGCCCATGCACTTTTTCAAACAAATCATCATCTGATCTAGGCCTCTCCCTGCGCCGGTATCTGTTTCTCTTTACGAGCATGAACGATCAGATAGACCGCGGGGACAAGAAATACCGTGAGAACTACGGACACGCCGAGGCCGCCAATGATTGCACGCGCCAACGGCGCATATTGTTCGCTCCCCGCCTCTAGCCCCAAGGCCATTGGAATCATCCCCAAAAGTGTTGCCAACGATGTCATCAAAATCGGGCGCAATCGGATTCGGCAGGACTGGACGACTGCCTCAGCAATTGGGAGGCCTGTTTCATGAAGATGACCGGCGAATTCGACAATCAAAATGCTGTTAGAAACAACGATTCCGGCCATCATGATCACTCCCATGAGAGACATGATGTTCATGGTGCTTCCAGTTAGAAGCAGAATGAGTAAAACTCCAGCCAACCCCGGCGGAATTGCCATGAGAATAATGAAAGGATCTACGAAGGATGCAAATTGTGCCATCAAAATCAGATAGACGAGAAGGATCGACAGGAATAGGCCGATTGCGAATCGCTTGAACGACTCGTTCATGCTTACCACCGAACCTCGTACAGTGATACGTACATTACCCGGTGCCTTTGTGTGATCAATCACGTTTTGCACCTGCTGATTTACATGTTGCAAAGCTTCAGTCGAAGGCATCACATATACGTCGATCACACGACGTATCTTGTAGTGATCTACTTCGGTTGGAGTATTGATCTCGGTAATGTTAGCGACGGAGCTCAACGGAGTGTAATTCGTCTGATTTGTGGCGTGCAGTGGGATTTGCTTGAAGTCGTCCATACTCATGTTGCCGATTTTGTTATCCGAGTATTGGACTGTGAGCATGTAGTTGTTTCCGGTTTTGGGGTCGATCCAATAGCTGGGAGCAATCATGCCGTTTGACGTGAGAGCCGTGATCACATTGTCCACAACTTCCTTTGGGGATAGGCCGATAAGGCTTGCACGTTCCCGGTCGATGCTCAACTCGAGCCCGGGATAGCGCAGGTTCTGTGGAATGAGAACATCGCTGACATTCTTCAAGCCCTTAATCTTCGCGGCGATTTGAGTAGCGATTTCATAGGACTGATCCATGTCATTTCCACTCACCTGCACGTCGATCGGTGCCGGCAATCCCTGATTGATTACCGAGTCAACCAGTCCCCCAGACTGAAAATAGGTCGACAGCAAGGGCATATCCCTCGCAAGTTTTTTACGAACACGTCTCATGTACTCATAACTGCCCAGCTTGTGATCTTCCTTGAGGCTAACCTGGACAAAGGCGGTGTCCATTGACGAATTGCTTGTGTAAATGGCAGATAAATCGGGAGTGATGCCGATATTCGAGACGATCATGCCAAGATCGTGGTCAGGAATTACCTGGCGGATTTCATCTTCGACTTGGCCGATGTACTTGTTACTCAATTCGAGTCGGGTTCCGCTCGGGCATTTGATGTTGATAACGAACTGGCCGGGATCTGTTCGTGGGAAATAAGCGCGCCCCAAAAGGGGAAAGAGAGCGAAAGTTAAAACGACCGCGCCAAGGATTCCAATCGTGCTGGCCACGGGCCGCAATATGGTTCGATTCACCGCGATCACGTATAGCTCAAGCATCCGCTGGAAGCGATGGTTGAACGCGCGAACGATTTTCGTGAAAAAGGAAAACTTCGCCTCTCTTCGAAACTCTAGTTGTCCTTCCGCGTTGATCTCCTCCTCCTCGGAAGCGTGCACCTGATCAGACTTGATAAAGCGTGCGCAATATAGAGGTACAACGGTCATGGCCACGATGTAAGACGCGAAGAGCGAAAAGACAACTGCAAGAGCTAGGGCCGTGAACAAGTAGCGGCTTACACCGTAAAGCAATGCCACAGGAAAAAAGACAATTGCGGTGGTGAATGTCGCAGCAAGAACCGGCAACTGCACTTCCCTTCCACCAGCTTCGGCTGCCACCTGGGGCGATTCGCCCATTTCGAGGTGGCGAAAGATATTTTCCAATACGACGACTGAGTTATCTATCAAGCGTGAGAACGCGAGCGCCAGACCAGCCAGCACCATGGTGTTTATAGATCCGCCGCCCATGCGGATGCAGATAAAGGCCGCTAATGCAGATAGCGGAATTGATAAGAGAACAGCGAACGTGGCACGAATGCTACCGAGAAAAAGCAGAATCATCAAAGCGGTCAATACGAGGCCGATTCCGCCTTCGTTGCCGAGATTTCTGAGCGCCGATTTGACGAATTCCGACTGATCAAAGACAACGGCCGTTTTGAGACTGGAAGGTATATCAACGAGATCTTTGATTGCCGCCTTCATGCCATTCACGATGGTGATCGTATTGCTATCACCTCCCTGCTTCAGCACAGGAACATATACCGATCGCTGGCCATCAATCCGAACAATATTGGTTTGAAGCGTACCCGAATCCTCAGCTTTACCTACATCGCCAACGAGTACGGATGCGTTTCCCACGGACTTCAGCGGAAGATCGTTGATCTGTTCGGGAGTTGGCACTTGGCTATTGGCGTAGATGTTGTAGTCTTTTGGGCCAATCCTGACATCGCCGGCAGGTAAAATCAAGTTCGAATCGTTCACTGAGCGGACAACGTCCATCAGGCTCAGGTTGTGAGCCTCCAGTTTGAGCGGATCCACGTAAACCATGATCTGGCGATAGCGTCCGCCAAACGGTTGCGGAACAGATGCCCCAGGGACGCTCGCGATCTGGTTGCGTACCTGGAATTGCGCCAGATCCTTCAGATCCGTCTCGTTGAGTCCTTGTCCTTTCAAAGTCACAAGGCAGACGGGCTGACTGGACGCATCCATACCCAGCACAACCGGGGGCAGAGTTCCGGGAGGCAACCTTCGCAAGTCTGCCATAGCGAGATTTGAAATGTTGCTCAGTGCTGCATTCGGATCTGTTCCCGGCTGAAAATATATCTTGATCAAACTCACGCCTGTCAGCGAGCGCGACTCGATGTGGTCTATGTTGTTACCAAGCGTGAAGAATCGTTCAAATGTGTCAGTGATGTCAGCCTCAATCTGTTCCGGAGGCATTCCTGAGTAGAACGTTGCGACGACTACGACCGGCATGTCGATCTGTGGGAACAGGTCGACTGGCATGGAAGAAATACTTGCAACACCCAACACCACAATTACGAGACACACCATGATGATGAAAAAGGGATATTTCAATGCAAACTTCGGCATTTACTTAGTTCCCCCCGACTGTTCTTCAGTGGTATCCGAGGCTGTACTTTGCTGGAGATTAGTCGTCACGCTCTCGCCTGGCTGATAGTTCGATTGATTACCGGTGATCACGAGGTCTCCCTCAGCAAGGCCCGAATTGACCTCAATCAAGTTCGAGCCTTGAAGCCCCGTCACAATGTTGCGTGTCTGAACATGATGCGCTGCGTCCACAACTAGAACCGACTGCTGATTCCCGTTTCTAATTACTGCCTGCACGGGAATGGTCAACACGTTGTCGTGGCGTTCAAGCTCGATAGTGGTATTTGCGTATTCTCCGGGAGTGAGCGAAAGGTCCTTATTATCGACGTCTATCTCCGTTTCCATTGTTCGGGTTGCAAGGTTCAAATCTCGTGTGAAGCGCACCACTTTACCCTCAAAGGATCGATGTATCGCATCCACGTTTACAGTCACGGTTGCTCCTTCGTGAATGTACTCGACAGCATCTTCAGGTACTGGAAGACGAAGTCTAAGCAGACTGCTCTGCGATAGTTTTACGATCGGCAAAGACTGTGTATCAGACGACGTGCCAGCCTGGATCAAGGCGCCGGTGTCCGCGTAGCGATAAACAATCACGCCATCAAGCGGAGCGGTCACTTTGGTATAGTCGGCAAGGTCGCCGACACGCTCGTTGTCAGCCTTAGCGCTTTCCGATTGCTGCTGTGCAGCAGCTAAGGCAGACTTTGCAGCATCAACCCTTGCTTCTGCCGCCAAATCTTTTGATTGCGCATCATCCAGTTCCTGCTCAGCAATCAGTCCCGGCTGTGCGGCAGAAGCCTGTTTCAGGCGTTTGAAGTCGCTGTGCAACGCGTTATGTTCTGATTGAACTCGCACCACCTCATGCTCAGCGCGCGTGATCTCGTCCTTGCTCCGGGCCAATTCCGCCCCTGTTCCCCGTAGTTGAGCGTCTAGTTCTGGAACTTCCAACACCGCAAGCGTCTGTCCTTGGCGGACTCTGTCACCAATATCGACATAAATATGTCGGATGTAGCCGGAGACCTTGGCGTGAACGTCGATCACCTGGTAGGGCTGAAATTGCCCGGCTAGATTCAACTTGCGCGCGATGGATCCTCTCTTTGCTGGCGCGACTGTAGCTGACGCGGTCTCTGCTGCATTTGCATCAGATCCTCTAGCGTCAGATCGACAACCGACAACCGTCAGTATTAGAACCAACGCCAAACCTGCAAAAAAAATAAAACAGGGCTGCTTCCTCATGGAGATAACACCTTTTCTTAAGGCCTTTGCTGCATAAACGACGGCATCCTGCCATCGTCAGGGGAAAGAAGATCACTCCAGTCGCTTGCGAATGGATGATTTACTCGGTTTCTTGTATGGGATTAAAGCGAGATGAAGACCGGGGGGGGCCTGAAGAACGCGAAACTTAGAATCGCGACCGAGCGCAGACACCAACGCTTTGCCGATGCAAGATAGCACCTGTCCCACGTGGTTTTTGAGCCTGCGAAACAGCCTAGCGAAAGTAAGAAGACGACGAAGCGATATGCCGGTACCTTCTCAATGGGAGAGGATCCCGCGAAGCAAAGCCGCGTGCCATCGGTCGCATTGGTGTCTTCATTGCGGGATAGCAGTTTCGCGACCGGAATCCGGTGAACACCGGGATGATGGAAGTGATAAAGCGAAAGCTTATAGCCGAATCCCCAAAAGAACACGCATGCTCCCAACATCATCAAGAGAATGGAGAGCCGAAGCGAAGATTCGTGCGATTTGGGAATTACTGTCACTCGTTCCTGAGTTTAACTGGTTTGCAGGAGGGATTCACGGAAACTCAAAGCAATCCACAATAGTTGGACACTCGAAAACTGTCGAAAGTTTGCTGTCACGGATCATGTTTTCATGAAATCTAAGAAAAAGGAAAGTCGAATGATGTTTGGCTGGCCTCCCCAAGCATTGAACTTCGCGGCATCTATCGCGTTAAGATAATTTAAATCATAGACATACGCTCGCCAACATTTGCATGCTCTCGAACGGACGGTTGAGAGTAGATTGCCTCGACGGCAGTGCTCCACGTTAGTGTGGATGCTCTGTTCCGCGCTCCGACAGAAAGTTCACTCCGTAGTTTATGTTCCTGACACATTCGCTTTACTGAGTCGGAAAGCTCCTCGATGATTTCGTTCTCGGACTTCCTTCCCACTTCTACCGAAAAACCACATGAAGAGTCGACGATTGAGCCGGGTCCGCCCACGTTCAGGCAGATGACGGGCAAGCCAGCTGAGAGCGCTTCCAGCACTACCATTCCGCCTGAGTCATGCAAGCTGGGAAAAATGAAGGCCGAGCTATTGCGATATTCATTGGCCATTTCATGGTGCGGCACTCGCGCGATCCAATCGACCAGGTCATCGACTTTCCAGCGCCTCGCCTCCTGCTTGAGCCAGCGGCCATCGGCTCCCTCGCCAATTATGCGCAGCCTCAGGCCAGGAACCGCATCTCTGACGTTCGAAAGTGCACGCAATAACAGGTGAAGCCCTTTCCAATAAAGCAATCTACCCACAAACAGAAGCTGAGGCCGCGACAGCTTCACGGCGATAGCCGAAGGTTCGGGCTCGGGGGCTGCACTGATCCCAATGGCCCGCTGCACTATACATTTGGCATGAAATCGAGCTGGAATTGCATCGAGCGTTTCGCCAGTGGCGCATGCGATTAGCCTGGCGCTCGAGTAGGTGCGTTGCATGAGAGGGTCTAGACCAACGGCACGATTTCCTAGGTCGCGAAACCACTCTATTAATCGGCCGCCCAGAGGAAGAGAATCGCGAAATTGAGAGGGCATAGTTTCTCCCCCGCCGACCGGCCCGAATACAAACGGGATGCCCAGACTGCCCATGAACGATGGCTGACGATAGGAAACGAAGGTGATGTGATGAACGAGGCCAAATTGAAGGGTGGAGTGTAGTCTCTTTGCGATTCGGTAAGCACCAACCTGCCATAACAGATAGTAGAGATAGATTCCGCCAGGCCAGTGCTTCCAGAATCTTAATCGCTGCGGAAGATCGTAGAAATGGAACGTTAACCGCGAAGTTGGCAGATTGGAGACCTGTTCAATTGCCTCCCGGTTGTTGCTGCGCGTGAGAACGTGAACATCGAAGCCCCGATCTCGAAGCGCCAAGGCCCAGTTCCATCCCACGCCGGGTTCCGAGCCCTTGTTCGGCTCGCAAGCGTAGGCAGACAAGAGAATCTTCATACACCCCATGATTCCTGAAAGGATTCGCGATGCGCAAGACAACATCAGAGAAAGAGAGCGCAAGCGGGTCGGAAAAGTGTTTTGACAGCTATCAATTTTAGATGCAGATTGAGCCGCAGACGTTTAAAAAGAACGGGCCTTTGGCGATTTTGTGCCGAATGCCTAGCTCTCAAAGAGTGTAACGCTGAGGGTAGGCTCCAACTTAAAGTGGCACAACGTGCAGGTTGAAAGTAGCGGTGTGCACCCTGCTTCCGCTTACTGCCCACACTGTGACCGGTACCGTTTGATTGCTCGCCGATGAGCTTGCGGAAAACGTGATTGTCGATGTCCCGCTGATCAATGAGCCGTTATTAATGGTCGCGCTAACGCCTGCCGGCAATCCGCTAACGCTCAGATTTACCGTTCCGAATCCGAAGGATGTCACCTTTGCAGTAGCTAAAGCTGAGCCCGCAGACATCGTATAGGTATTCGCATTCATCACCACACCGAAGTCCGCATATTTTACGGCAGGAAGAGCACAAGCCGCTACGGGAGAGGTAGCCGGTGCCGCCCACGTTGAGGTGTAGTCCGTTCCCACCGAGTTTTGCCAGCCAGACAAATTTACGAGGTGTCCATTGACCACTTTGAACGAATTAGCAATAAATGGATCGTACCAAACGTTATCGCTTGCGTTCAGTGTACTGGCAAAATCAGACCAGTCGGACCCGCTCAGATATGTCCCAAATACATTTTGTCCTGTGGCGCCATCCACGAACGTATTTCCTGTGAGGACAAGTCCCTTAGTGAACAGATCGTAACTCTGGCTTGTCTGCCAATCTGTAATGACAATTCCACCAGCCTGACCCGCGAGATAAATCTGCGCCTGATATTTATTTGTCGCTCCGTTGTTGTAAAACACGTTGTTTTGAATTCTTACCTGCTCGCTCGTCAACAGGTTTACACCCGAACCGCTGGAGCATAAATGGCCATTCTCAACCGTAACCGGCCCTTCGTTGCGCTCAATCTGCAAGGCCGCTGTCGTGTTACCAGCCAGCGTCGGACGATTGATTGTGATGTTTTTGTTGTCTGTATCAAACCAGAGACCCTGCGCCTGGTTGTTGTACGAAAAATGATCTTGAACGGTCATGCTGCGCATCTGGAAGAACTTCGCTCCGCCCATGCCCCAGTCGTAGTACGCCGATTGAGCCCCTCGCCAGTTGTTGTAATCGCTTTCGTTGAAGCTGAAGAGAATATTCTGGCTCTTGGATCCCATAAAGCCGATGCCGCCGTTGTAATTTGCGACTGAGTTCTGCACGGTCACGTTGTTACTCGAAAAAATTCCCAGACCGCCCCAGTTATTCCAATTGGCCTGCACTGAATCAATCAGCACGTTCGACCCGGACGTGACGGTGGCGCCGCTCGAGTTAATGCAACTTGCCGACTGCGTAAGGGTGAGACCGCGCAAGACGATATTTGTCCGACCTACGATACTTACTGTCTTTTGACGTGTCGCGGCTTCCACTAATGCTGTCTGCATGTTCGTTCCGTTAGCAGGCCATAGATGCAGCGATCCGCTGCCCTCGTTGATATAGAACGTTCCGGCGCGCATTTGCGAATACGATAAGACTTGCGTGAGAGGAACACTATTCACAAAAATCATTTCGGTATGCATGGCGATGGAGGAAAAGCCCGTGGGCCAACCACTAGGAAGTGGACACGTTCCCATTGTCGGATACCACGACGTGGTGTATGCGGATGAATATGTCGAATCAGTTGCCCAGTTGCTCAAAACGTTGGCGCCAGAAATGATGGCGGTACCAGTTACCGCAGCTTGAATTGTCAAGGGAACCGTTGTCTGATTCGAAATCGGATTGATGCCCACTGTCTCGCGATAAACGCCCGCATTCACGATGATCTTCGTGCCGACTTGATTCTGATTATTTACGTTGGCTTTGTTCACGGCCGCCTGAATGCTCTTGAGAGGGGAAGAAGTTGAACCTACATTTGAATCAGAGCCCTTCTGCGCATCCACATACAGCACGGTAGTCTGGTTTTCGATTACATTTGCTTGGCTGCGGGCAGATGGCTCGGCAATGAATAGAACAATGAGAGAGAAAGAAATACAGATGGCCGCCAGTCTCATGAACAAATCCTCAAAGTAAAAGTGCAGTAGCGCTCAAATCTCGGTTAGTTTTCCGGCTAATCGAACCGGAAATTGCTCACCATGAAGCTGGCTCAACAGAGAGGCGCTTACGTGCACTTCACCTTCTGGCGCAGCTAGAAACCAGGCAAATACACAGAAGTCAAGCAATACCCAATGAAACTGGGCGTATCAGAAAATCGCCAAAACTCAGATACGAGATGGTCTCTAGGTTTAGAAAATCTTATTGATATGTTTAATTGAGTTTATCTCAAAAGCAGTGATGCTGATCACGCGTCGGAGAGTACAAAAGTACATTTTGAGTTTTACAAACTTACTGCAGTTAGACGATTGACGATGACGCGGTTTAGGCATTCGTCACACGATGGAACTAACTCCCAAGGCAATTTGCCTTGGGAGTTTGAATTAGTCAGAACTACCGTTCCTGCGTGCCGCGTTATGCCGGCACGATATGTACGTTAACGGTTACCGGATGAACGCGACTTCCGCTGACGCCCCAAATTGTGATCGGCACCGTTTTGTTCGCAGCATATTTGGTGGCCGAGAGCGACATCGTAAGGGTTCCGCTGGAAAGGCTGCTACTGCTGAACGACGCGCCTACGTTTGATGGGAGTCCGCTAACCGAGAGATTCACGGTTCCGTAGCCATAGTTCGCCACCTTGATGTTGATGGTTCCGTGCCCCGCCGACATTGAATAGGCTTCTCGATCGAGGTTTACGGCGAAATCAGTGTAAGACTGAGATGGGATCGCGCATGCCGAAGCGGCAGCAGCACTCGACCAGTAGGATGAATAGTCTGTGCCAACTGCACTTTTCCATCCTGAAAAATTCACGAGATGGCCACTGGGGAGCATGAACGAGTAAACGGTGCTCGGGTCAAACCAGTGATTCCCGCTCGACACAAGTGAATTGGCAAAATCAGACCAATCAGATCCGCTCAAATAGGTGCCGAAAACGTGTTGTCCAGATGCCGTAGCCTGGAAATTATTCGAGGTCAATACTGTGTTAGCGGTACGTAGATCATAGTATTGTCCCGTTTGCCAGTCGTAGATTACGTGACCTCCCGCGCGGCCTGCGATGAATATCTGCCCTGGATATAGTCCGAATCCACCATTGTTGTAGAACGTGTTGTACTTCATTGTGAGCTTCGCCTGATTCAACGTCGTCACACCTGACCGGCTAGAGCACAAGTGACTATTCTCTACGGTGATTGGACCTTCGTTCGCCTCGAGTTGCAACGCCGCCAGAGTATTGCCGGCTACGGTTGCATTATTCACCGTGATGTTTTTGTTGTCGGTGTCGAACCAAAGGCCTTGCGCCTGATTGCCGTATGAATAGTGGTATTGAACAGTAGCGGTATGCATCTGGAAGAGTTTTGTGCCGCCCATGCCCCAGTCGTACAGTGCTCCAAGTGCACCGCGCCAGTTATTGAAGTCGCTTTCGTTATAGCTGAAAGTGGTGTTGACATCCTGATCGCCCATGAAGCCTACACCACCATTATGGCTCGCGATCGAATTCTTCACCGTTACTCCGGAAGCACCGGATACTCCAAGTCCGCCCCAGTTATTCCACACCGCCTGGACCGAGTCTACGACCACGTTGGAACCGCCTGCGATGACGGCAGCTGGCCTGTTGATGCAAGAATTGGCATGCTTGAAGACCATGCCTTTTACAGTCACGTTGCTGCGGCCGGCTAAGGTAAAGATCGACGGGCGCACTGCGGCTTCAATTGTTGCGCTCGACACACTCGTCCCACTTGCAGGAGTGATCAGTATTTGATTAGTCGCTTCGTCAACATAAAAAGTTCCGGGACGCAATTGCGACTCTGAAAGTACTTGCGTCAACGGAATACTATTTACAAACACCATCTCGGTACGACGCACGATTGGAGCTATGCCACTTGGCCAACCGGAAGGAATGGCACATTCACCAAAGTTATAAGTCCATGAATGCCAGTAAGTGCCGGCATGGCCACTTACCGCCTGCCAGCCCGTGAGAATATCGGAACCAGAAATTACGCTTGAACCCGTAGTTGAGGCTTGGATAACGAGTGGCGCGGCGGTTTGCCCGGAAACGGAGCCGATGTTGATAGCTTCACGATACACGCCCGGATTTACAACGATAGTCGTCCCTGTCTTCTGTTGATTTCTCGTGTTCGCCACGTTGATGGCGGCCTGAATGGTTTGTAGTGGGGCGGTCGCAGTTCCAGCCGTCGTGATGTTGGCGACGACATCCGAACCCTTCTGACTATCAACATAGATCGTGCCGGAGGAAACCTGGTTAGCAATTACCTGGGAATGCGCACGGGATCCGGCGATGGCCAGAGCCGTAAAGGAGAGAATAGTGAGTGATTTAGAAAAGCGCATCTGAAAGCCTCTGCGGGTATGAACTTCAAAACTGTCGTTAGACAGCGTGAATAGATTCCGGGCCACAACAGTCCGGCAAATGATCTCGGAGCAGACTGGTCATGCAGAAAAATCCTTTCCTGCTGAGAAGCGGGCTCAAAACCAGGCAGCAAGGGGCTAGTAAGTGCAACAGCACCATTGCGTGAAATATGTGGCGGGTTACCCTGCTGGCGGATCGGTTTGTTGTGGAGAGGTTTTGGTAAAGGTGATGCGAAGGCTGCCCGATTTTGTCGGACGGGTTAGCTTCCCTGCTGCGGAACAGGCGTCAACGAGGCAGCTCTGCTTTATTGAGGCGACGTGCCACGATTGAGAGCTAAACCGGCTTCCATGCACCTCTGCGAGTGCGGCTTGACTCAATCGCACGGTTTCCGCGGGGTTTAGCGTAGAGAAAAAGAAAGAAATCTTGCTTTTGCTCGATTCGAGAGGCAAGTTCTTGCATCTATCTATATGCGGGCGAGGATAGCTGCATTCTGCAGTGTTAGTGCAGAGATGTCTGGTCACGTATGAGCAGTGAAAAATAGCCGTAGTAAAGCGCAACAATAGCCTCTGCGGTGCTCAAAATAAACCAAATATCCCTACGGAGACATAGAGAAGCCTGTGTTACAAAACGTACTTGCTTCCTAGCGCGAAGAAGGTCTTTTCAACTACCCATGTCGCGGTCCTGTCTCTTGATGCAGGGACTCTTGCAGCAACTAAACCAAAATCGGCGGAATGCACCAGATGCCGATCTTGAAGGCGTACAGTCTTTGAACGAGTCACATGGCTCTTACCTCTGGGGCAATGAGCTCCTGGCGAATTCGTTCATTCGTGCAGAGTTTGCTAGCTCCCAATGCTCACAGTTTTCCCAATATACTGGTTGCCAGCTTCCACAAGAGGTACCAGATTACCCCTCCCGCGAATGCAACCAGTAAGATCGCACGTGTAGTGACGACCAGTTCTTGCTTAGGGACCTGCTTTGAAGCCTTTCGTGAATAATACAAACCATGTCGCGCGCCTGCAACAAAAAATTGTCGGACTCGGGCAGAATTCTTTCGCACAATTCCGGACTTGCGAGCACTCACAGACACCGCCCATGGAATTTGTTTGGCCTACAAGCCAACTCTGACCGATGGCCTGCTGACCTGCCGATGAATTGTTGAAGAAATCTGCGGATAAGCATACGGCATCTGATTCGCTTCAAGCCAGATTATTAGCGAGTATCTCTGTCGACACTCAACTGCCCAACATACTTATTTTCGGTGGTTTATAGGCAAGGTTGACCTGCCGCCTCAATATCAGTGGAGCGCCGTTTCTCCGAGTTGTTTTAGAAATCTGGACCGTCATCCTCGGACGCGAGCAGTGTCTGCAATTAATGCCTGAATTTGGTTGAAGGCGTATCTGGCCAGACGCTCGTTTGCACCGTCCCACTCCATCAATAGCTCTCGTAGAAGGTACCGCATCGTGAGAGCGGGCAGGGCGGCTGGAGGAATATCGAATTCGCGGCGATACCGCAAGAGAATCTCATTCGTCTGAAGGATCTGCCACACCTGCCCTGAACCACCAAAATGGACGTCATCGACATAGAAATGGCGACACGCATCCTGCCATGGAAGGCCCGAGGGCTCTCCCCATTCCCAATCGAGCAAACCTAAGATATCTTTTCGCAGCCACTTGAGATTCCACGGAGCGAAATCGCGATGCTCTACGAAGCTTTGCACTGGCAGATCGCAATCCAGCATGTCCGTGCCGCGCGCAATCACCGAGCGGTCAAACGGAAAATCGGATGCCTGCAAGCCCCTAACCAAGTCTTCGCGATAGTCAGAAACTCGCGTAGTGCTGCCCACAATCGCCAGTGACTTCAACAAATCAAGATGCGCCGGTAAGAATCCACGGGAAACGGGCTTTCCCTCAAGCCAAGATTGTGAAGCTACTCCCCGCTCAGGATCGCGAAACAGGACTCGCGGAAGGTAGTCAAATCGACTCAGCAGGCTTAGCATATCCGCTTCATTGAATATTGCCGCGACGGCCGTGGGTACGAGGGGAATTTTTGAAGCGCTGATTACACGTTCACCATTTTCGACTAAAAATAGAATTGCCTTTCGCGAGTGCGAAGCATTGCCCACGTGGATTACAGCACTCCATCTTTTCGGAAAATACTGCAAATTTGCGCGCCAATAGGACGTATCGATTGGAATCACGCTGCTTTCGATGCCAGGTACTTTTGAGAGAAGGTTCGTAGCAGCGGCTATTCTTACCGCATCCCATCGAAAACGCGAGCTTGTCTTCCACGGAGCCCAGCTACTCAACACCGGTAATGCCTTACTGGTTGAGCCGACGATTATCCACCGAGGCTCCCCTCCCTGGGAAATGACATGAATTCTGCAATCTTCGCACATAGCGAAGCTTGCGCCTGATCGGCTTTCGCGAAATACCTCCGCAACCACTCTGGCTGCCGTAAGGGGAGCAGACAATGCCTGGGTCATCATCTCGGTTGGGACGGTTCTATGGAAATTTGATTTGCTCTGACTAACGGCCCCGCCAATCGCAGCCGAGCGGCTGTGCGTCGTTCATAATGCTCCAAAATTGCGATTTCTACGTCGCGAATAACGTCTGTTAGAGGCTGCGCCGCATTCACCGTAATCGCAAACGGAAGTTTGCCCGCTACCTTGCGATATCGATCGCGCTGACGCGTGACCTCATCAAATGCTACTTCCTGCTTGCGTGACCACAGCACATCAGCAGGCGCATCCAGCAGAATGATGAGATCGGGACGAGGAACCATGCGGACTGCAATTTCAAGCAACCAAGCCGGACCGCCATATCGAATTCGCTTGCTGTCCACCAATAAATCATAGATGTAACGATCAAATATAATCAGCTGTGAGCGCCTTACGGCAGGCCCAATCTTTAGCGCATATCCCAGCCAGTAATCGACAATCAAGGAAATGGCCTTGAGGACAGAGATAATCGCCCCCCGCGGTGGCTTTCCATGCGGATCTGTCACTGCCTGAGTAGTTGCCTTCCCTGTCCAAAGAGCCTTCGGTCGAAGGTGGAACAACCTGATTTTGTTGTAGGCCGAATCGAATTGATGTCGAAGAGCATCAATTACGGCGGACTTCCCTGCACCGTCTGGTCCCATGATTGCGATGCACCCACCGGTCGGCTTCACAACACGCTCAAACTGATGAAGGAGATGCGCAGGGCTCGACACAATTCTGCGCAACAAGGAGTCTCCTGAATTCCGCCTTAGCTCTGCGCGGAACGTGTTAAGTCCTGCGTCCATGCTCATCCAATTGTTCGTAGCAGCCATGCTGCTCAACTTGCTTCGATTCGGCTCTTTCCAAAAGCGAGCAATCATTGCATTGCAACCCGAGGAATCCTGAAGATAGAGCCGATGCAACTTCAGTCCCTGATCCGCGCTAAGAGAGCGCTTGTTGAGCTTCTTGATCAAATAATAAGCAAACTCGTGCGCAGGAGCTGGTATCCAAAACCCATGCGGATGGATGCGACGAGCCGCGAGTACCTCAGGCGCGCGAAGCCAGAGGAGACCGAAGTGCCGATAGTCTGCGGTGGAATCGGGCTGAACAATTACGAGCTTGTCTCCCGATTGAAATCCGAGCGTATACGACCTGGCGCTAAGTTCGTGCTCCACGGTGTGAAAGAGTTTCGTTCTCGTATCGTGAGCGACATGCTCAATGATATTAGGCATTCGCGCGAAATCATCCGCATTCACCATGAAATCAATGTCGGTATCGAATGATTCCGGCAAGCGATCGTAGCCAGAAAGCACGCAGTAGGATTTGCACTCCCTCGCGAGCGCCGCCAGCAACGAGCGAGCAACGTTAGACTTCACCTGATCAGGGTTGAAGCGTTCATCGCCTGCATCGATAGTTGTCTGTGAGTGCAAGATTTGGCATTCCTGATTGAAAGGGAAGACTTCAAGTATCACTGCGGCTGAAACTGGTATCGAGACCTGAAAAGTCTGTAAACGAATCCGACGCTAACACCATTGGGGTGAAATGAGCCGGTTTGAATGCCTGGAATTCCGGGAGCGCCTGGCCAGAACTGGAACTCGTAGTCTGCGCGAACCTTCCAATGTTCCTTCAGGGAAATATCAATTCCGCCACCCGGTGCCAGTACGAAATAACCGCCGTGCGCTAGGTCGTAAGGGAAGTTGATCTCGCCTGCGCCGACAAGGAACTTCGCGAATGGCTGATACTTCTGGCTCTTGTAATAGAAGTGGTATCGAGGCCCAACCAGGTAGTTGTACTCAGTGAAGCTATGTGCGCCACCGATCATGAGCCAGCGACCTTCGCCCTCGACTCCCAGGTTTCCAGCGAGAAGAGGAGAGTAATCGATAAACGTGCCCAGACCAGCCGTCTTGATCGACCCATAGCTCGCATCGAAGTAGCTGAACGAACCGCCAACTGACAATGGCACGGACCCGGCAGTGGCGCTGTCCTCAACCTGCCCGAAACAACATACTCCGGGTAGTAGAAGAACACCAAGGACCAGCAGTTTTTGAATCACGCCTTACTCCTGAAAGATTTCGTTGATGGCGGCAGGCGACAAGGTCATGCTTGTCGTTTCGTGTCTCGGTTTTCGCCTGCCTACGCTGCCTTAACCTACTGCGTGACAAATGGCCCAAAAATCACGTACATCCTACCGTCTTGAATATTGCATGGCGAAACGACGCAATTCGTAACCCTCTTCGTGACGAAAGCCAATCCGTTCGAGCCCCAACGCACAATATGTTGCGGCAGTCCATTCACCTGGTAAAGAGGAAGTTGGGCGGCTGCGCTGAAGCTCGTGAGATTGAATGACTCCACTTCATACGCAACGGTTTGAATGTCCGCCGCAGACTGGCCAACAAAATATGCTCGATTGAGAGCCGCGTCGGTAGTCATCACACCCGAGGAAACAAAGTTCCCGGATTGAGCCGCGGTCGAAGGATTCACAACAAGCCCGTCGTCTCCATATAGAAGCTGAGTGGTTGAATCGAGATGAACCCGCAAGTTCGGCACCGGGAAAAAGTTCTGATGGTCGCTGACCAGGCTCACGCCATTGGCAGACACAGAGAGCTGATAAAAGTCGGCTTCAAAGTTTTCATTGTTCGCTGCATAAACGGCAGTGCCATCATTACTCCATTGAATTGTGTCGAGCAGCACGTTGCCGGCTTGAGTTGTGGGACTGATCACAGAGGGCCGTTGTGTGGCATTGTCGTAGATCGCTACCCCGCCTGCGGCTTGTACGATCGAGACACTCGGAAGTACCCCACGAGCGACTGCGATAGTCGTAGACTGCACAGGATCAACCTCGACATCCATCGCATAGTACGCGCCAAGATTCGGGTCCGAGCCTAACGGAATGCTTATGTCCGGAACGCCCTGCTGATTGCCGAGAATCAGGCGCTCAACTGTCCCTTTTCCATCAAGTCCAACGTAAAGGTACTTCTTGTCGGCAGATAAGGCGAGATGATCCGGTTCGCTTCCACTTCCGGGCGAATACGTCCACTGAATCGCCAGCGACACTGGATCAATAGCAACGACCGTGTTTGGATTCTTGGTTGAAGTGCTCGGCTGCGAAATATACATGATGTTTCGCGCCGAATCCCACACGAGGTCATTCACCTCACCGAAGAAGATATTCATGCCTACCAGGTATGGAATCGGATTAGACGGATTTGATTGTGCGTTTTTCGCCGTCACCGGAATTTCTGCTACTGCGGTAAGAGCTGAGGCCGGCACTTGTGCCGTAAGCTGCGTACTGCTCACTACAGTCGTGGGTAGAGCAGTGGCGCCGAAATACGCCACGCAACCGGTCGCGAAGTTTGTGCCATTCAATGTAAGAGTGAAACCAGGATCGCCAACCGCACTCTTCGTCGGACTTATGCTCGTCAAAGTCGGCGTGGTCGCTGGATTTACGGTGATGGTAAACGGCAGCGTATTCGAAACAGTACTATCGGGGTTGAGAACAAATACATTCTCGGTACCAACGGTTGTGAGGAACGCCGCTGGAATCGTCGTCGTCAACTGGGTGGCCGATACGAAAGTAGTCGGCATAGCGGTTCCGGCCCACACAATTACGCTGTTGCTCAGGAAACCGGTGCCATTTGCCGTGAGCGCGACAGATGCGACGTTGTTGAATGAAGTATTCGGACTGAGTGATGTCAAAGTCGGCGGCGTACCGGCTGCACCGCCGGTGACGATGAATGGAAGCTGATTGGTCTTATTGTTGCTGGCATCCTGCACAGCAATCAGGATCGTACCTGCTGTCACAACATTTGCCGCTGGCACTGTGGCATGCAGTTGCGTTGAAGAGTCAACGGATGTCGCGATAGCCGTGCCGTTCCAAGTGATCGAGTCCCCACTCGCAAAACCTACGCCAGTCGCAGTCAAGGTGAAAGCCGCGCTTCCAGCTGCGACAGTATATGGATTGATCGACGTGAGACTAAACGTCTGCGAAGAACTTCCCGTGATCGTCAGAGTCATGGCGTCGGAAGTCGTCGTATCCGGCTTGATGACACGGATGGTTGCGCTGCCCGCCGAGGCGATTTGCGCAGCGGTAACGCCGGTGGTGAGTTGCGTATTTGAAACCACCTTTGTTGACTGCGCCACGCCATTCCATAGGATCTGAGTTCCACTGACGAAATTGGTTCCCGTTGCGGTGAGCGTGAAGCCTTGGCTGCCTGCCGCAACAGTCGCGGGGGAGATTGAAGTGAGCGTGGGTGTAACTACGCCCTTGAAACCTCCGCACCCGGTAAAAACTGCTAATAGAACCAGCAAAGGTGACAGTGAAGCGATCCGATGGACTTTCATATTCGTAGATCGGCCTTTCCGAAATACCTCAGGTTTTTAACTGCAATGAATTGAACGTGAAAAACCGGGGATGCTTAAAAGTGAGATGCGGGAAAACCCAAAATAGATAGCTGCATATCCGGTGCGAGCCTACAACCATTTGGTCATGTAAAAGCGGCCTTCTCAAGCCAACTTTTTTAGACGGAAAGGGCATCGAAAAAGGAGCAAACAATTGCCATGAGATCCTATGCGACCAGGTTGGCAGCGATGTTGCTCATTTTGGGTTCATCCCCTACCCCCACTACCTGAATGGGTAAAAAATTGACCATGGAGTGCTTCATGCGGAATATGCGCTGCTTCTATTGCTCGATGTGTATCACGATTCTGTGTTCACTGAGCTTGATCTCGAGAGCACAAAACATCAGTGTTTCCCCCCGGCTGCTTGCATTTCCCAACACCACAATGGGGACTACTAGCGCGCCTCTCACGGTCACGATTAATAACAATCAGACCTCGACGCTGACGATCGCCAGCATACAGGTGGCTGCTCCGTATGCCGAAACGAATAATTGCGGATCAACCGTCGCTCCGAATACGACTTGCACGGTCGCCGTGAAGTTTAGCCCGACGGCGGTGAAGTACTACTCTTCGAGTCTGACAATTACCGATAGCGCGGGGAATTCTCCTCAGGTGATCTCGCTGACGGGTAATGGGGTGAAGTCCACGGTCAGCTATACGCCTCCAACCGGCGGAATCTATTTCTACAACCAAATCGTTTCTACGCCCAGCACTCCGCAGCCCGTCACGATCAAGAACATCGGGTCAACTTCTCTGACGTTCAACTCCATCATTTCAACGGCTGATTATCCTTACACCACGAATTGCGGGAATGGCGCGGGCGGCGGAACTCTCGCTGCAGGAGCAAGCTGCACCATCGAAGTGGAGTTCGATCCCCAGGCGATAGGCAAACGCACAACCAACCTCACAATCTCCGAGAGCGCTGACGCCACAGCGATCATGATTCCTCTTCAAGGAACCGGTATCTCCGGCACCCCGGGTGCGTCGGTTGCGGTCACGCCCTCAGCACCTTGCGTACAGCCCTCCGCGACGGAGCAATTTGCTGCGATCGTTACCAGCGAAAGCAATACTGGCGTTAACTGGCTAGTGGATAACGTTGCCGGTGGCAACTCAACAGTTGGAACAATAACTGCGAATGGTCTCTATACCGCCCCGCCCTATGTCGGCTCTCATATCGTGAAGGCAGTGAGTCAGGCGTCGAACAGCGTCTCCGGATCTTCCGCAATTTCAGTCAATTCATCGCCGACGTTTGAGATTTATCCCTTCGTCGCGTCGATCCCAACAGGAGGCCAGCAAACCTTTCAAGCACAGCAATGCCTTGTTCCAGACTCCGGCCCCAATGTGAGCTACACAGTAGACAATATTGCGGGCGGCAATTCGACCGTAGGAACCATTACGAATAATGGCGTCTACACCGCGCCGCCAACTCCCGGCAAACACACCATCAGAGTCACTGACTCGACTTTGAACAAGAGCAGCGGGGCTGTTGTAACGGCATTTACCAGCATCACAGCAGATTTCAATTCTCGAGCCAACACGACTGCGGTTGTCCCGTCTGGCATGTTTGGGTACGGACGCGGCGAGTCGCTCCGCGGAACTTCAGACCGCGAACTCCTTACGCAGGGTGGTCTGAGCGAAGCACGAATCTCCGCGTTGATTTCGACCGTTTACGCCACGCAGACGCCAGACTGGACCAAGATAGATCCCATGATCGAGGCAATTCAGTCTGCAGGACAGCACGCGCTTATCCAACTCAACCAATCTCCATCGTGGCTCCAGCCAACATCTGGACGCTGTGCGAATAGCGTCTACGCTGCCCCAACCAACATCAGCGAGTGGGCCCAGATCGCAGCCGCTTATGTCGCTCACTTCGACAGCAAATTCCCAAACGTTGTGCAGGATTATGAGATTTGGAACGAGCCCAATGCCACCGGAATGTGTACGACCCTCAACCAGATGAATACCTACATGAACATCTATGCAGCGGCGGCTCCGGCAATGAAGACGCAGGCTGCAGAGGATGGAGCGACCATCCGCATCGGCGGTCCTGTGATTTCTGGGTATTCCCAAGTCTGGATTTCCACGCTGCTCTCCAATACATCTACAGCGCCGTATGTGGACTTCGTCAGTTACCACCAGTACTTCTTCGGCCAATCCCAGCTGGAAGCAAAATGGGATCAATACACCGGCGTCCCATCCCTGTACGAAATGACTCAAGACCCAAGTGTAGGAGCCGTCGCCAACTACAACAAGACCCTGGCTCAGGTCGCGCTTGGCAAGCAGCCCGGTGGTGCCAGCACTCCGATTTATGTCACGGAATTTAACTCCAACTGGGCATTCTTCAAAGACTGCTGCCGGAGCGATAATACCTACGCACCAGTTTGGAATTCTCTATACGTCACCGATATGCTCGACTCGGTGTACAACGGTAGCGCGCATGTACCCAATAAGCTCTATTATTTTGCGGGCAGCGCCTATCCTTACTTTTGCCTGATCGGCGTGCAGGACCCCAATATGGATTGCCTCTATTCCGCTGGGGCAACGCCAGTTCCCTACCCCCAGTATTACGCATATCAGCTATTCGGAGGATCAAGCTATCTCGGCTTGTCTGCTGGCGGTTACATGGCGAAAAGCATTTCGAGTCCAACCGGAGGAGGGGGTCTCGCGACCACCGCTTTCTATACATCAACAGAGGACTCGATCGTCATCACTAACCCCACAGCAACCTCCTATCCGCAGATCACGGTGACATTCGCCAATCCTGGATTCAGTGACGCACAGGGCACCCTGTACCAGATTCAAAACGGTTCTCAGATCAACTCGACACCCATCTCCTTCTCGTCACAGGGCACCAGTCGCACGGCGACGATCGAAGTGCCTCCGTATTCAGTTCAGGCTGTCTCTTTCAAGTAAGTCTTTTTCGAAACCAGCACGACAATGGAGTTTGCGGCTCTTGGCCAGCCGCAAACTCCCTCTTTATTTGGTTTCTGAATACTCCAGCAACATCGGCTCTGAAGTGACGGTAATTGGCCGATGATCGGCGGCGATTCGCGAACCATCTAGTGTCGTTATAGAAACAATGCTTGCGACATTGCTGAAGGTCGATTCACCGGACGAACTCCACACCACACGATAGAGTTTGGCGCCCTTTTGCAGATCGCATTCCCACACCTGTGAGCCGGCTAAAGGGCGGCACGGTGTTGCTGCAGACGTGCCTTCGAGCCAGGAAATGACCTGTTGGGCCGCTTTTCCGGCTGGAGTTATCCCACTTCCATCGCGCCAAAGCGTACCCCAGTCGGAATTGTCCCATTGATACCAATAGGCGCGAGCAATTCCACTGGTGAAGTTGATCAAGTACCACTTGGCAATAAACGCCGCCTGTGCGTTCTGGTCTGGAAGTTGCGCATCTTTTCCCCAACCTCCCTCTGTATTCCAGATTGGCATCCGGGCCAGACTGTGCTTCGCGAGAACTTTGCGAAGCGCCAGGATTTGTTCTGCCAGTTCCTCCGGGGGCAACGACGGCCGATCGTTTCGCCCCGCATAGCCGTGCCAAGCGATCGCGTCTGCAAATCTGCCACCGCCCGCGGCAAGATATTGATCAAGCCAGACCTCGTGAGAGAGCGGCCACCCGGTGGAGGATACTGCAGGTGTTGTGACGGTGGCAGAAGGGTCAATCGACTTGATGAGGGGGTAGATATGCGCCGCGAGTTCTACCATCTGCTGAGGAGATCCGGTCCAGAATCCAGATGCATTCGGTTCATTCCATAGTTCATAGCTTGAGATCTTTCCCCGGTATCGAGTTACCAGGGCAGTCACAAATGCAGTCAAGTCATCCAGATTAGGCGGAGCCGCGCAGCCAAGCTTCTTTCCTATGCAGGTCTCGTTCGGGCGTGTGCTGGCCCACTGAGGAGTGTTAACAAAGACATAATCTAGTTGCACGTGATGAATCTGAGATTGCGCAACCCAGGTATCCAATGAATGCCAGTCGAATTGTCCTTTCGCCGGTTCCAATGCTCCCCAAGAGGTGCCGGCGGGCCGAATGCTCCCGAACTTGATATCCGGCCAGTGTCGCGTGGGCGACAGCGTGTGCATACCCACGAAGTCGATTGTGAACTGCAGGGGACGCAGGCTCGATTCCTCAGATTTGTTGGCGGAAAGGCCTCCCAATCCGCTCGCCTGAACAAACAGGCACAGACCTGCCAAGATCGGTTTACTACGCCATACCCAGTGGAACAAAGTCATTCTTTCCCGCCCTCGTCTCGTCATTTGAAATCGTGTGTGCAATTTATTGGCCACAGTAGTGAGATTCATGCATCGCAACACAGGATGTTCATTGCCGAGCATGCCTCGGAGCCGCATTTTATGCCAATTTTTTGGTTTGACGAACCAAATTCACGACACTGTAATTTTCTTCATGTGCATATCAAACCCTTGCGGGTTGTTCGCATCAAATCAATTATTCCCCTCCTGCAAACAGGAAGGAGCTCTGCATCAATAATCTGTTTTGATCCTTGCTCTCAGCAATGTGCCATCACGCTGTTTGCTTTTGAATCGCTCGTTCCCCGGAAGACGACCATCAAGATCGTCCAGCACACAAATAGGAATGTATGCATTGAGCTTTACCCTGAACGGACATGCAGCATCTGCGCTTTGGTTTGTAGTGGGCCCCTTTTCTTCTTCTTTATACCAGCGTTGATGCAGTGCATCTCCCCATCTATGAGATCGAGGCGTTGTGGATGAATACGAATGCGATCCCGTTTCAGCCTGAAGGAAATAACCGGAGTGATCCAACTCCAATTTCAATCGCGATTCAGACTGGAACTCGCAAGGACTGGTCTCCGTCCGAGCTGTCAGTTCCCTTAGTCCGGGTGACGGCGGATTTCCTGCTTCTTCTCGTGGGCACATTGATCGGCGGAACCATCGGTCATCTTTTCCAGCGCACGCACTCCTTTGAACTCAGTACTCAGTCGCTCATTCTAGGCTCGATCATTTACACAGTTCTGGTGCTTTGCCTTCTACAGAGCGACAATGCTTATCCGCGCGTTTGCAGCCTTCTTCACGTCAAGGAGACCGAGACTGTCTTACGCGTATCGATCAAAGCCATCATGATAAGCCTCGTGGTGTGCATTGTCGCACGATACCCTGTACCGCGCATGGCTATGCTCGGCGGATGGATAATCGGCACTGCATTTCTCGCCATTGGCCGGGTGTGGGTACTTGAGGCAGTCAGGCAACGCATCGCGACTTCTCTTCCTCGCCGACGCTCGCTTATCTACGGGTCTCGCCGGACAGCACGCCGCTTCTTCACTGGAGCGCTTCATTCGCCGATGCTCGGCATTGACCCAGTGGGATTCATTGGCAGCGAGAGTGAGCATAGTGAAGCGATCTACAGCTATGACTACTTCCAACGCGACTCTCGACCTATCTTTCATGAGCCTCTAAGCGTTGATATGCTCACCCGGCTCAACATCAAGGACATTTACGTCTGCGACTCCAGCATATCTGACCACGGCCTGAAGACCGTGCGGGAAATTGCTCAAGCCGCGAACTGCACGCTCTCCCTGGTGGACGATCAGGAAATATTGGCTAACAAGTGCCCTACACGCGTTTGGGAAATGGACGGCCTATTCGTTGCAACTACAGAACCAAACGATGCAGGTCGTTTCTACAGCGCGATAAAGCGACTCATCGACATTGCATGTTCTGCACTTCTCATTTTCTTGAGCGCTCCAATCTGGGCATTGCTCGCCATAGCCATTCGTGCTGAATCAAAGGGTCCGATCTTCTTCCGCCAGACGCGTGTCGGCAAAGATGGAAAGCCTTTTGAAATTCTTAAATTTCGCAGCATGAAGGTGGATGCCCCGAAGTATGCCCGATCGCCTAACGAACAAACCGATTCCCGCATAACCCGGGTGGGTCGCCTCTTACGTAAAACCAGCCTTGATGAGATTCCTCAGTTGATTAACGTCTTGAGAGGTGAGATGACCTTGGTTGGACCGCGGCCGGAGATGCCCTTTATTACCGAAGAGTATGGTCCTTGGGAAGCTGCGCGCCTTACGGTACCACAAGGTATAACGGGGCTTTGGCAATTGAGTGCCGATCGTCAATTCGCAATTCATCAATCGATTGAGTATGACCTTTACTACATCCAGAATCGGACTGTGCTGATGGATGTGGCTATCCTTCTCCACACTCTGGTCTATGCAGCAAAAGGAATCTGATGTAGGCGTTACTTCAAGCTCAGGATTTCCTTCGTCCGTATCAGCGGGCCGAATGAACCGTTAATCAGATTCGCTAAGACCCAGGATGTCTTTCGCGGCCGGGGGGTAACGCAAAGACGCTGAGGAACTAATGAAAGTTTTGATGGTCCACAATCGATATCAGCAGCGGGGCGGTGAAGACGCCGTAGTGGACGCAGAAGTACGCCTGTTGGCTGCAAACGGAATTGAAGTTCAACGGTTTGACGCTGACAACGATGCGATTCAGGGCCTAGTGACGAAAATCCAGGTGTCGCTGGGTCAGTTTGGCCTTCCAACCGCGGCGCAATCTCGATTCAAAAATAGTCTTTTCGAGTTTCGGCCTGATGTTGTACATGTTCACAACTGGTTTCCAACTTTATCGCCTTCACTCTTCAACATTTGCTCACGCGAGAATGTTCCGGTTGTTCATACGTTGCACAATTATCGGTTGCTGTGCGTAAATGCGACTCTTTTCCGGGACGGCAACGTGTGCGAGGACTGTATCGGAACCACGTTTCGCACTCCCGGCATCCTCCATTCCTGCTATCGCGGCAGCACCGTCGGAAGCGCAGTAGCAACTGCTGGAATGTTGACTCATTGGTCCATCGGTACCTGGAGCCGATCAATCAATCGATTTGTTGCTCTCACAGAGTTCGCCCGTCATAAGCTTCTCGAAGGTGGACTCCCCGCCGACAAAGTCGTCGTCAAGCCAAATTTCATTGATCCGGATCCGGGTCCGGGCGCTGGCCGCGGCGGCTATTTTCTCTTCGCTGGAAGGCTCACGGAGGAAAAAGGTATACGCGTATTGCTGGAATGCTGGAAACACGGGCAGGATCTGCCGAAACTGAAGATTGCCGGCACTGGACCCCTTGAAAACGAAGTGCGGGCCGCCGTCTCAACAATGCCAAATGTTGAGTGGCTCGGTGCGCGGAGTAGCGACGAAGTGATCGGCTTGATGGCTGACGCTTCTGCTCTCCTTTGTCCTTCGCAGTGGTACGAAGGGATGCCACGCGTGGTGATTGAGTCCCTTGCAGTTGGGACACCCATCATTGCATCCAGGATTGGTTGCTATCCAGAAATGATCGTCGATGGAGAGACAGGCGCCCTATTCCCAGCCGGCGATGCGCTTTCTCTGCGGAGCAGTTTGCGCGATCTGCTCCAGCACAATTCTCTTTGCTCAATGCGCGGCAATGCACGTGGTTGTTTTCAGTCCAACTACACGGGCGACAAAAACTTTTCGACTCTGCTCAATGTCTATCGGTCGGTTTTGAAGTCCCGCGAACTGGTCCAATCACGGGCAGTGCCCGCAGGAACTTGATTGTTAAGCCGAACCCCAAAAGCGGCCTAGCGAACTTTAGTTGTAGATGTATCCACGAACAATTCGTCATCAAAAGATGATGAAGCAAGTAAAGGAGGCACCCAGCCAATGTCATTGTCCAACGATCCAACTAAGGGCATGATCACCCCATACCTGCCACAGCACCCCGAGACCAGGCGGGTTGACGATTTCTCGTTCCGATTTGGCGAGGGGGAGTCGCTCAAGGGAATCTGGAGCGTCATCCGAAAGCGAAAGAAATCAATTTGGGGAGCAGGTTTGGCCGGACTTCTTCTGGCGCTGGTCGTCTGCGCCCTTATGAGCCGCCAATATCTGGGCGTCGCCACGATCGAGGTGCAGAAGACCGACGCCGCGGAGACCAGCCTGCGAGGCAATTCGGATCCTCTGCCCTCGACAATGGATGCCGTAAAAGGCGACATCGCCACGCACATGATCGTTCTGCAAAGTCCAAACGTTTTGCTTGCTGCGGTCCGCGATCTGCATCTCGACAATGAGCCGCCTTTCAAATTTTCTCCATCGCTCATGGGTTACGTAAATGGATCAAACGCCCGGATCGAAGATGAGATGAAACGTGGCTTACCCCTCGAGCAGGCCCCCTATACCCGTGATCGCATTCTGGGAATCTTCGCCAAGAAACTGAAGGTCGAGAACACTCCTGATACCCGG
This sequence comes from Telmatobacter sp. DSM 110680, assembly GCF_039994875.1. Taxonomy (GTDB): domain Bacteria; phylum Acidobacteriota; class Terriglobia; order Terriglobales; family Acidobacteriaceae; genus Telmatobacter. The sequence goes on along the minus strand of NZ_CP121196.1, from coordinate 3,539,502 downwards.
CTTATCACAGTGGAGTATCTTAATCCCGATCCCAACCGGGCAGCCCAGATTGCCAACGCGATAGTGCAGGAATACGTGACCTATGAAGCACGCTCGGAGGCCACCTCGGATGCGCAACGCTGGCTGTCTGATCAGTTGAATGAGCTCAAAAACAATTACCAGAACTCTCAAGACAAGCTTGCTAGTTTCGAGCAACAAAGCGGATTGAATGGCATGGTGCTGGGTGCTCTCGGCGAAACCGGAGCTTCGGGTGGAACCACGCACGTTCCAGCTCTCGATTCGCTTGACTCGCTGAATCAACAATTCGTTGCTGCGGAAACGGATCGCATCGGCAAAGAAGCGATCTACAAACTAACGCAAACAAAAGATCCTGAGGCGGTGGCATCACTGGCCGCTAATGACGCAGGTGTCAGCAACGCTGCCGCAGAAAGCGCGGTCGGCGGAGCCGGATTGGAACTTCTTCGCAGCTTCCGTCAGCAGCAAGCGGCGCTCCGCGTTACTTACAATGACATGCTAACGAAGTATGGTCCGAACAATCAGCATCTTATCGAGACCAAGAGCCAGCTCGACACTGTCAATGCGCAGATATCTGAAGAAATTGGACGAATCAATGAGCGCGCGCGTCAGCAATACCTGTTCGCTGCTCAGCGGGAAGACGGACTTCGCGCAGCAGTCAATCAAGCGCAGAAGCAAGCAGGCAATCTAAATGTCAGTGCGGTGAAACTCCAGTCCTTGACACAGGAAGCAACCGCAAGTCGGCAACTGTACGATTCGCTGTACGGCAAGTTGAAAGAACTGAACATCCAGGCCGGACTTCGCGCTACCAACATCAGCATTGCAGATCCTGCCCGTCCGCCCTCAGCGCCTAAGCGGCCCAATCCGCCGCTCTATCTCGCGCTTGGTCTCATCGCGGGGCTATTCACCGGGGTAACATCCGCGTTCGTCCGCGAACATATGGATGACACTGTGACAGTTGCATTGCAACTGCAGAGCGGTGCAAATCTGCCTATGCTCGGCAATATTCCCACATCACCTGGCGTGCGCTCCCTGCCTTCGAGTGGTAGCAACCTAGAGAGCAGCCCGCTTATTAACGACCCGCGATCTGCCGGGGCTGAGTCCTTCCGTTCCCTTCGCACCGCAATTCAGGTTGCATCGCAGTCCGGGCGACTTCGCACGCTTCTCGTGACCAGCCCGCTTTTCGGCGAGGGAAAATCAACCGTTGCCTACAACACCGCTGTGGCATTTGCGTTGTCAGGTAAGCGCGTCCTTTTGCTCGATGCTGACATGCGCAAGCCCCATCTACACGACTTCTTTGATCGCCCGTGCTCTCCGGGACTAAGCGACGTGCTGATCGGCAAAGCAAAAGCCGCAACATGCATTTACGCACATCGCACCTTGCCAACCCTTTCACTGCTTCCCGCAGGTTCAGAGACTATCGCATCCGCGGAGTTACTCGAATCCACCGAGTTTGATCAGTTGCTCAGTACGCTTACCGGCGAATACGACCTGATCATCGCGGACAGCCCGCCAATCCTGTTGCTGACGGATGCGCGTGTGTTGTCCGAGAAGTTTGGCGCAACCATTGCAGTCGTTCGCGCCCGGCAGACGACCCGCACGGTGCTAAAGAGCCTATCCAATGTTCTGGAAATGAGCGGTTCTCGTGCAGTCGGCATCGTGCTCAACGGAGTTGATACCAACTCCATCGACTACTTCGACGCGTATGGTCACCACGGAAATGGAGATTACCTCGATGCTTAATTCAATGACTTCCTCGCACTTCTCCATTGAGAAAACCGGATTAGGTGCTTTGGCGCTTGGAATGCTGCTGGCGTTGGGAACTCAACCTGCTTCCATCGCGCAGGCAACCCAGCCCAATGGCAACCAACAGACTGCTCCTACCCAACCCGAGGGCAGAATTGCTCCGTCTGCGACTACCCCTAGTTCTCTAGTCAGTGTTCCCGAGGACTTTGCAAGTCTCAAACTCGGTCCTGGCTTTCTCTTGAATGTCCTTGTTTACGATGAGCCGGATTTCTCCGGGCCGGCCCGCGTCGATAGTGAGGGCAATGTCAATATCGCGTTCCTCAAGCCGGTCCATATTGGTGGCGACACCGTTGCTCAAGCTAAACAGGCTTTAGAGAAGGCATTCAAAGATCAGGGAATTCTGAAGAATCCCCAGATCAGTATCGATGTACAGCAGTTTGCCACTACATCCGCGACTGTGATCGGTGAAGTGCAGACCCCAGGCAAGGTAGAGTTGCTGGCGCCGCATAGCCTGCTCGAAGTAATTGGCATGACCGGCGGAGAAACCCAGCTTGCCGGTAACGAAATCGAGGTCAAGCGCGCCGACGGAGATCCCCCGACAAAGTCTTACCACTATTCCAGGGGGGGCGATGCCAGTGAAATTCGCGATGTGATGGTTCATCCCGGCGACACTATCATCGTGAAACGCGCTGGAGTTGTCTACGTGCTCGGTGCAGTTAATCGCCCCGGCGGTTACGCTATGCAGGAACAGGGTGAACTGAATGTTGCGCAGGCAATATCCCTCGCGCAGGGGCTAGCACTTCAAGCGAAGGTCGGCGCATTGCGTGTCGTCCAGAAACAGTCCGACGGCAAGATTGTTGAAATTCCCATCTCCTACAAGAAGATCATGGACGGAAAGGAAGCTCCCCTAATGTTATCGGCTGGAGACATTGTCTATGTTCCGGTGAGCCGCATGAAGACTGTCCTCAGTTCCACCACAGGAGTGGTCGCGCAGACTACTTCGGCTGCAATCTACGTCACGCGTTGAGGCGCTGGGAAATCAATGGATAGCACAATGGCATTCTCAGTATTCCCATGGAATATAAAATCCTGGCGCTCGGCCTTTAGCGTCACAGGGTTACCTGGCATCGCGCTTTTCTGCATTCTGCTGGGCGCGATGCTTCAGGTGGAAGATCTTTCCGGAGGGGGTGCTGGACACAGTAGCGCGAAAGCGATTCTGCTCATCCGTACCCCTGCCATTGTCATCGCTTTTCTTCTCTTGCTGTTCAAGCCGCGAGTGGCTCCGATGCGCGATACGGATTTGCGCCTCGGATACCTCGCATTTGCGGGACTTTACTTCGTTTCGACGATCTGGTCGGAAATCCCTGTGCAAACACTCGGTAAGAGCGCCGAGTTACTTCTTGCTGGCATGGTCTTCTTTGAAGCGTCTCGCGGAGAAAACGCTATCGCCCGCATCGAAGGACTTCGACAGATAACCCTGCTCGTGATGTCCCTGCTTGGTTCGCTGGCGGTGATTGGCTTCTGCCTTCGGCTTCACGCATTTGTGCAGCATCGGGCCGGACTCATCAGCAGTACGACTGCACAGGCTCCTTTTCTTTCTGGCAATGGATTGGGGTACGTCGCCAGCGCTCTGATACTCGTTGTTATTGCCGAATGGCAGGCTCATCGAATCCGCGGCAAGGCCGCAATTCCCCAGCTTATTTTTGCATTGTGCTTATTCAGCGTATCGGCAAGCCGCACGTCGTTAGGCATTCTTCTTCTTTCAGTGCTTCTTGTAGTCTTCAAAAAGTCGAAGATGATCGGCATTCTTTCTGTCTTGGGCGTTGCTGTCATGGGTATCATGTTTTCCACTGAAGTTGTAACTCGGCTTCAGGGTCAGCAGAGTTCGTCGAGCTTCGTCACCCTTAGCGGTCGAACCATTGTGTGGACGGCTGCAGTGCGCCAATTCGAGAAGTACCCCCTGTTAGGGGTTGGCGGAGGCGTAGGTGGAAAGACGGTTATTGCTCACATTGGTAATATGTACCTCGAAGAGATGAGTTCGCTTCACAACGGATTTCTGGAAGTATTGACAGGATTAGGAATTATTGGCTTCCTACTTGGGGCCTCGCTCCTGGTCGTTGCTTCTTTCCGAGCTTGGACCGCTTGGAACTTACATCCCGAATTTGCCGGAACCTACGTTCTCATCATCCATGTCTGGATGTCTACGATTATGTCGACCGGGATTCTTGGCTGGATGGGCTATGAGGTCGCGATTTTCCTCTGCATTATTACCAACGTTGACCTAATAAGAGAACTGACGCGCAGTCCTGCCGCTGCGCTCAAACCCTTGCGATGGTCCGCCCGCGCGCTTCAGCCGAGACAGCAAACTGCGGGTTAACGCAGTGCGATGAAAATCGCACACGCAGGTTTGGAGTTCTCCTCACACGCCATGTATGCAATCTGCAACGTCGTCAACCGAAAGCGGAGGTCTTGAGTTCGTGGAACTCCGGGGATTGCAGTTGCACAAATTCGCGCGAGGCAGAAGCGCACAGACAATCGCTGATCAAATTCTCGTAAGTGCATCGAATTTTCTTACCGGGATTATCCTCGTCCGTGGGTTGGGGCTCGAGGCGTTCGGCAAGTTCACGATAGCCTACGTAATCCTTCTTCTCGCCAACAGCGTTCAACTCAGCTTTATCTCTTCCCCGATGATCACGCTTGGTTCCCTATGCGCTACCGCCGATGATCGGCGCGAGTTCGTACGCGGGGTTTTTGGCGTGCAAGTTATCTTCTGCGCGATAGCGACTATGTTGACTGTCGGCGTCACGGTCGTCTATATGACGATTGATCGCAGCGGCGTCCCTCCCCACTTCGTCCTACCTTTCGCTTTAGCGGTGTGCTTGTATCTTCTACAGGACTGGCTGCGACGATACTTTTTCACCGTCGGAAAAGCGCAGGACTCGTTGTGGAACGATGCGATCAGCTACGGTGGACAGGTGATTGTTTTAAGCCTTCTCTGGGCGACGCATTGGTTGACCATCGGCACTGCATTCTGGACTATCGCTCTAACGTCAGGAATTGCGTTCTTTATAGGGGCTATCCTCGAGCGGCTTCGCAGTACGCAGATAGAGACGAGGCACGCGTGGAGACGTATTCGGAGCCTTTCAATCGATCTTGGAATTGCCAATCAACTGCAGTGGCTGGTCTACCAGGGGGCAATGCTGGTCGGCGCAAGCGTCGCCGGACCACAAGCGGCTGGAGGCGTGCGCGCCACACAAAATGTGATTGGACCTGTGAACATTGCATTTCAGGCGATGGAGAACATCGTCCCCATCCGCGCCGCAGAAGAAATGCGCCTTGGCGGACTCCAGCGCGCCGCAAGATTTCTATTTCGCTTCGGGGCCGCCGGATTCGTAGCTCTTCTCGTGGTCTTCTCTGCGGCTTCCCTATTATCGGGCCGCTTTCTTTCCTTTTTCTATGGACATCAGTTGCGCGTGTATGCCGGTGTGTTGAACTTGCAGATGTTTTACTTTTTGCTTGCGTGGCCCATCCGCCAACTTACTTTCCTCTTTCGCACTATCGAGAGCACGCGGCCGATCTTGGTTTCATCCGTAGTCGCGGCTTTGGTGAGCATGTCGCTCGTCTACCCAATGGTCCGGGGATATGGTGCGCTGGGTATCGTGATGGCAGCGGTCGGCGGACAGATCGGCAACCTTGTCTATCTTGCGATCGCTTGGATGAGAGTATCGGCGTCCTCAAACACACATATCGTCGATGCGGCAGAGATACAGTCCTAAGTTCAAAGCGGTGATATTGCTTCAGCTCGCCTTTGCCAGGCTCCTTTGTGTGAACCATTGGTAGCCGATTAGCGCCATGAATCGAGGAATAGTTTTGAAGTATCGGCCAGCGAGTCGTCGCGGTTCCGATCCAAGACGGAAAGCCCACTCAAGGCCGTTACGCATCATCCACCGTGGCGCTTGGGGCTTTGTGCCTGCGATAAAGTCGAATGCCGCACCGACGGCGAGAAGAACTGCGGGAATCCGACCCTTGTGCGCCATAATCCACCGCTCCTGCTTGGGGCAGCCAAGGCCGACAAAAAGCCAGCGAACGCCCGCAGCAGATATCTTCTGAACAACGGCTTCATCCTCCTCCTCCGTAAGCGGACGGAACGGAGGCGACATGTGGAAGGCAATGTTGATTCCGGGAAACCGTCTTTCGACCTCAATTAGGAGCTTCGCAAGGGCCGACTCACTGCCGCCATAGAACCCGACAGGCAGACCGGTTTGCTGCGCCGCTGCCAGTAAGGCCAGCGTCGCATCGGGTCCATAAACCCGAGTCGCATCTGGCGCGCCAAATGCACGACACGCCCAGACAATTGGCATACCGTCTGGGTTTGCAAGGTCCGCCGCATTCATATCAGCACGAAACGCAGGCTTGTCATGGGCCTGCATGATAACGTGGGCATCCGCGAACACAACAGTTCGCGATTCGCGAGCAGCCGCCCACTCGGTACACTTCTTCACGACCTCCGCATAATTCGAGGCCGTTATATTGACTCCCAGAATGCTTGGCATGTGTCTTTCCTTGAATTGTCTGGTGCAGGCAAAAGCAGTCGAATCCCCCGAAACCACCGCTGAGTGTTAGATGCAGATTTCACTCGAGAAGATAGGCCAGCCAGCGAGCCGCATTGCATTCAATTTAGATTCAGGCTTCGGCGCTCATTTAGATGCCACAGGCAACCCGCACAGTTCCTCAAGCATCTATTTGCTCGCTGCAATCCAGCATTTGTGCTCTTCTGATGGCCGTTAGGGGCCGCACGGCGATCTGATAATGCGGATATGCCAGATCCTTTCTAGGAGTACCCGGAATGTCGACGACCATTGATTCGCCTGTGAGTGGGCAGGATGGGGATAACCGTTACCCAGTCAGCGTAATGGAACCCCCGATGTCAGATTGCCTGACTGCCATCCTCCAGAGCCTCAAGACTATGAGAGAGGGCGACTTTAGCGTTCGTCTTCCCGTATCGTGGACTGGGCTTCCGGGAAAAATTGCCGATAATTTCAACGAAATTGTGATTGCCAACGAGCAGATGGCGTTCGAACTTAAACGAGTCGGCTTGGCTGTTGGTAAAGAAGGTAAGACTCGGGAACGGATCCGCGTCGAACACCGGCGGGGCGCCTGGGACGACATGGAAGTCTCAGTCAATACGCTCGTCGAGGATCTCCTTAGGCCTACGACCGAAGTAACCCGCGCTATCGCAGCCGTGGCTCAAGGTAACTTAACCCAGACCGTCAGGCTTGACGTTGACGGCCGCCCCCTTGAGGGCGAGTTCCTCCGCTCAGCCAACATTGTGAACACGATGATTCAACAGCTGGGTGTGTTCACAGCTGAGGTAACGCGCGTGGCTCGCGAAGTTGGCACCGATGGCAAGCTCGGTGGACAGGCTGTGGTTCCAGGCGTCGCAGGCACATGGAAGGATCTCACCGATTCCGTGAACTCTATGGCCTCAAACCTGACAGGCCAAGTCAGAAACATTGCAGAGGTGGCAACTGCCGTTGCGAGCGGCGACCTTTCCCGCAAAATTACCGTCGACGTCCGCGGCGAGATTCTGCAGCTCAAAGAAGCCATCAACACCATGGTGGATCAGCTGCGGTCGTTCGCCTCAGAAGTGACGCGCGTGGCTCGCGAGGTCGGCACCGACGGCAAACTCGGTGGACAAGCTGTGGTGCCCGGTGTAGCAGGGACCTGGAAAGATCTCACCGACTCAGTCAACGCAATGGCTGGGAATCTCACAGCCCAGGTGAGAAACATCGCCGAGGTCACAACGGCCGTGGCGCGTGGCGACTTGAGCCGCAAAATTACAGTTGATGTGAAGGGCGAAATTCTCGAATTAAAAGACACCATCAACACCATGGTGGATCAGCTCAACGCATTTGCTGGCGAGGTAACGCGTGTAGCACGCGAGGTAGGTACCGAAGGCAAACTCGGCGGTCAGGCTAGTGTGCCCGGGGTGGCAGGCACGTGGAAGGACCTCACTGACAACGTGAACTTCATGGCCGGCAACCTCACCGGCCAGGTCCGCAATATTGCTGAAGTGGCAACCGCTATCGCCAATGGCGACTTGTCTCGAAAGATCACGGTCGACGTACGCGGTGAGATTTTGCAGCTCAAAGAGACGCTGAACACTATGGTGGATCAGCTTAACAGGTTCGCGGGCGAAGTGACGCGTGTGGCACGCGAAGTGGGTACCGAGGGCCGACTCGGCGGCCAAGCGAACGTTCCCGGTGTGGCCGGCACATGGAAGGATCTCACTGACTCAGTCAACTCCATGGCCGGCAACCTTACAGCCCAGGTCAGAAACATCGCCGAAGTCACGACGGCAGTGGCCCGCGGCGACTTGAGTCGCAAGATCACGGTCGATGTGAAGGGCGAAATCCTCGAGCTGAAAAACACAATCAATACCATGGTCGACCAGTTGAACGCATTCGCAGGAGAAGTAACGCGCGTGGCGCGCGAGGTCGGTACCGACGGTAAGCTCGGTGGGCAGGCACAGGTATCCGGCGTCGCAGGTACATGGAAGGATCTTACCGATAACGTCAACTTCATGGCTTCGAACCTTACGGGCCAGGTAAGAAACATCGCCGAAGTGGCAACGGCAGTGGCCCGCGGCGATTTGAGCCGCAAGATCACCGTCGACGTGAAGGGCGAAATCCTTGAACTCAAGGACACGCTCAACACCATGGTCGACCAGCTCAATGCGTTTGCTGGCGAAGTAACGCGTGTAGCACGCGAGGTCGGCACCGACGGCAAACTGGGCGGCCAGGCACAGGTTCCTGGTGTCGCAGGAACCTGGAAGGATCTTACCGATTCGGTTAATTCAATGGCATCGAACCTGACCGGCCAGGTACGAAACATCGCTGAAGTTTCGACAGCTATCGCGACAGGTGATCTCTCAAAAAAGATTACGGTGAACGTGAGCGGCGAAATTCTTCTTCTGAAAGAAACCATCAACACGATGGTGGATCAGCTGAACAGGTTTGCTGGCGAAGTAACGCGCGTTGCTCGAGAGGTCGGTACTGAAGGACGTCTCGGCGGTCAAGCCAACGTTCCCGGTGTCGCCGGTACATGGAAGGATTTGACGGACTCGGTAAACTCGATGGCCGGCAACCTTACGGCCCAGGTAAGAAACATCGCTGAAGTGACGACAGCCGTGGCCCGTGGCGATCTTTCGCGCAAGATCACCGTCGACGTGAAGGGCGAAATTCTCGAGTTGCGCAACACCATCAACACCATGGTGGATCAACTTAACGCATTTGCCGGCGAGGTCACGCGCGTTGCCCGCGAAGTGGGTACAGACGGAAAACTGGGCGGTCAGGCGGTGGTGCCGGGAGTCGCAGGTACGTGGAAAGATCTCACCGACTCAGTGAACTTCATGGCCGGCAACCTCACAGCGCAGGTCAGAAATATTGCCGAAGTGGCAACGGCTATTGCGAACGGCGACTTGAGCCGCAAGATCACAGTAGACGTACGCGGCGAGATTCTGCAGCTTAAAGAAACGCTGAACACAATGGTCGAGCAACTTCGATCGTTCGCAGCGGAAGTGACGCGCGTGGCTCGCGAAGTGGGATCGGAGGGGCGGCTCGGCGGCCAGGCCAACGTTCCGGGTGTCGCCGGTACGTGGAAGGATCTTACCGACTCGGTTAACTCGATGGCCGGTAACCTGACTGCGCAAGTGAGAAATATCGCCGAGGTAACTACTGCAGTAGCCCGCGGTGATTTGAGCCGCAAGATCACGGTCGATGTGAAGGGCGAAATTCTAGAGTTGAAAGACACCATCAACACGATGGTGGACCAGCTCAACGCGTTTGCGGCAGAAGTCACCCGCGTGGCCCGCGAAGTGGGCACCGACGGAAAACTAGGCGGTCAGGCCATGGTGCCTGGTGTGGCCGGAACGTGGAAAGATTTGACTGACAACGTAAACGTAATGGCCGCCAACCTCACCGAACAAGTGCGCGGCATTGTGAAGGTGGTAACGGCGGTAGCCAATGGCGCGTTGAATCAGAAGCTCACGGTGAACGCCAAAGGTGAAGTAGCCGCGCTCGCCGAAACGATTAACAACATGACCGACACGCTTGCAACATTCGCGGATCAGGTGACGACCGTGGCACGCGAAGTAGGTGTGGAAGGGCGACTTGGCGGACAGGCCAACGTGCCCGGCGCCGCAGGTACGTGGAAGGATTTGACCGGCAACGTAAACTTGCTGGCCGATAACCTGACTAATCAGGTACGCGCGATCGCAGAGGTTGCCACGGCCGTCACGAAGGGTGACTTGACGCGATCGATCCAAGTGGAAGCGCGCGGCGAGGTGGCAGAGCTGAAGGACAACATCAACACAATGATTGATAACCTTCGCCTCACCACTGATCGCAACACAGAACAGGATTGGTTGAAGACAAACTTAGCCAGGTTCACAGGTATGTTGCAAGGTCAGCGCGATCTGGCAACCGTGGGAAGAATGCTGCTGTCGGAACTCGCTCCATTGATCAACGCGCAGCAAGGCGTCATCTACCAAATGGGCGGTGATTCCGCCAGCTCAGAAGGTAACCTTGTTCTGCTCTCCACCTTTGCTGATACCCCAGAAGGATATTTACGCGAAGTACGGCTCGGTGAAGGCCTTATCGGACAATGCGCGGCAGAGAAAAGACGAATGCTGATAGCTGAACTACCGAGCACAGCGGCGCCTATTCGCTCCGGATTGTTCGAAGCAGTTCCAAAAAATGTGATTGTATTCCCGGTGTTGTTTGAGGACCGCGTGAAGGCCGTCATCGAACTCGCTAGCCTAGGCGCATTTACTGCCTCGCATCTCTCATTCCTTGAACAGCTAACTTCGTCGATCGGTATTGTGCTGAACTCCATTGAAGCCACAATGCAGACGGAAGGCCTACTGAAACAGTCACAACAACTGGCAACAGAGTTGCAGACGCAACAGAAGGAACTGCAGCAAACCAACGAGCAGCTTGCCCAAAAAGCACAGCAACTCGCCGAGCAAAACTACGAAGTCGAACGCAAGAATCAGGAAATCGAACAGGCTCGACGCGCACTCGAAGAAAAAGCCCGCGAATTGGCTCTTACTTCGAAGTACAAATCAGAATTCCTCGCCAATATGTCCCACGAGTTGCGTACGCCTCTCAACTCGATTCTGGTGCTCGGCCAGCAACTCGCGGAGAATCCGGATGGCAGCTTGAACGCCAAGCAGGTTGAGTTCGCGCGCACTATCCATGGCGCTGGAACGGACTTGCTGAACCTTATCAGCGACATTCTTGATCTTTCCAAAATTGAGTCGGGCACAGTTTCTGTCGAAGCGGAAGAAGTCTTCTTCGGCATGCTCCTTGATACAGTCGCAAGGCCGTTTCGTCACGAAGCTGAAAACCGCAAACTCACCTTCGATGTTACAAACGATCCGCGCATGGGCCGCAGCTTGGTCACCGACTCGAAGCGCCTCCAGCAGGTCTTGAAGAACCTGTTGTCGAATGCATTCAAATTTACTGAGCAAGGCACGGTAAGGCTATCCGTATCGTCAGCGGCAACTGGATGGGCACCGGACCACCCGATTCTCAGCGGTGCCGGTTCCGTCATTGCATTCGAAGTTTCCGATACAGGCATAGGCATCCCACCCGAGAAACAGCGAATCATCTTCGAAGCCTTTCAACAGGCCGACGCAGGCACCAGCCGCAAGTACGGAGGTACCGGCCTCGGCTTGGCTATCAGCCGCGAACTTGCAAACCTGCTCGGCGGCGAGATCCAGCTAAGGAGCCAGCCTGGCAAGGGCAGCACCTTCACTCTCTATTTGCCGCAGACTTACGTCGGACCGGCCGCCTCAACGATCGTAAAAGCTGAAAAGGTTGGTGGAACGGTCAGCGTGCCTATGTTCCTTTCAAACGTTACTGTCGCTGAACAGGAAGCACGGATCGAGGATGATCGCAAATCCTTGGAACAGGGCGATGCGGTGCTGCTTATCGTCGAAGACGACCCGCATTATGCTCGCGTCCTCTGCGATCTATCGCGCGACAAGGGGTTCAAGGTGCTCGTAGCCATGACAGGCACCGAGGCTCTATCGCTCGCTCGCGAGTATCGACCAACTGCAATCTCTCTCGACGTGATGCTGCCCGACATGCTCGGGTGGACCGTTCTCAACCATTTAAAGCAGGATCCTAAGACACGTCACATACCTGTGCAGATGCTAACGCTCGATGAGGACCGCCATCACGGCCTGTCACGTGGCGCATTCGCCTTCGTCACTAAACCGACGTCAACTGACGAATTAAACGCGGCACTATCCCGCATCCGCGAGTATTCGCAACCTAGACGCAAAAGGTTGCTCGTTGTTGAGGACAATCCAGCCGAACAGTTGAGCACACGTGAACTGTTGTGGCATGAAGACATCGACATCGAGGTCCTAGATTCCGGCTCCGCGGCACTCGAGGCGCTTGTGCATAACACGTACGACTGCATTGTGCTCGATCTTCGCCTCCCCGACATGTCAGGATTCGATGTGCTCGAGCGGATCAAGAGTAATCCGAAGCTCCGGGATCTACCGGTAGTTGTATTCACTGGCCGACATCTCTCCGCCGAAGAAGACGCTCAGTTGCATACTCTGGCCCGCAGCGTGGTCGTTAAGGACGTGGAGTCTCCGGAACGGCTGCTGGATGAGACCGCTTTGTTCCTGCACCGCGTGGTTTCAGAATTGCCCGATGCAAAACAGAGGATGATTGATCGGCTGCACCAATCCGACGAAGCGCTGGCTGGTCGAAAGGTGTTAGTCGTTGACGACGACGTGCGTAACATTTTCGCGCTGAGCAGCGTCCTTGAGCGGCGTGGAATGACAGTTTTATCTGCGGGAACCGGACGAGAAGCGATCGAGACAATTGAAACAACCCCAGACCTGGCGATCGTCCTGATGGACATCATGATGCCGGAAATGGATGGATATGAAACGATGCAGGTGATTCGACAGAATCCCGATCTGCGTCGCTTGCCTATTATCGCTCTCACCGCAAAGGCGATGAAAGGCGATCGCGAGAGATGTCTTGAGGCGGGCGCCTCGGAATATCTCGCCAAACCGGTTAATACTGAACAGCTGCTTTCCGCTCTGCGCATGTGGCTACATCGCTAGCTGCGCGCGGCAGAGGGCTTGGAGAGATATTTTGATGAACGCAGACAGCAAGGTCAACATCCTGATGGTCGATGACCAGCCGGCCAAACTCCTAAGCTACGAGGTAATTCTCGCAGACCTTGGAGAGAACCTCATCAAGGCGACGTCAGCCAGCGAAGCGCTCAATATCTTGCTGAAGAATGACATCGCGGTTGTGCTGATGGATGTGAGCATGCCCGAACTTGATGGCTTCGAATTAGCCGATGTAATCAGGCAGCATCCGCGATTTCAAAAAACTGCGATTATCTTTATCTCCGGTGTGCATCTCACTGACTCCGATAAGATTCAGGGTTATCGAAGCGGCGCCGTGGATTACATTTCCGTGCCGGTGGTTCCTGATGTCCTTCGGGCCAAAATCGGCATATTTGTCGAGTTGCACCGGAAAACCCGCATGCTCGAAACGTTGAATAATCAACTAGAGCAGCGCGTCGCCGAACGAACGGACGAATTGCGAATCCGCGAGGAACAGTTCCGCACTCGAGCGGAATTGCTTGAGCTGGCCACAGAGGCAATCATGGTGCGCGGTATAAACGGCGAAATCATGTTCTGGAACGCAGGTGCAGAAAGCTTGTATGGATGGCAACGCGACGACGTTCTCCATAAAGATATCCATTCCGTTTTGCGGACGGTATTCCCTGCACCACGCGAGGAAATCGAAAAGACTCTACGTGACAAAAAAGCCTGGCATGGAAATTTGCATCAAAAAAAGAAAGATGGGTCGGACGTGATTGTTGCCTGCCGAAAGATCATGAATCACGAGGGCGATGCTGTACTGGAAGTCAATCGTGACATTACCGCACAATTGCAAGCTGAAGAAGCTCTGCGTGAAACCGAAAAGCTGGCAGCCATGGGTCGCGTGGCGGGGATTATCGCGCACGAAATTAATAACCCTCTTGCGGCTATCACCAATATCTTTTTCCTCCTCCGAAATCATCCTTCGCTGGACGACGAAGCGCGGCACTGCGCCGCCTTGGCCGAACAGGAATTGCAGCGGGTTGCGCACATCACGCGCCAGACGCTCAGTTTCTATCGTGAGTCGAAGACTCCTATCTCAGTCATGCTGACTGAACTGCTTGATGATGTTGTTGGGCTGCAAGAGCGCCAACTCCATATCAGTCATATTCGACTAATCAAGAGATACCTTACGCAGGGTATGGTTCACGGCTTCCCTGTCGAACTGCGGCAAGTGTTCTTGAATTTGGTCGGCAACGCCATCCAGGCAATGCCGAACGGTGGAGATCTTCGCCTCACGGTAAGAGAAGCATACGACTGGCAACTGAAACGTCACGGCATCAGCGTATCGATTGTTGACACTGGAGTCGGAATCAAGCCGCAGGATTCAGGCAAACTCTTCGAGCCGTTTTTCAGTACGAAATCGACAAAAGGCACTGGCTTAGGGCTTTGGATAAGCAAAGGAATCGTGCAGAAATATGAGGGCATCATCACATTTCGCAGCGTTCGCGGCGAGAAGGGATGCGCGACCTGTTTCCGAGTCTTCCTGCCTAGCAGCAACACCTTCAAACTTGTAGGTGCTTCTTCAAGCGATGCGGCCAACTCAGGACTTGATTCCGTTTCCAACCGGCTCGGAGCAGCCATGCAGCACGTCTAAGACGTCGACATTATGACTCGTTGCTTGATCTGATTGGCGGTGGGGATCTGGGCGCGGAAATGTTTGATTGGCTGCCCCCCAGGGATTCTAACCACGATTAAATCAATACAGTTAGGCCGGTTTGTACAGCAGTTGTACAGCATTTTGAGGCAACTGCCTTCGACTCTCGTGGGGTCTTCAAATAGCCGCCAGAAATGCGGTTTCGTCGTCCATAAACCTTACTTATTGCCCCGAATCGACGGCTCCTGCGCCAATTTTCTCCGCAGCAGGTCCATCGGACCATTGGGCTGAAGAATGGTGTTAGGTACACCTAACACATCGCGGGCGAACCGGTCGTCCAGTTCCTTGCGGACGGGGTCTTCGTCGATTTGATGGAATGGAAGTAGAACCTTTTCGCATGTCTCGTCGAATATCTCGACCGCCTTTGCAAGCTGCGCGTGCGTCAACGCACCAATATTCAGGATGGGCATATCCTCCATCGCGGTCTTGCCGACGTTCCCCCTTCCGGCTTGCTGCTTATTACTGTGCCACCAGCGAAGCAGCATTCCCAGTGACGTATTGGCCCACAACACCAGAGCTTTTTCCTGTTCTATAGAATCGAGCTTGATTGATTGCCATGCACGCCCACCGATCGTTGGGCGTGGTGTGAACTGCATGTTCGTGGATTGGCTGTTGAAGCGATAGTTCAGATTGAAATGGCAGTGAGAGGCAGTGGCCCATACTGCTTCGACCTTTTCCGCAAGGGCCTTCTCTTGATCGGGCTTTTTCGCGTTGCGGGGAATGCCTTCTGAGTCCCCCTCGAAGCACATCGTCCTCTCGCGCTCGGCTTTGTGTTCCCAAAGTGCGGGATAGGTCGGCACGCTACCGACTTTGAGCGACACAATCTCGAAAGGGCCACGTATCTCACCATTCGAGTTCACCCCATCAATGTCTCTATCAATCGGTCCAGTCTTTCCTTTGCCCAGAACGATGATTTGCACTTTTACAGCATCCGTCTTAGCCATACCGGGCAGCCAAAGTCGATTCTCGTTTGTCAGTTGGTACGAAGCTTGCGCCAAGGATAGATCGGCGATGCGAGCGAGGTTCCACACGCCGGACTCAGGTAGGGGAGCAGTCATCGCCTGACCCACTAAATCGTTGCCAAAGAATAAATGCGTTCCGCCGACCGGACCATCTTCCAGCCGTCGAAGATTTTTCGTCGCGATCAACCGATGAATCTGATCCGCCGTACTGGCCCCCAGCATCGAATTAGCGGGACGCTCTTTCAACACAACGAAGGTGGCTCGGTTGTCCTGTGGCTTTGACCTTCGAGCCACCACGAGACACTCAGCCATATCCGTGTCGGCTGAGAACGACGACTCCTCATCCGTCGCACCTGCAATCGAGAGCGCAACTAGCCCGCTGTATTTCTTGGACAAAAGAGCACGAGAGGGTTCCCACGATTCCCCAAGCATCAAGCTCAAGGGCATGACTAGAGCGACCATACCGCCATCTCGAACTTTGCGGTCGGCGAGGACCAAGAAGATAGAAGCTTCACCCGCATTTCCAGAAGCACTTGTACCAGCCGTCAGGCGCTTCGTTGCTGCCGCCATCTTCTTCTGTTGCTCGGGGGTATTGTCAAAAGCGGCGAACATCGGGTTCGGCACGTCGCGTCTGCTGCCCTCATGATTGGTGGGGCGAGTAAACGGTGGGTTCATTGCAACCAAATCAAATGACGCGTGCGGAAGGGTGGCCCAAGTCTCCTTCTCTTTTTCCCCCATGCCTTCCGCCGCCTTTGCGGTGATGGCCATCTCGGTTAGTTTTGCTTGTGGGTTGAGCAAATCCAGTGCGCCCAGGGCAATATCACCGTCCATGTAGCCGTACGGGACGGTCATGATCAGGCTTTGCTCGTACTTCACGGTCGGATGTGCTCCGGCGATCATCGACGCTGTTAGGTGTGCGGCAGAAGGAAGCACGTCACACCCAATGATTGCATGTGCCATCATTTGAGCGTGTATCGACTCGGCGTCACCACCAGCAAGTTCGTGCAATTGCCCGATTCGACTGTACGCTGTCGTAAGCAATGTGCCAGTACCGCAAGCGAAATCTGCAATACGCAGCGACGTGACGTTTTCTGCATCCCCCCACGACTTCATCGCCGGTGTGAGGTCTGGCACAAGTGCTAATCCGATCAGTAACGCTGCCGAGGCTGGGGTCGTGTAAAACGCGGCCAAGAATTTTCTGTCCACAATCAGCCGTTGAAAGACTGCTCCGGTCAGATCGTGTGAGCGCATCAGCCGATTTTCAAGTAACCTGTCTGCCGTTTCTGCCAAACGCTCGATCAAGGCCTTACTCTCGGCTACAGGAACGACTTCAAGAATGCGTCTGGCGATGTCGAAAATCGGCCAATAGTTGACGAGCAGGATCTTCTCCCATTCTGCGATGACAGAGGCCTTATTGAATTTCTTCATGCCCCTTAACTCGTCAATCGAGTTAACTCCCTTAAGCTTTCCTGCCAAGCTCTCATGGAATACAAATGCGTTGGCCAGAATGGTCGCAGCCATGCGCCGAGTCTGTTCCCCGTCTTCTTGGTAGAGTTCCTTGGCGATCTTCTCGACTGCCACTTTGTTATCTTTAGCCATTTCAGTCAGTCGTCCCGCAGCCTCGCTGACACCGTTCACCAATTCAGTTGCCGCAGCCTCAATGACATCAGGCGGGACGGTTCCGGACTGCGTGAGGACGGATAGGTCGCCGATGGTACCCGCAATCCAGCCGGATTTCGGCCAACGGGTCTTTTCCTCTGCGTTGCTCCCGGTGTAGAGACACATCTCAAGATCGGCGCTGCTGAGCAAATCCTTCTCCAATGCTTTTCCAGATTTGTCTCTCAGCCTCAGCGGCAACCGCACCGCGACCGACGCAAGAATCGTGAGCCCTGTCTTCTTGAGTTTTGAGCCGAGTCGGGCAACCGCCTCGGCCTCGACAGTCACCGCAGGAAGGACTTCTGTTTCGATGACGACGGGGGAGACGCTCGGTTCCAAGACAAGAATGTCCGGTCGGGCCGCACTGCCCTTGATTTGCCCAGTGTTTTCTGAACTGACGATCTCATTATCGCGCCAAGCTCGTCGAGTTCCTCGCAGTACTTCAGCGATTGCATCATTGATGGTGTGCTCTGTTGTGGCCATGCCGATGCAGTCAGTAGAAAGCAATCTGGCATTGTGCGCAAGTCCCGAGGTTGATTCTGTCAACCTTGTCGATTCCAGCAAGACTAGGCGATAGATGACTCGAAAAACTTTCATTTCGCGGTTGTGTGCGCAAGGCCAACCGTATCGGTCTAGAAGGGTCGAGGTTGGGGAAACTTGACCCCCATACCCCGTACCCATCCTTTTGCGAGGATGCCTCGCCGTCGCGCTACAAGGCTCTAGGTTGCGTCGATGAGTTGCTGACGCATCAACCCTACTTACCGCCTCTCCCCGATGCGTCCTCGCGGATTCGATTTATCTTATAAGCCGTGCGGGGTCGCTAACTGTCGACCTCGTGACAGACGCCAATGCGACTAACCCATCGAACGCCGTGCGCTCTAGCTATCCGTCGAACCCGCGTTTCGCTTATGCCGTAGACCCTCGCAATGAATGGCCCATTACCGCCATTGGCGTCACCGCCCGGAATGTATCGCGCCCGAATCGTTGCCTTCGTCCTTTCGCTGAGTCCTTTCACATCGCCGCGTTTTGCTTGCCGCCTCATGCCGCCGTCTCCTCTTGGTTGCGTCGCCCGCGAATCCAAACAACGTTGCTGACGTGCGCGGGCTTTGCCTCGTCGATGTAAGCCGCGTATGCAACCTTGCACGGCCTCGGAATGTCGAACGCCATCGCGAGAAGCCATGCTGTGAGGAATCGCTCTTTGTGGACATAGATAAATCTCTGATTGCGCACACTCGGCGCGAAGAATCTCTCGCTCGGGATGTGACACACTATGCCGTCCTCGTTAATCGCATAGTCTTTCGGCCCGCTAGTAGGTCCATACCCGCTGAATGCGGTCCACATAGAGAACCGCGCCAAATCGATAAATCTCCACTCGCCATCCTCGCGAACCTCGACGCCGTTTATTGTGACCGTCTCGTGCTCGGTGTCCGCTACTTGCGGCATATCTGCTCTTTTCATATCGCTCCTAAAACAAAAGAGCGCCGTTTCCGACGCCCTCTGGTTGGCACCACAATTCCCTAACCGGGAAGGCGGGTCTTTGTCAGTCTTCCCTGCATCGCCCGGTGATAAACGCGATTGTCGGCGACTTGTCACGCAGTTTGTAGCGTCCCGAAAGTAGTCCCTTCCCTATGCGGTCTATTTGCTCGACGACGTTCACTCTTGGGAATGCTTCTTTAAGTTTGGCTACAAAGGATTCAGTAATCTCGAACACTTCGCCATCTAACAGGGGAAGACTTCGGACAGATGCGCCACTGGACTCATTCGCGAGTGCCTCTCTGAGTGCAGACTCATCTCCGCACACGATGCCAAGGGGAGCAGTCGAAACATCCGAAGGATTTTCGACATATATCTCTTTTTTGTTTGTCTTGTTATGTATTGTCTTGTTATGTAGAACGGTCGGAAACGTTTCTGAAGCCGTTTCATCTGTTTCATGTAACGTTTCACCGCGTTTCATTGCTCGGTGCTTCTGAACTCGGGGGGTCGATAGGTCGCGCCGTTGCCGCTTCTCCCAGTTGAGAACGTTCCAGTCCTCGTCAACGATGCCGTACTCAAGGAACAGCGCCTTCGTCTCTGCTACGGCCTCGGGAGTTATGCGCCACTTGAACGCTCGTTGCTCATCACTCATGGGAGTCTGCTCCGCGCACTCGTCGCAGAACAGCATGACCATGCGCCGTTGCATCGCCTCGGATAGCATCTGGACCTTTGGGTCGGTCGCCCACTCGCTATACATGCAGAACCAAGGTAGGCTCATTGGCGCACCGCCTCTGCCTTGCGCTCTTCGTCCCATCGCCCGCTTGTCAGTCGGTCCGTGTCGTGCGCGATGTCAACGCGCAAGTAGCGGTCCCGCACCCTAAAGAGCATTTTGTCTGCCCACGCGAAGTTGGGCGTTCGCGCGATTCTCCGCAACTCTTCAGTGCTGTTCGGGAGCCATCCCCGCCGCATGTATTCCATCTTGAGGGAGATATAAGCGCCGCGCTCGACTGCGTTCGATGCTGCCATCTCGATAAGTTCGTCTTCCACATTAAGTGTGTAGGTCATACCACTTCCTTTTAGGTATTTATGCCAAAAATGCAAGGGCGAGCCGAAGCCCGCCCCTTTTGAATCGCGGTCGATGCTAGATGCGCTCGACCTTGCCAAGTACGGTAATGCGTTCTGCGCGACCGTTGGCCGTCGTCGCCAAACGCTGCTCAATGTTGGCGATGCCCTTGCGCTTTGCGTGCGCTACAAACTCTGCCTCAGTGACCGAGCGACCTTCGATTTTGAATGAACGACGCAACCCCTTAGTTGCGCTTGGCTCTTGCACTCTGCCTGACATGCGCTTCGCTTTCTGCGGGTCGATGCCCGATTCGATGAATGCCATTTCTGCGCGAACGCGGCATCGGTAGTTCTCCGCGTCTTCGTAAGTCCGCGCCTCGGCGACCGCCGCCTCGACTTTGCGAACGCGCTCGGCGTCCTCTGCCGACAATTGGCGCGACCGCACCATGTGTACCGCCGCGCCCGCGTCCATCGTACCGGGATAGGCGGGAGAGGTTACCGGGCTCACGTCTGTGATGCAATCGAAGCTGTGAATCGTTCGCTCGGCTTCACCATTTGCCTTGATGTTCCAGTCGTCCTCGCCAACGATGAAGCCAAAGCTAGAACCGCTAATGTCACCCCGAGAGACTAGCTCTCCAACCTCGTCGCCAGTCGCCGTTTGTGGCAACGTGCATTTGTAAGAAAGTCCCTTGTCGTCTGCCGAGAGCTTCAGGGTTCCGCTCGTCGTGCGTCCGAGAAGTCGATTGTCATCGTGGTTGAAAAGGCAAACCACATTCGGATTTCCGCGCAGAACGCTGTTAAATGCGCCCTTAGCAATCGTCTCGTAGAAGCCGAGCCATCCGCTGCGCGAGTTGTACAGTGCGGCATACGCCGCGATTTGCTTGCCCATAACGTGAATCCCCTTCGAGAGTATGTTGGGCGCTAGGCTACCAAGCGCCCGCGATGTGAGTTACCGCGCCGCCGCCTTCAAAGCACGCTGAAAAGCATCCCAGAGCCCGACCATCTTCAACTGCTCTTCTGTTCCGTCCAGTGGGATGCGAGCCGACTTCATGCCAGCAATCCACGCCTCGTGTAGTTTCGCCGCCTCGGGTTCCAGCTTTGCCAGCGCGTCGCGGCAAGATTTCTCCTGCTTGGGTTTCTCTAGACTGAGCGCCTCTTGGAGCGCGTCGCCGTTCCGCTGGCATTCCATACGGATGCAAGCCTGTCGCCTCTCGTTTTCGATTAGTGCGTCTAACTGCGCTGTCGTTGGCCCCCATCCGCCCAATTCAGAATCAGCCTTCGCGAGAAAAGCGTCACGCTGGAGCCGCCAGTTACGTGCGCTCGCCCTGTCTCCATTGAACTCGCAAGCATTGGCGCTATCGTCCGCGTCGCTCGCCCGTGCGATAAAACGGTCGCGAATGCGAGAGATTATGTGTGCTTTCGTCCACAAAAACTGCTGGTACGCTTGCGATGTCGACGAGATGTGTAGTTCGGAGTGGTAGGTAAGGCCGAGTAATGATGACATGGTGTTTCGCTCCATTGGAATTGAATGGTTGAGTTTCGTTTGTGTCGACGCTGCGCCGCTGCTTCGCTAGTTGCGAGCAATGGACCTAGACTCAATCCATTCCTGCAACTCGCTCTGTAAAAAACGTGCGCTGCGGCCTATCTTTAAAGGCTTGATGAACTCGCCCCGCGACTGCAACTTGTAGAGTTGTGGGACCGAGAGGGATACGGTTGCGGCGCATTCCTGAATCGTTAGTAATTTGGGCATTGCCTCTCCTATGCGCCGTGTTCGCGGCGGTTGGTGTGCTGAATTGCGCGGTTATCTTCGAGCGTCTATAGCGCGATCAAAACGTAAGGGGAACCTAGACGGGAGCGACGTCTGGTTCCCCTGTATGGGCGAGCGGAAGGACGGTCGCGCTCGGCGGGCGAGTCAGTTTTGACTCCAGCCCGCGCTCCCACTACCTTATACGGGCGATTCGGAAAAAACCCCCACACCACCATATACGGATGTTTTGGAAAAAAGTGACACTCTTTACGCCGCTATTTGTCTCCATCTCGATATGCGCTTCTTCATCGTTGCGGCCTCGCACTCGTAAGACTTAGCGATACAGGTAACGCTCTCCCCGAGAGATAGGCGGGCGAATACTATTCGAGCCTCGTCGCTCGGCAGTTTTTCGCGATTAACTGATAGCGCCTTGCGAACTAACGGGCTCATACGCTCGCCGCCCTCTACCTCGTCGCAAGTACCGCGCTCATCGAGAGCCGCCTCGAATCCGTCTGTCTGCTCGCCTTCGCTATTTTCTACGGGCGGCATGTCGCAACCCACAATCGCCAAGTCTGCAACCTGTCGCAGTGCGTCGTAGTTCACGTTAGAGATGACGCGAGTAGCCCAGGTGGATAGGGCCGACTTCTGCGAGTCGAATAGCTCGCGCTTCTGCCAGACCCGAATCGTAGCGTCTTGCGCGGTATCCTCGTCCTGAGTTAACAGGAATGCCAACTCAAAAACCCAAAACAGAACGCCGTCGTCGCATCCCTCCCAATCGCCGCGAGCGTATGCCGCGTCAATCTTCGCCCGCACTGAGCATTTATGCTGAACCTGAAACCGCTTCATCCTTCTCCCTCGCGCAATACATCTGCGGCGGGAATGAGTAAACCTACTCATTCTTGATCAGCGATTTTTAGGGCTGGGGGAGATTCGGACAGATGCCTTGCGCATCAATTCCCCATGTAATCTATCTTAGCGAGAAACTACCCCCAAATTTGTGCAAAACTTTTTAGGCTGCGATTTTTATCCGGTGGTGATTCCCATCACACCGCATCGCCGCTTATCAGAGATTGCGTTGCTCGTAAACGCGAACGGCCCGAGCCGAAGCCCGAGCCGTCTGTCTGATTTTTTTGTTCACTCAAGCCGCCGCGATTACGACCCGAGCCGCGAGCGAGTCGAGATGGTCCGACCAGCGTTGCATTAGTTCCCTGCGTTGCGCGAGATATGCGGCCTTGTTGTAAACCGCCGCGACTTTATCGCGCTTGTGATGCGCGAGCGCCGCCTCAATGAATCGCTCTTCGTAGCCGAGTTCGTGCATCTGGGTGCTGAAAATGTGCCGCCATCCGTGCGGGGTTTGCTTGCCCCTGTATCCGAGCCGCTCTAGCATTTTCCCGAGCGTGTTATTGCTCATCGGCTTCGCGGTATCTCTATCGCCCGGAAAGCATAGCGCCGTGTGTCCCGTGAAGTGCTTTAGTGCCGCGAATAACTCGCACGCCTGTCGAGACAGAGGGACGATGTGCGCCGTGTCCATCTTCATTCGCTCCGCGCTTATCTCCCATCGCGCCGCTTCGATGTCTACTTCGCTCCACGATGCCTCTACAACCATGCTCGGACGTGCGCCCGTGTAGGCGACCAGTTTCATCGCGATTTTCGCCGCCGCGCTGCCGTGATAGCCGTTGATGGCTCGCCAGAGCGCGGGAATCTCGGGAGCGGAGACGTGCGCGAAGTTCTCGCTCTTGACTGGCGAGAGGACGTCAGCGGGTTTTATGTCCGCTGCGGGATTTCGCGGCGCTAGTCCGTTAACGATGCCGTGCCGAAATATCATGCGGATGGTTTCGAGCGCCCGCTGCGCCGTCTCGTTCTTGCCGTCTTGGTCGATTGATTGAACCGCCCGCACGATGTTCAGAGTCGTCACAGACGCGACGCCGAGCCCGCCAAGCGCGGGAAGTACCTGAGCCCGCATCATTCGCTCGACCATGCCCGCGTGACGCTCCGAGACACTCTTGCGCCAATGCGCAAGCCATGCCTCAAACACATCCGCGAATGTGCCGCCGCCTTGCTCTTGTTGTTCCGGTGCTGCCGGGTCGATGCCCGAGAGCAATTGCCGCCGCGCGTCCGCATGAGCATCGCGAGCCGCCGCGAGCGACATGAGCGGATATTCGCCGAGCGTAAGAGTGCGCTGCTTGCCCTCGTGCCTGTAGCCGTAACGCCAGTATTTCCCGCCGTTTTTCGGGTTCACCTGCAAATAAAGGCCGCGCCCATCGCTCATTTTCACAGGCTTTGCTGTATCGTTCTTTGTCTTGCGTAGTTTCGCATCTGTCAGATTCAAGGTGTTTTATCCCCCACTTGCTGTATAAGTGCGATTTCGCGCCAATTGTACAGCAATTTATACAGCAAGGTCTGTGCGCTTGGGGGATACACCCATAGACCTCTAGATACGAGCATAGAGAATAAAGCCCAGTGTTTATGCAGACTTTGGCGTGTTTCAGAGATTTTGGGAGATGTCTGGAGATGTGCAGAAAATGTGTATTGGCTGCCCCCCAGGGATTCGAACCCCGATAGGCTGCTCCAGAGGCAGCTGTCCTACCATTGAACGAGGGGGCAACAAACGCGATGCGGGCCATTGCAGCCGTTCTGACTTGGCCAAACAGAACATTCAGGCGCTAAGGCCAACTATCTCATAATACGTGCAAACTTTTAGCCGGTCAAACCGTCTGTACGGCGCAAGCACCTCATTCTTCGCGCAATACTTCCAGTGGCCGCAGCCCAAGGATACGGAAGCTCGCAATCCACCCTGTTCCCATTGCAAGGATAGCCGTCCCCACCAGCGTAAAAGCTGTCGCGTACCAGTCGATTTGAAAACTGACTTCAAGTTTGCGCAATAGTACGCGCGTGAGGATATTTGCAAAGATCACGCCAACTGAGCCAGCCAGCAGACCGAGCACGGAAAATTCGACACTGAATGTTCGCACGATGCGCATACGGGTTGCACCCAACGTTTTCAGTACAACCGCTTCGCGCATGCGTCGGAAACGTGCACTTGCGATGCTCGATGCGAGGATCATTAGTCCAGCAAGAATCGAAAAGCCGGCCAGGAAACGCACTACAAAAGTGATCTGGTCGACCACGCTCTCGATGCGATCGAGCACGTCGGCGATGTTGATCACAGTCACTGTTGGATAAGCGGCGAAAAGTGCCCTCTCCATCGTCGGAACCCGTTTAGCATCGACGTGAGCGCCTCCATACCATGTTGCTTGTTCATCCTTGAGCTGGCCGGAAGGAAGCATGAACGATATCCGCGCGGCCAAATGTTGTCCGTCAGATTTGTAAAGAGCGGTAACTTTTAGCGCGTGAACGCGACCGCCGATCGCGATCTCCACTGAAGAGCCGACTCCGAGATGAAGCCGCTGTGCCGTGCCCTCACCAATAGCGACTTCAGCGGCATTCGCATCGGTCCACCATTTACCCTGGGTCACCTTGTCGCCTTCCGGGGGCGCATCTGCCCAGCTCAGTTCAGCGTTCTCCAGCATTCTCCGTGGGAAGTGCTGCTCTTTCAAATCATCGAGGGATTTGCCGTTGAAAGAGACGAAGCGTCCCTGAACGCCTGCAATCAAATCGAGCGGCGCAGTGACGCCAGGCTGATGCTGAAAGAAAGACCTGACACCCTCAACTTCGTCAGAGGTAATGTCGATAAGGAACACGTTGGGCAACTTGGGCGAGGCAGTCTCACGGATTTCGCGCAGCAATGTGCTCTGCATCAGATACACGGCAAGAATGAGCATGACGCCGGTGCCAAGTGAGGCAAGGACGGCGGCTGATTGATTGCCTGGCCTGTAGAGATTTGCAAGACCATGACGCAATGAAGACGGCAGATGCAGCCTCACACGATTGAGAGCGAATTTCAGCACGCGCAGAGCCACTGCAGCCAGTACCAGTAGCACGATTAGTGCGACGGTGAACAGCAGTGCGAACCAGCCACCAACCTTTACTGAATCAGACAATGCCCACGCAATTGCTCCAAGGGCCACGATGACAAGCACGGCAATGGCTATCTGCAGGCGTCGAGACCACAAGCGCCCAAACCAGTCGCGCGCGTTACTAGGCCCTTGCTCTACCAGCCTGCGCAAGACCAGAATAGGTCTCACAGTGCGGACATCGAGTAGCGGTGGAAGACAAAACAGCAATGTCGTAAGCAATCCAGTTCCCAGACCCGCAAGCACTGCTCGCCACGGAAAATGCATCACGGTGTGTACCGGCAGCAGTTTGCCGAACACGGCTGGTAGGGCCTCCATCACGGCTGCTCCACCTGCGACACCGATCAAAGCGCCTATGAGCCCGAGCGCCATGGTCTGTAGAAGAAAAATACGCAACAAGTCGGAGGACTGTGCCCCCACTGCCTTGAGGATCGCGAGCATGTCCATGCGCTGCTCGAGGTGAGCATGCATCGCCATTGCTACACCGATCGCGCCAAGCACCATGGCGACAAGACAGATAAGGCTGAGAATTGCAGTAGCGTTGTCGAGCCCCTGGCTCAGTGCCGGATTTCCTTCCTTGAAATCCATCACCTGTGCGTCGGGCAAAATCGATTCAACTTGTTTGCGCACAGCCGTATCGTCTGCGGTTGGCGGCAGCTTCAGTAACATACGTTGGGCAGCACGGCTCCCGGGAGCCATCAGGCCTGAGCTTTGCAGAGAGGAACGCGATACCATCACGCGCGGGCCTATGCCAGCGCCGGCTGAAATCCGGTCTGGCTCCTGCGAAAGGACCGCGACAATTTTGAAGTTCTTCCCACCCAGCCGCAAAGTCTGCCCGACATGCGCATTGAGCCTGATCAAGAACTCTTCAGCAACCACAGCAGAGTCGCCATTCAGGGCCTGTTGCAAGCCCATTGCAGGTTCTAGCTGCGCAGAACCGTAGAACGGATACCGGTCGGGATCGACCGCCTTCAACGTAACAAGAATTGGCACTGGATCAGGAGGCACTGAAGCCATGGAGACTGTCTCCGTCACCCACGTCAAGTCGCTCCCAGGAATTCCCTTCTCGAGCGCGGCTAGCTTCTGCGATTCATCGGCTGTGGGCTGGCGAAATACTCGTGCACTGAGGTCTCCCGCCATCAGCGAACGCGCCTCGGTCATCAGCGTGGTACGAAAACTTTCACTGAAGCCGCGAACACCTACAAGTGCGGCAACACCGACGGCAACCGACAGCACGACAAATGCAAATTTGCCGGGAGCGGATTTGAGATCACGCCATGCGATGGCCCCAGCCCGCTGCCAACTGAGAGCACGGTCAGCCATTCGTCGCCTCATTTTGAACAAGGTCATCAAGAGGAACGGAAGGCAGCGTGTCTTCGATGACCATGCCGTCTTTAAGTACAATCTTGCGATCCGCGCGCGCCGCAATCTCAGGATCGTGCGTAACCAGAACAAGAGTCGCCCCTGCATGCCCATGGCGTTCGAGAAGGAGATCGAGCACCATGCGGCCATTCGCGGAATCAAGATTTCCAGTGGGCTCGTCGGCCATCACGATTGGCGGATTGACAACGAACGCACGGGCCAGTGCAACACGCTGCTGCTCGCCTCCTGAAAGTTGGACTGGATAATGATCCATGCGCTCAGCCAGACCGACGGCCTCAAGCAATGAACGCGCCTGCTTCAAACCGCTGCCTTCGAGATTGAGTTCAAAGGGAAGCAATACATTTTCAAGCGCTGTGAGAGTCGAAATGAGCTGGTAAGACTGAAAAACGAAGCCGATTTTGCGACCGCGCACAGCAGCCAGATCAGTCTCAGCGAGATTGTGAATGGGAGTGCCATCAAGCCAGATTTCGCCCTCGCTCGGCGTATCGAGCCCCGCGAGCAATCCCAGCAGTGTGCTTTTTCCGCTGCCGCTGGCCCCAACGATAGCTACGAACTGGCCTGCGGGGATGCTGAGAGAAATCCCTTTCAAGATCTCTACGCGCCGCGAGCCATTCTGAATCCAGCGCTTAACGTTGCGAACTTCAATCACCCGGAGTGCCCTCCTATGTATATACGGTTGCCGGCGAGCGACCGTTCCCCTTCTGCGACATTACACTGTACATGTGGACGTTTGGCGCAGGATTCTCGTTTCGTTTTGTCTGCTGATCGGCACTTCCCCGCTCGTTGCCGCCAGCAGACCCGTGCTCATTTGCTACGGCGATAGCATTACCGCAGGCCATGGGCTTAACCCTGGGCAGTCCTTCCCCGATGCGCTGCAACGGGATCTTGACAAGAACGGATACTCCTACAAAGTTTCGAATATGGGTACCAGCGGTGCAACGACAAAAGATGCGGTCGTCAACGTTGGAACAGTCATCAAGGCCCATCCCTCAGTTGTGATCGTTGAATTTGGTGGAAATGACGGGCTGCGCGGCCTTCCCTTGGAACAGACACGGAAAAATCTCGATGCAGTCTTGACCGCACTCAACGCGGCACACATCAGGATTTTGCTTGCTGGTATAACTCTTCCGCCAAATTACGGGCAGGATTACATCGGCACATTCGACAGGGTATTCAGTGATCTTGCGGCCAAACATCATGCTGCTTTCATCCCGATGATCTACAAAGATCTCGTGAATGTGCCAGGTACAATCCAGGAAGACGGGATCCACCCAACGGCCAGGGGTTCTGAGATTATCGCCTCTACTCTCCTCCCAGTCCTCAAGCCTTTATTGCATAAGTAGGCAGTTTCGAATATCAGATCGACGCGCGCCGCACAGCCAAAACTCAGGCGCGGCTAGCCCATGACCACAACGGGCTGAAACAGCGTTCCGGCAACACGTCTCGCTATACCGACGAGTTCTTTCTGGCCGGCAAAAACCTTCACCAGCGGCGCCTGCGAGAACTCGGGAAGATTCGCCTGCGCGCCGTTCCGAAGCCTGCCGAGAGACACGACGTCTCCACCTACTGAAGGCATGTCGGTTAACAAGCTGCGAGGATGGATACAATAATTTTCGAGTCCGGCGAGGTTACCGGAGAAGGGTTCCATCTCCTCCAATCTCTGCGCATCGTCAAGTGTAAAAACTCCGGCCTGGGTTCGACGCAAGTTGCTGAGATGCGCGCCACACTTGAGGTCCTGCCCTAGTTCGTGCGCTACTGAGCGGACATAGCCTCCGGCACTTACACTCATCGTGAACGAAGCTTCGTCGCCATCGAACGCTGTGATTTCGAATGAACGGATACAGATCTTAGCAGTTTTGAGTTCTACAGGCTTTCCCGCGCGTGCCAGTTTGTAAGCTGGAGTGCCGGCGATTTTCTTCGCGGAAAATGGCGGCGGCAGCTGATCCATTTCGCCTTGGAAACGCGATGCGGCGGACCGAATCGCTTCGAGCGTCAAGGAAGGACAAACCCGTTCGCCCGACACCTCGCCGTCAGCATCGTAAGTGTCCGTCGCATATCCGAATCGAATTGAGCCGGAATAGCTCTTTTCCGTTGCAGAGAAATACTGCGCAAGACGCGTAAATTTGCCCAGAAGCAATGGCAGAACGCCCGTCGCCATGGGATCGAGAGTTCCCAGATGTCCTATAGAGCGCTCGCCGGTAATTCTGCGCAGCCGGTTCACCACGTCGTGGCTGGTGATGCCCCCGGGCTTGTCAATTACGAGAAGACCATTCACCCAACTACTTTAGTCGACTGGGCGCATTTTCACAGTTAAGGCAATACTTCACATTGATCCGCTGTTGCCCGGACGCACGAGCGAGAGAAACTCCGCACGCGTTTCCTTCTGGCGGAAGCAGCCCACCATGGCCGACGTAACGGTGGATGAATTTTGTTTCTCGATGCCGCGCATCATCATGCACAGGTGACGAGCTTCGATGACCACTCCGACACCTTGCGGATTGATTGCTTCCTGGATGGTGTCGGCGATTTGACGCGTGAGACGCTCCTGCACCTGCAGTCGGCGCGCAAATACCTCGACGAGGCGCGGAATCTTGCTGAGTCCGATGACCTTCCCTTTGGGAATATAGGCCACATGCACCTTCCCGAAGAAAGGCAGCATGTGGTGCTCGCAAAGCGAAAACATTTCGATGTCTTTCACAATCACCATCTCGTCGTAATCCACGTCGAACATGGCGCCACGCAGAATCTTGCCGGGATCTTCGGTGTATCCCTTGGTGAGGAAAGCCATGGACTTTTCGACACGAGACGGCGTCTGCTGCAAACCATCGCGCTCGGGATCTTCCCCCAGGCGATTCAGGATCTCGCGATACATCTCTTGCGTGCTGACGCCGCTGAGTCCGGCATCACTTTCTACCGCCCTGCGAATTGATTTGCTGACCGCAATCGGGTGCGCCATTGCCTTTTTCCTTTCGCCCTGGGGACTGAGCGTCATTCATCAACATTCCGGATCAATCCCCTTCGAACTGAAAGAAATTGTTCTCGGTTTCTTCTACGCGCACATACTCCAGCTTGCAGGTGCGGAGCGCGTCTCTCAATACTGTATAAACTGCTCTACAAAGATTCTCCGTCGTGGGCACTTGATTCACAAAGAGCGGATCGAGGTTCAAATTGGTGTGGTCAAACCGCTGAAGAATGGATGTTTGCACCACTTCATCGAGAGTAGCCATATTCACGACCATGCCAGTGTTGCTGTCCACCGGGCCACCGACCATAACCTCTACTACATAGTTGTGACCGTGACCGTGCGGGTTGTTGCACTTGCCGTAGGTTTTTCGATTTGCCTCGTCTGACAGCGCGTCGGAATGCAGTCGATGGCTGGCACTGAGCATGTAGCGGCGTCCAAAGTAGGCGGTTTGCATCACTTTCCCCTGTATTCCGCGAAGATGTCGGGGGTCTCGTATACTCGGACGCGGCTAAGGCGCGCCGCGCCAGCTTTCTCGATCGCCGGCGCAAGACGCTTCCATACGGAAATAGCTATGTTCTCAGTGGTTGGAATCAGCTTTGAATCCGCAAATTCCGGCACCTCAAGATTTAGATGGCGATGATCGTATGCAGCCAGCACTTCGTTTTCGATTACGTCTTTGAGCCACTTAAGGTCAACCACGAATCCGGTGACCGAATCTGGATTGCCAGAAACGGTGACTTCTAGGGTGTAGTTATGGCCGTGACCGTTGCGGCGGGCACACCGTCCAAAGACCTCAACATTTTTTTCCTGCGACCAGGCGTCGTTCCAGTAGTAGTGCGATGCGGAAAAAGTAGCCCGGCGGGTTAGTTCGATCATTTGGCCCTCATTGAAATAGATGCCCCAAAACGCTGACGGTTACAAATACACACGTTAACAGTCACAGGCTATGCGATTCAGCGAATGGGATTTATGCGTTGTCAGCCTTTATAGGTCCTTCCCTTCCAACTAACCTGCTTCAAAACGCGGTGCTTGAACCAACTGCGATAGAGAAGGGCCGCGAAGAGAGGTAATCCCAAAGGCGAGATGGCGCAATCGACAAAGGGGAAGTTCGATTTCGCCACACGGGCATAGTACCGGAATAGCGTCCTAAGCCAGAGCAGAAGCAGGGCCCATCCCGCACCCAGCCAGGCGAGGGAATGAAGGGTGAAACGGGCATTCCAGAGATGAGCTGCCAGCAGAGGCAAGCCTGCGAGGAGCAAGATGTCGAGGATCTTCCAGAGCGAGGTGGCCAGGGCATTATTAAACAGAAGCGCGAGGTTTTTCGTCCATCCTTCTATCATGGCTGAGGTTGTGCGATACATGCGCGTGCTCAGGGCGTCCGGTGCATAGCGAAAGCGCAGGCCAATTTTACGGCGCTTCGCGATGAAAGCTAATTCCACATCTTCCAGAACACGGTCAGCAACGGACGGGTGGCCTCCCATTCGACGATATGCCTCGCGTTCAACCAGGAAGAACTGGCCGTTGGCGGCAGCAACGCGCTGGTTAGGATCTGAGACCTTCGCGGGCGGGTATGCGAGGGCTAGCTCCGAAAAGACGAGAGGCATGAGAGTGCGCTGTGCAAAGCCACTCACAAGCTGGCGGGGCGAATAACTCAACACGCCGGCTTTGTGGCGGGTGGCCTCATGAATGGCGCGGTGGAGATCGCCGGGCTCGTGAATCGTATCGGCATCCGTGAAGAGAAGCCAGCGACCACTCGCTCTACGAGCTGCGGTCCAAATGGCGTTGTTCTTTCCTGTCCAGCCTTTTTCGAGCTTAGCGGCTTCTAGGACGGTTACACCACTGAAGCTGCGGGCGATCTCCGCCGTGCGATCGGTCGACTGATCATCGACAACGATAAGTTCCCAATCGACCCCAAGCTTGAAGATGTTCTCCGATTGGGCGACAAGAGATTCCAGACACGCGGAGAGATTCTGCTCTTCGTTGCGGGCGGGGATGATGACGGTGAGTTCGATCAGCTGTTCCGGTTCGGGCTGGTCGTAGACGGTGCCAGTACGGGTGGGAATGGCGAGGGGCTCGCAAGGTTCGTCGGACAGTCCGAGGACGGGCTTGAATAGTCGGCCGCCTTGTTCCGCTATATCCGATTTGTCCGCCATTGTTTCCGAGCCTTTCATTGAGTAGCTGTCGCTACGTATTATAAGGATGTGAGGTTTCCTGGTTTCATCGCTTACGGTTCCCTTCTTTCGCTGACGCTTGCGTGCGGCTGCGATCGCGGGGCACGCCCGGCCAATGCGGACAAGGTCGCCCCGGACTTTACAGTCAGCGACGGCGAGAACACAATTCGCCTGGCAAACTACCGCGGCAAGGTTGTGCTGCTGAACTTCTGGTGGAGCCAGTGCCCGCCGTGCATTCAGGAGACGCCGGCGCTGGAACAACTGCACCATGACCGGCCCGACTTGGCTATTCTTGCGGTGAGCATTGACTCGGACCCGGGATCGTATCGCCGGTTCATCAATCGCTACCACGTGGATGTTTCGACGGTGCGCGATCCGGATCAGACCGTCGCCAAGCTGTACGGAACCGAAGGTTGGCCTGAGACCTACATCATCGATCGGCAGGGCGTGATTCGCCGGAAGATTGTAGGTGATCCGGATTGGTCTAATCCGGAGATTCGCAACTACCTCAACAGCCTGTAAAAGGTCGTCTTCGCATCTGTGTCGGGAGGCAGGACGAAGGCTAAAGCGACCGAGGGGGATTTACGGCTTGGAAGGATACTGACCGCAATATTCCAATCCTGCTCCGGCCGAAACCTGAATACGGCAATCTGAAAGTAAATCCCCCATGCGCAGAAACTGGGCACGAATGAGGCACAGATATCAGTGCCGGCTGAGCGGCAGCGAGCGGAACGGGGCCCAAGTATGGCGGTCTTCGCCGGTACGAAATAATGGGGTATATGTGGACTGCTGATGAGCGACATCTGGCTGTTGGATTTGATTTTGGAACTACGAACAGCTCGGTGGCAATTGCCGGTGCGGACGCGCAAGTGAAGCTTGCATCTTTTCCGTTGGCTGGAATAGAGACACAGTCGTTCCGCTCGGTTTTGTATTTTGAGCAGTACAAGACCAGTGAGGGGCATAAACGCGCCCATTCACTGACCGGACCGGCTGCGATTGAGCACTATCTGCAGACGGATGAGAAGGGGCGCCTGGTGCAGTCGCTCAAATCTCACCTCTCCAGCCGCACACTTACAGGGACCGAAGTTTTTGGTCGGCGCTATAAACTAGAAGAGCTAATTTCGCGGATGCTCAGCGATCTTCGCAAGCATACAGTTAACCAATTCGGAAAACAGATTCGCTACGCGATGGTGGGGCGGCCGGTTCGCTTTGTTGGGGCGGAGACGGATGAGGACCAGGAGTTTTCTGTTGCCCGCTTGCGCGCGGCTTTTGCGCTGGCAGGATTTGAGCACGTGGATTTTGAAATGGAGCCGGTGGCGGCTGCATACACTTACGAGTCAACGCTTGACCACGATGAACTGATCCTTATTGGCGACTTCGGCGGTGGCACCAGCGACTTCTCGTTGCTGCGGGTGGGCCCGGAGGTGCGGCGGCGCGGGCGAAAGCCTGAAGACCTGCTGGGAAACAGCGGAGTTGGACTGGCGGGCGATGCTTTTGATGCGCGAATAATTCGCAAGCTGGTTTCTCCGGCGCTAGGATCGGACTCTGAAGCGCGATCCCTCAACAAGCTTCTGCCCGCGGTTCCTGCGTGGATCTACGCGAACCTGGAGCGGTGGCACTACCTGTCATTTCTGCGCACAAACAATGTGCGAGAGATTCTTAGGAGCGCCCGGATTCGAGCACTGGAGCCGGAGAAGATTGAAGCGCTAATTGCGATTGTGGAAGAGGATCTGGGTTACCAGTTGCACCAGGCAGTCCAAGAGCTAAAGTTTGCGCTTTCGCGATTGGACAATGCCGAATTTCGGTTTCGGGGAGCGGGAATGGATCTGCGGATTCCGGTGACGCGGACGAAGTTCGAATCATGGATTCAGGAAGAGCTTGCGGCGATTGAAAGTGCGGTTGACACTCTGCTGCAGAGTTCAGGAATTAAGCCGAGCGAAATAGATCGCGTGTTTCTTACGGGCGGCTCCTCTTTTGTGCCAGCGGTGCGGCAGATTTTCGAGAGCCGCTTTGGTGCAGATCGAATTCGCGGAGGAAATGAATTTACTTCGGTTGCGCATGGGCTGGCGCTTCGTGCTGCTGAGTCGCTTCGCCGGGGCTAGGGCAGTTCACTGGCAGCCGTACTCCACAAAGTTTCAGCCGAGTTAGGTGGGCTTCGATTTTTCTGAGGGCATTTCGGTTGCTCGAGCGCCTATCTTTTTTTCAGCACGACCAGGTCTTGGAGGGTGTCGATGATGCCGGGGATGTATTGGCGGAATTCAAAGCTTTCATTGTTCCAGTTATCTCGCACGTATTTCTCGGAATAGTAGGTGCGACCGTAGTCTTCGTCGATGCCGATGAGGTTACTGCCGACACTCCAGATCCGCTCCACGGCTTTCATGTATTCGGGTTTTGGCTTTCCGCCGAAGTTGCTTTCGTACAAGTAGCCTTGTTCCTGAAGCGCTTTAACTTCCGGGGGGACATAGCCGGGTGCATTGCCGGGGGAAGGTTTTGACCGAAGGGTACGGGCGTGTGTTCCCAGAATTGTGAGACAGCAGAGACCGCCGGGGCGAGTGACTCTTCCGAGTTCGTGCAGCCATAAGGCGTGGTCGCGGATATTGAGATGCGAGAAGATCGACACCGAATAAATGAGATCGAATTTGCGGTCGGGATATTTCAGCGGCGGAGAGAATGCGCTGGTGTATGACTCCACACGCGGATAAGCGTTGCGCACAAATTCGATGGAACGATCGTTCACGTCGCAAGCGTGAATCGTGAGGCCGGGAAAGTTTCTTTCGAGGTGGAGAAGCTGACGTCCAACGCCGCATCCAAAATCGAGCACCTCGGCGGTGGCTCGCAGATCCAATCCTTCAATGTATGCCGCAGTGATGATGGGCAACGTGGTAGTGAGGCCCGATTCGTAGTAGTGACGAATGGTGTTGGATGAGGTTCCGCGCATCCTCGAATTTGGCGGGACCGGGAAGTCGATGACGCCGATCGATCGAAGGAAAGCAACTTTTACCGCTTGATACTGATCGAGAATAGCCTTGCCTATCGTCTTCAGGAACAACTTCAGGGCCCGACGATCGGAGAAGATGACGGCCAATTTTTCGCTCATAGGTCGAACCTACTGTAGGCACAGACTGGGTGGCAACCATTAACGGCAACATTTGAATGCTACTTCCCGCTCGCAGTACCCGCCGATGATCGATCTGAATCTGGATGGACTAGAAAGGCCACGGCGTGATGAGGATCAGGGCGGTCTGCTAGGCGAAACTGGTATTCTTCTGGCATGACGACAGTGGAGATTGTGTTTCGCTATGCCGCGGCTCCCACGGAAGCTGTCGCATTTGCCCTGGCGAATACGCGCGAAGTTTATGGGATTCGCCGGCTCTGCTTTGATCGCGAGGCGGGTACGTTGCGGGTGGAGTACGACGCGACGCGGCTGAACGCGGCTGCGGTAATGCAACTGGTGAGGCAGGCCGGGTTGCAGGTTATTGAGGAGGTGCAGGTTGCGCTTCCCTCCCCTGCTCCGGAACCGGCGCCTGCGGCGTAAGACGGGAATTGCGCCGGTCGCAGAAGCCTGATAATCTTATGAAGGTTTCGATCGAAGCCATACGTGTGCGCCCGTAGCTCAGCTGGATAGAGCGACTGACTACGAATCAGTAGGTCGGGAGTTCGAATCTCTCCGGGCGCACCACTTAAACAAAGAAAATAAGATAGTTGTAGACTACCCAAAGGAGTGGCTGCAGGCTGCCTCTTTTCGGATGATGCCTGTTTTGGTGCCTGTTTGGTCATACAGAGGGGTGCATCACCATGCGCTCGGATGCAGAAGCAGCAGCGTCTGGCGACAAGTGGGCAT
The DNA here is from genome assembly GCF_039994875.1 of Telmatobacter sp. DSM 110680. Lineage (GTDB taxonomy): Bacteria > Acidobacteriota > Terriglobia > Terriglobales > Acidobacteriaceae > Telmatobacter. The sequence continues at coordinate 3,503,647 of NZ_CP121196.1, read as the reverse complement.
AGCGGGCAGCCATGGTGATCGTCTTATGACCCGCCAAAGTCTGAATCTCCTTGAGCGACACGCCAGCCATTGCGAGCCACGAGCAGAACGTGTGCCGGTTACAGTGCCACGTGTATCCAGTGATGCCAGCATCCTTGATAGAAGGCTCGAACCAGAACCGGCAGTAGTCCCCTGCCTCTGGGAATACCTGGTCTGTGAGCTTGTGCGGAACGATTGCCTGTTGTGCCCTAAGAGCATCGAGGGCGGTGCTGTTAAGCGGGACGTTTCGTGCAGACCCATTTTTCGTCTGCGTCAACCGAATGATCTTCCGCCTCATGTCCACTTGGGTCCAAGTGAGGGAGAATTGTTCACCCCAGCGCATTCCTGTATAGACGCTCACAACAAAAGCTGAGTGCTGTTCGGGAAAGTGGCGAAGGATGATGTTTGAAAGCTCCTTGTATTCGTCCCTGCTAAGAAAACGGAGCCGAGCGTTATTTTCCCTGCGCATCCGAACGAGTCTCGCCGGGTTCGCAGAGACCCGTCCGTTCTCCATCCCGAGCCGGTAGCACAGCGAGAAGAAAGCGCGGAACCGATTCGCGGTTGCCGGCGTTTTGCAGCGACCTGTCAGAAAGCGGTCGATTTCCTGAGGCGTGATCTCTGCGGCCGACCGGGAGCCAAACTCCTCCCGCAGCGCACGTTCCTTCCAGTCGTAATCGGCCCAAGTTCTGAGGTGAGCTTTAGCGTAGTCCACAGCGGCCAATGCTAGCTCGCCAAATGTCGTCGTCTTCCGCGGCTGGAGCTCAGGCAACTTCACACCGAGTCGCGCATCAGCCTTGCGCTTCTGATAAAGAGCTATCGCGTCGGACCTGCGACCGACTTTCTCGCGGTGCTGCTTCCCTTTGACGTAATAGTTGATCCACCATATGCCAGAGCCGGGCGGGCGCTCGAACAGTCCGCGCGTTTTTCTCGGTTGGGTTCCCATCGCGCCTCCTCTGATGGTGCATATTCCATCTGACTTTACCATATCTTTAGTCAGTTTAAACATGCACCACATGTGTTGCATAGGACTTTTAAGGCGTGGGTCGTGCGTTCGAGCCGCACCGGGCTCACCATTCAAAATACAAGACTTGCTGTACGTAGTTAAAATATTCATGAGAAGTTTGTTAGTGATACGGAGGGGTCTTGCGAATGCGAAGGGCGGAAAAGTGTGAATTGCTGCCCGTTGCACCGAACTGCGCGTGCGCATCCGGAGCCATGTGCTGCCGTGAGGAATCGGCCGGGATCCATGCTGTGGAGTTTGGGATGCCGAACCAAGCACAGGCACGACATTTCGCCGATGCGCCGAGTAGCACGCCCTTCGGAACAGGGTGCACAGCCAGATAGAATGCCTTTACGCGTTTCGCGTGAGATTTGATGGCTTTCTTGCCCAATCCGGGCAGTTCATAGCCTCAGGGATATCTCTTTGGCTTGAGTCGACAGGTTAATTCTTGTTCTAGTTACAGATTCAAATGATACAATTCCGTGCAATGTGAAACCCCTACTTAAGCAAATGGCAATATTGGTATTCGCTGTCGCTTATGGCTCGGCAAATGGTTTTGGCCAGGATGAAGTTGAAGCTCTTGGGTCCAAACTCATCCAGGAACTGATCAAGCAGCGCGAAGCTTGGACATCGGAAGTATCGACTCCTGGCGCCTCAATTCGCGTTAAGGAGGTCGGGCGTGAGGAATCTCTCGTGCGATACAACCTCTATGTTTCAGGGCTTCCTACCGACCGCGTTTACACTGTTTTAACTTGGCCGATTGATCGCCGAATGCCATATGTTCTCCTTGAGGGTGTAAGCATCGGGAAAGACGGGATGCTCATGTGCTCCGGGCGGCTGCAAGACGAATGCGACGATCCCTCGCCAGATAATCACGGTGTCGTTGATTTCGCCTTTAGATCTGAAAAAGGTGAGCCAAACCGGCTGGCGCTCGTAGCCTCGGATCTGAGGGTAACTGTTGTCATTGTCCCGAATCCGATTACTGCCAAGGATAAAGCTTGCACGCTTAGCGTAGAACGCCTTACGCCACGCTTCGAAGCCGCCTATTTGATTGGGAGTGGATACGATCCAAATACCAACATCACCGTTGATTCTAGTTCATATGAAGAAAGACATGCGATCCAGACCATGGCGGATTCCGACGGAAACATACGGTTCGGGATCATGCCGTTCGTTGCAGGGCACGCCACGGGGACTCTATATATCAAGGCAATCGGATCGAGGTGTTCTCCATCGATGAAGTTCGACTGGGGTCGATAAGACCAACTTTAATCATGCAAGCATTACGCGACGAAATATTTTCTGGCCTGTCGAACACTCAACTTGAAATCGAAGTTCAAATTCTACAAGACGTCGTAGAAGTGAAGCCCTTGGTCATCAAATGTCGCGAGCTGCTTTCCACGAGGGGAGAGGGCGAATTCGCCCCCTCCCGGATGCTCCGGGATTTCGAAAATATGTCTCGGATTGTTGATGTCGAATAGAAATAGTGCAGATGATCTTATCAAGACCGAATCAAAGGTACACTTCTTACTTGCACTTATCCAGATCGCAAATCTGTTTCCAGTGCTTGCCGCCACGACACTTCCAAATGCGAGCTTGTGCGACCCTTCAACTGACGGAGTATCAAACCACAAAAGACCTTTCTGACGATCGACTACGCCGATCCCATCCAAAAAAGACGAAACCACAAGGTAATTAGAAGAAACTACAGCGTTGATAGTAACTCGATTACAAATCGGATTACTACATATCTTGTCTGGAGGCTGGTTTGGCCTGAAAATACTGTAGCTGGGCGAACTCCAAGCAATAAAGGCGCCATCCTCCGCACCCCGTACGCCCATTCCTTGATCCACGTCACCGATAACTGAGGTGATTAGTCTGAAGGTTGTCGCGTCGCGCCACTCGTAATTCACGGCGCGAAGATTGGTATCAGAAAAGACCGCTGATTCGTGTCGGAGAAAGATCTCCCGGCCGCTCGCAACGCTTTGAACGCCCCAAAGCTCTGTCGGTCCAAACGGTTCGAGTTTCAGTTCCCTGATCAACGAAAGATTGCTTCCGTAAAGCAAGAGCCTTCCATCTGCATCGACCAGAAAGCGCCCGTTTTCGAGTGCGATGATCCGACTCTCAGAGTCTGCGTCAGATAAATCTTTGCGAATTGTCGAGGGCCATGTTTTCTTTGTTAAGAGGGTTCCATCACTGGCCCTGATAAAATATGCCTCCAACTGGCGAGACGCCGTACGCCAATCAGACCCTTTCTGGACAGTTGAATATACAACTAGAACGTCTTCGCTCACGAAGACGAGCTTCGTGCCCAGATCGAGCGCCACAAGCTTGTTAACACTGAAGTCACGAAAAAATATCCGATCAGAATCGCTTTTTTGGGGCGCCCATCCGTACCTGGTCAGCGATACCGTCAGGCGCGGTTGTTGTGCTTCTAGGGTCGCCTGAGGAAGAGGGGCACAAAATCCAAAGAACAAGCTCATTACGCTGAAACTGATGCGAAAGATAGGTCTAGTTTCCCAACGCATAATGAAACTTCCTTCGTTAGTCCATCCCAGAAGCTGTCACATCGAGTCCTATCGGGAGTTTAGCTGGACGTCCGCGAAGAAGCTGAAAGTTTGAAAATGCCTTTCGAAAAACGCCGACAAACGTAAAGCTCCTTTTGCACTAAGCCGTTGAAATATGGATCATTTCACTCTTCCTTTGACTGCATTGGGTACAGTCGCCGAGGCACAGCCAGTTCGAAGCCGACACGAGCAAACTACAACACTGCCCGCGGGGCGGGATAATTGTAGAACCACACGACATACCAATCGGAGTTACCGACGAATGCCCCGCCTTCTTCGTCATCGTACTCCGGCTGGTTGCCGTACCAAACTCCGGTAACGGGAAGCGATCCCCCATCCGACCCTTCGCCGCTGGGATGTCGCGAGGGGCAAGGACCTTTACTTCCTGGAAAGGTTGCGAGCCGCTGCCTTACAGCGGGGTCGGTCATCTCGCTAGCGAAGTCATGAGTGGTTTTCATTCCTGGCTCCGGCTTTGTCGCCAGCAATTGTACTCCCGCGCTCCGCGCCCCCATCGTAGCAAACCAATCCAGAAGGCCGCTTGCTTTAAATGCAACGCCATTATTGCCCAAGTACATTCCTCCCGCGCCCGAAATATTGATACCAGGCGACAAATATGTCACCGAAGCGATGTTTTTAGAGAGTTCAGGATGTTTTTTAAGAACTGTCTTTAGTGTCTGCGCAGAACCACTGTAAACAACAAGATCGTATCCTCCAGGTTCTGGCTGGCTCAACAGCGTTGTGAGAGCAGCGTCGTCGCCGCCCTTCCCGAAGCCGGCGCTCAGTATCCCACCCAACTTACCCATCTTGTCATACGGATAAATCGACGCTTCGGCTGGTATTATCTTGTCAAACTTGCCTTTGTGATCATCGACCCCCAAAGAATATTCCGTGCACGACAAGCCATCAGGGTCCGTGAAAGTGAGGGGATTATTTTCGACATAGGTATAGCGATTCCATGATTGCGGGTCACCCGCATTTGAGCTTCCACTATCCGGGTCGGAGCTCATGAATCGACCTATGCGAGAGTTGTAGTAGCGCCCAAAGGCATAATCGAGCCCCGTTTCCGCATCTCGCTCATATCCTGTGAATTTGAAATTCTGAGGACATGAATTCTTGAAAGGCCCCACTTCGACTCCGTATGGATAAAAGTCTGTGTCGTAGCACTGGTTCCCTAGAGAATCTGTAATCACTCGGGTGCTTCCGAGATGATCTAAGAAGTAATAGTAAATGCTGCCTGAGCTATTTCGAAGTGCGATCTGGTGGCCGCCAAAATACACGTACTCGTTCTTGAGATTGCCTGCCAAGTCGGTCTCAGTCAGCGTGCGCCCGCTCGCAGATCTCCAAAACAGCGTACCGCTACTCTTAGACACCCGCGCCCCGCTCCCGTCATAACTATAGTTGACTCCAGCTGCGCTAGTGAGCTGCCCCATGGCGTTATATGAATAGCCATAAAGACCGTCGCCGGTCAGATCTCCGGAGGCATCATAACTATAACCGGTTATTTGGTTCTTGTTATTGACGGATACGCTTAGAGCATATGCACTACACTTTGACACAGTTTCTGAGAGCAAATTGCCAAGCGCGTCATCACCGAATGTGAGCCCCCAACAATCAGCTCCGCTTGTAGCCTGTGTCTGAGCACTCGATACGCGGTTCAGAAAATCATACGATGTGCTCAGATTTCTGCCGTTGTCGAGATTATTTGTCTCAGACGCAAGGGTCAAATTGTTGCCCGTCGGCTGAACATAACCTTCCGTAAGGCTGAAAGCGGTGCCGTTTGATGATGTAGCTGCTGTTCCAGTGATCTCAATCCGACTGTTGTATGCATTGCTCTCCGTGATTCCACCAAATGTGTTGGAGTGCCCATGTAGAACTGAGGCAGGCGCTCCTATCGGCGAGTACGTCGCTTGAGTAGCGTAGTTGATTCCGTTTACGGTGTCGATAGCGGAAGTCGCTCGACCGGCATTTCCATAGGCATACGTAATTGTTCTGCCACTAGGATATGTGATAGAAGCTGGGGAACCATCTGGGTTATAGGAATAGTTAACGGTATTCGTAATGCCCGAGATCGTCTGCCGCTGAGAGATGACGTCTCCCGCAGCATCGAAGCTCCACGCCGACTGTCCACTGCCGTCACTCATCCCGGTGCGCCTCCCTTTGCCGTTCAGAATTGTTAGGCCGTTGTAAGAGACTTGATCATAATAGTAATTAATAGTTGGAGTTGTACCATCGGAGTAGGACATCGAGCCTAGTCGTGACTCGGCATCATAAGAATACGTTGCGGTAATACCGCGCGCGTCGGTTCGACGGCACACGGATGCCGCATTGCCGCTACAGACTCCGCCACTAGAATTAGTATAGTAGTAATTGACGGTTCCGCTTTCGGGATCAATTGCCTGCGTGATCCTCCCGATGAGATCATACAAGTACGTCCTCGCCGTGGCGCCTAGTGGAGCGACAGAAGTTAAATCATCTGCTGGGTCATATCCATAGCAAGTATTCACCGTTAGAGCGCCAGAGGAATTCGACTCATCGGTCTCGATCGTTCTGCCGAAGGCATCATTCCAGAATTGACGCTTTCTACTGGCTTCGTCAATTGTCAGGACAGGATAACCGACTCCATACGTGGATTGGGCGCACAGTTGGCTGCTCTGGCCTCCGTTCGAGCCGACCGCGGCACCGAGGAACGTCTTAACTGAGGTAGTGTCTGCGTGCGTCGTGCTGACAACCCTATCAAAGCCATCGTATGCGGTGGTATCCGAACCGTACGTCGGATCGGAGGTACTACGATAGGGGTTGCTTGAAGTCATCAAACGACTATTGCCATCGAAGGACATCGTCGAAGTCGTACTCCCGTCTGGATCACTCATGAGCACGCTGGAAATGGCTCTTCCAAGGCCGTCACTGTTGAGACGATCATGTCTGCAACTCACGCAAGTTGCAGATGGGCTGGTGTCACTGATCCCTGCATAGGTATCTACTTGCGTTTCACTCCCACTTTGATACTGCCAAAGAGTCCATCCACTGATGGGCGAGATAACTTCTGTGGCCCGGTTCAGCGAATCGTAATAATGAAGGTAGGTCTTAGCGCTGTTCTGATCCTGTAATAGCGCCTGCTGGCCGGTGCCATAATAGTAGCCGTAAGCAAATGTCCCACTGAGAGGAAGTGTCACGCTCGTTAAGTATGCGTTTGTCGGCGTGGGAGGCGAATATGCCGAAGGCAGTGTAGAGGAGCCATCGGAGTAATAATTGTCAGCATAGCTCATCAAGGATGTATGCCCGGATGCGTCCGTTGCTGACACAGGCTGCCCTGTCATGTCGTATGACGTGGAAGTAGTCAAATAGTTAGATCCTGACACCAGCTTGGCGATAGATGTTGGATTTCCACGGCTGGTAAAGCTCACGCCGTAATTTGCATCGTCGTGATTGACAATCCCAGTTCTTGAGTTAAGCGATCCGCCATCATAAGTGATGTTTGTCTTTCGGTATGTTTGTGTACCAGCACCATCTGTCACTATAACGGTTGTGGGTTGTTGGTACGAAAATGCTTTGCCGAAATAACCGTAGGTAAAGGAAGTGATCCTACTTGGAGTGCTTGGCAAACTCCCCGTGTAGTAATTCCATTCTGAGATTGTCGAGACGAGTGGTATATTTGTGCCCGTATACGAATAATGAACCGTGGTCGTGGGATATGGCGAGGAAGCATCAAGCATCTGAGTCGTCTCAGTTGCGGGCATTGCACCTAGCGCCGAGGTGGATGTCCAAGTAGTGGATGTTGAGACAATCGGATTCTGCGTGCTGCCATTGGCATTGTAGTATGTGGTGTTGGTTAGCCAGGATCCGGCGGATCCCAAATTACTTCCGAAAGTGTATCCGATCGCTTTGCCGTCGGGTTTGAAGACGGTAACAGTTTGACAATATGCATAACCTGAGGCGCATTGCGTGGTATTCCCAGCGCTGTATTGCCACACAGCGCTGCCAAAAGTCTTCGACTGTAGCCATCGGTTGTGATTTCCGAACATGTCAAAATATGTGCCATAACTATAGGTAATACTTCCGCCTGGTGGAAGTGTCATTCCGGTCAGCTCACCATAGGTGCCCTGCCCACCATTATCGTAAGTGAATTGATAGGTCGTGTTATCTGGTAGCTGAATACTCTGAAGGACCGTGACGGTCCCACTATATTCAGTTACACCGCTTTGTTGGAACAGCGTCTGTACCGAGAGCGACTCTGTCGTTGCAATGAAACGCGATGTACCGGCAGTGCCGGTATTCTGGCTATTGGATACGTCGTAGCAAGTTTGATTCGCGTGGCCGTTACAATTGGTTGTGGTTATCACGTAAGTGCGACCCGTAGTGTCAGTTGGGTTACCGCTTCCATTCCATGCAAAATAGTTGCCATTTCGATCTTTAATCGACGCAGTCGAATTAGGATAGACGAGCGCTCCTGTCGCATCGTAGATGCTTGATACAGTCGTGTAGTTGGTAACGGACATCACATAACCCGACGCATCGCCTGCATATTCCGTATCCGAGGACCCTGAACCTCCGTTGCAACCAAGAGGGTCGTTTTGCGTGAGGATTGGGAATGCATGTACTTCGCCCGTAGAGTCAGACCAAGCAAAGTTGTTGTAGTACGTATATCGTTGCCCCGGGCTGCCTCCAGGGCAGTTTGCAATAGTCGTGCTGTGAGTGGGACTTCCACCGCTGTGTACAGGTACAGTTTGAAATCGCCAACCTCCTGAGGAGTTGGGGATATTCGTGGGCTGCCAAGTGTTATTGTTTATGAACCAAATACGACTGTCATAGACTAGCGCGGCACCGAGGGCAGAGCCTCCACGCTGCGGCCAAGACCCAAGAGGGATTACGAGATGCATGTCTCCAGTAGATGGGTCGTAGTACCCAAGTTCGACTGGAACGTGTTGCGAAAAATTGTAATTGCCGATTGCCGTAAGGTAACCTTGCGCTTTTGCCAATGGCACGACGGCGATTGCAAGCATGCTGCAGAAGATACCCAGGCGCCGAGAAGTCCGGCGTGCGATCACAGGAGGGGCGTAGGTCATTGAATTCTCCCAATGCGACGGAGGCCGTAGGGTGAGCACGGCCGATTACAACTGGAAAATGTCTGACGTAAGTCCCGTGTTGAAAGTCAGAGAGTTCATCTGCAGGGTCCATGTCACCTGGCCTCCGATTCTCTCCAAGATTGCAAAGGGCACGAAAATTCCGTTTATGACCCGAAAGTCTGAGAACACGACCTCATGGGTTATTGGCAGCATTCGTCCATCATCGGACCACAACGTATTTGTCGTCTCGATGAGTGCCAGCGTTTGCGGACTGAAAACATAACTCTCTGTGTTCAGTTTCGTCACTTCCCCAGTTGGGTCTTCAGCTGATGAGAAATTCAGCTTCACCTGAATCACTATTCCTGGTGCGCCATTTACCGTGGTAGAACCGGCGGACATAATTGAGAATGACGGGCTTGTAAGAGCGGCGGCGATCCGGAAATAGGGACATGTCAAGCCTCCGAGATTCACGGCGTTTGAATATTGGATGGGTGTGGTCGTGCCGTTGAACTCTTTGATTGTTCCTCCTGTGTCTGTCGCCACCCATGATCTCGAACCATCGGGCAGCTGGGCGTCCATTCGGAACATTGAATTCCCCAAGGCGCGAATTGTCGCAGTGCCGTCAACTTCTTGGCCTGCCCAATAATAGGTGATGCTTCCACTCCCAGAGAAATCTCGAACTGAGCTAATTATTGCGGTGCCCCCCGCCGCACTCAAAGCCTGCGTGAGCAGAGCCACGGCAGTTGGATCTCGCATCGGAGAGGCGGGTCCGATTTGTGAAAAAACACTCTGGGCTGTGAAAAGGAGTGGAGCCAGAATGAGATAAGCGGCTATTCGCGATTGAGGCGGCATAAGGTTGCCATGGCGTTTCGCTGCTCTATCTGCTCTCTTCGGCGCCCCGTAAACAGGATTGGTTCTGTGTTCACAAATCTCTTTGTGTCTCAACGGAACTCCTCCAACCGCCCAGCCTAGCTTTGAACCGCTGACGTGGCGTTCACGTCTTCTTACAAATCGAGTCCAATAGCTGATGGGCTAACCGCAACCATATATGCTTGGTCGTGGGGATACGGATTTGTAGCGCTTTATTTCAACAAACGCTAGGATTTTTTTGCAGTTGCATTACAACAATTTTGCGCCATTCTCAGTTTTGACAGGCAGTGGATGCGATAGATGCATTCGCGTTTCCTTCCTTTTTCGTTCCAAATACTCAGAAGGCCGAGCACCAGTATGTCGGCGAAACATTTTCGCAAAATGTGAAAGGTCGTTGAATCCAACTGAAAAAGCAACCTCAGTAATAGACAAATTGGTGGAACAAAGCATCTGTTCCGCCTTTCGAATACGGTGAATGATCAAGAACTTTCGAAAGGTAGTGCCGTGCGCATGCTTGAATGCGCGACTGAATTGGTAACGTCCAAGACCGCACAGTTTTGCGACTACTCCTAACGTTACCTTCTCGGCATAATTGGCGTTGACAAAGCTCAGTGCTGGGGTCAATAGATTCTGCAATCGTACGGCCTTTGACTCATTGACGAGCCTGGGACCCGCGACTAAAGTCCCGCCGTTGCCCCGATTCGGTGTCATATCTTGCTGGACCCGTCTACGTTTATACTCCTTCACGGAAGCGGTACCGGGCTCTCGATGGAGGTCAACGCGGGACAACAGATAAAGAAGATCAACCGGCTTGACTAGATAGTCCCAGAGTCGTGCTCGCAATGCCCATATGGCCAAACTTTCCGAGTGCTCTTGCGTTATCATCACGAATCGCGCTCCGGGAAATTCCGAAGCCAAACTCTCAAGTGGTTCAAGGAGTTCCTCACTCGGATCGTCGTACTCGAACAGGACAGCACAAGGTGTAAGTGCACGAATTGCATCAGCAACCTTGTCAACACCGCGAACTTTGAAGATTGCGGAAAAGAAACTGACTTGAGCGCACAGATCCACCGTCGCAGGCGAGGTTTGAAGATCCACCCAAATGACTATCCCGCTTTCCACAATCACTCCCCACAAAGCCAATTTCCTCATTCTTTACCAGAGAAAAAGGCTTCCGTGCTAATGGCATCCATATAGCGAATACCGCTACTGTCTTCCTTATCGTGTTTTGATTTAGCGAAACGTTTCACACCACGCTCGTTGTCTGCGCGACCAACATACATATTCTGATACGGCTCCGACAAGCACCGGTGCGACCCAGAAGGTTGACGACCTTTCGGACAAACCTCAACCTGATATTTCCCGGATGGCTGGAATGATAAGCCGAGACTCAAAGGCCGGTGTCAAGGCTCTTGACCGCGAAGCGGCGTCCGCCGTGGCGGACGGCCTTTACTCCGGCCGGGCTTCGGCTACGCTGCCATTATCCGGGGAATGTGAGGCGGGTCTGGACTACATACCCAAACCAAATCCATGACAGATTTCGTTCGTGTGGGCGGGCCGTTGCTCTGCGGCCTGCTCGATGGCTTGTGAGATTGGGTTCTGTTGGATCGCGGGCGCGTGGGACACATCGCGGCTCAGTGCATGACCGAGTCTTCCCACGTTGTTTGTGAAAATTTGCGCATCGTATGCGCCACGGGACACAGCGACGTATGCCATGCGGCTGTTGAGCAGATCCGTTGCACCTAGTTCCGTGTCTACGTGAATCAGCACCCGGTCTGCGGTCTGGCCCTGGCTCGAATGGCTCGTCACGGCATAGCCGTAGTCGAGATGCAATTGCCGATTCGGATCGAGTTGCACGGAGCGTCCATCATCCATCTTCAGATGCAATCTCCGATCGCCGCCGATGGATTCGATGCTGCCTAATTCACGGTTGGCTACCTTGAGGTCGTTCGCTGGCGCAGTGAACTGGATGCGGTCGCCTTGGGAAAAAGTGCGCAGTTCTTCGCGATACGCGGTCACACCCTGTTGCCGGCGCGGGTCGTAAGTTCGCTCGGTCCCGTCCTGCAATTCGACTTTCAACCGATTGGCTGCGGCATCGATGGCTTTGACCTGTGCATACTCGCCCCTGCCGATGCCGGTTTCTTTCGATGTGCGCGAGTAGCGCAGCACATCGCCAACCTCGTACCGCTCAGCCCAGGTGCGATCCGCGCCGGTCATGTCCTGGCGCGGCACGAGTGTTCGGAAATCGTGTTCCACGTTTTGCACGATTCCTCTGCCCTGCAGTTCCGCATGGATGCATTCATTGATCTCTATTCGTGAGCGATTGTCGGGCGAGACCACCAGAGTCCGTTCAGGCGAGCCTGCGTATTCCTTGGCGATCGCCGCGATGCGCCTGTGGTGATCTGAAATCTCATGGACGCGGCCCTGCCGGTCGAGGCTCTCGACTGCTTCATGAACCTGGCCACGCGCAAGCTGTTCAACCACTCGTTTCAGTTCCGGGTCCTTCTGCCGCACGATCTCTTCCAGCCTGACCGTCAACATGCCCGCATCCTGAAGCTGCGCGAAAGGTCGCCCGGCTTCCACCGCCTCATGCTGCCGCCGATCGCCGACCAGGAGGACACGATCATTGGGCTGGAGACGATGTACGAATTCATGCAACTGCCGGGTCGATGCCAATGAAGATTCATCGACCACATAAAGGCGCTTTTTGCCAGTGTCTGGTTGCTCGCTCCGCGCCAGATGTTTTTGCAGCGTGGACGTTCCCATTCCCGCCTCGGCGAGCTTCTGTGCGGCGCGGGACGTGGGCGCAAAACCCTCCACGCGATAACCATCTGTCTCTGCTCCTTCCCGGATCACGGAAAGCACGGTCGTCTTGCCTGCTCCAGCCACGCCATCCAAGCCAACGATCCTTTCACGTGAGAGGAAGAGGTCTTCCGCGGCGGTGCGTTGCGCGGCGCTGAGCTCCGGATGCCGGTCTCTGACGCTATTGCGCACCTGCGGCGATACCAGCAGAGGGTCATTGGAGCTGCGACGGTTCCCCTCCTGCATCCGCGCAATAATCTCGCGCTCCATGCGCATCATGTCCGTGGTCGTGAAGTGAGGGCCTCCGCCGTTGTGGGCAACTTCGCGGAATTCACCCGCGCGAACCCGGCGTTCGAACTCCTGCCGGGTGCTGGCGTAAGTCGTCTCTCCCATCCCGCGTGCCAGCGCTGATTCGAGAATCGCGCGTCGGTCGATGACCGCCGATCTCTCGAAAACATGATCTCGTGCCCACGTCACCGCCCGTTGTGCGCTGATTTCCGGCTCTCGGGTCTGGTATTGACCGTGTGCTCGCGCCTGAGCGACCACTCGATCAGCCTGGTTGCCATGCTGTGCCGCGAGTTCCCGGTGCCGCCGCAACACTTCCTCCTGCGATATCAGCTCTTTGCGGTCCCGCGTATGATGCGCCGCGATCTGAGCCGCCGCGGCTCCATCAATTCCTTGCGCGCGCAGATGATCTTTGATCTGTTCCCGGCGCGGACTGGATGCCTCCAGATATTCCTTCGTGTATCCCTTGATCTCCGGCTGTCCATGTTTGCCGCGCTCGAGTTCATAGCCCAGCTTTTCGAGACGAAGTGCAAGATCCGAACGGTACACGGCTGTCACATACCGCTGCGAAACAAAAAACTCGTGCGGCTGCAGGGCACGCGTCTGGCCGTTATCACACTCCGTCACATTGAAGACGACAGCGTGTGTGTGCAACTGCGGAGCCGCGTATCCGTCCACTGGCCGGGCGGCGTCATGCTCGAATGTGGCTGCAGCCAGCTTTCCGGTTGTCTCCGGGGCATGTACGTTTCCGATGCGCGCTTGCGTGTATCGCTCCAGTTCTGCAAGCGCCGCGCGCACACTCTCCCGGTGTGCCATTCGAATCCGGTCGTCGCCGCCTACAAGAGCTGTAATGGATACCGATTTCGGTGCAGAGAACGTGGCATCCCATCCGGCCCGGTGCTCCACGCTGATGACTTCCTTGCCGTTCTTGCCCTCGTACGTCCGCGAAACCTGATGCCGGACGAGTTGTTCTCCCGTCTGAGGATGTTGGCCCTCGGCAAGTCGCGCGAAATGCTCGTCGTGAACCGGACCGTTGAGATTCCATTGGTCGCCGAGCCTGCCCTGCCATTCGCTGAATACGCGTTGATCGTGGCTCCAGTAGTTCTGCTGGCGTGAGGCGAATTCCTCTTTGTGGTAAGTCCGCGCCTGGCTGGCTGATAGCGGCTTCGAAATGGTGAGCATGGGGAGTGTTCCTCAAGAGGCCGGTAATCACCGGGTTCTGGTTCTCTTCACTCGATCGCGTCCTTTTCGTTCCAGAGATAGCCACGGCCGTTTCCGTTGTAGACGCCGAAGAGTGGAAGTGCGAAGCATGCGGGCTTCGGCACGGGCGCCATCACGGCGACTGTCGTGCGCGGTGCAGCGTCCTGCATTTCCATTCGCTGCACTGCGCTCCTGTGCAACGTTTTGAACCAAGAGTGGGCGGTTCGGGTCAGCGCCGCACGCTCCTCGAAGAACCTCGCCGACGACTCCTGAAGGTTAAAGAGTCGCCGGCGCCATGCGATCTCGGATGGCAGCGCTCGAAAGAACCCTATGAGCAGATACCAGCTACCACTCGCGGCGACCAGCGCCGCGAGTGCGGACAATTCCGGCAGAACGAGGAGATCCCAAAGGCTCTGGCCTTGGAAAGCCAAACTGGCCAAATCCTGGCTAAGTAAGTCGGATGGAATCTGCTGCGGTGGGCCTTCAATTAGCGCCTTCCAGCCGGAGTCGCGGGCCGACTGCGACAGCGCCATACCGGTTCCGTCGACCGAATCAACATCGCTGTCCGTGGCGAGCGCCTGCTTCCGGTGCCGTCCGGTCTTCCAAATCAACCGGACTTCGATGGTCGATGGGCTGATGAGCGGAAGCGAACTCCAGAAATATGCGGAAAGGTAATGGCGTTCGATAGGCATGGACATCGAGCGCAAAAAGATCCAGGCCGCTACCGCCTGGGCAATCGCGGCAAACCCGAGGAGCCGGACGCAGATCAGAAGAACCCGCCTATGATTCATCGCTCTTGGTGGCCTCCTTCGGTCCGTTGGCCGAAGAAATCAGCGAGCATCCTGCGAGCCTGTTCGAGCTTCTTTCGGTCAGCGCTTTCACGGATTTTGAGGACCGATTCAGGTAGCAATGGCTTGCCTTCAGCCGTGGCTTGAGCACCCGCATGGAACAGGCTCAGCAGCGTGTGACGCACCGCCCAAACCTCCGCGAGAAGCAATTCAATCGGGTCGGAAGGCCGCTCTCTCGCGGCAGTCAACGACGTCTCTCGCAACCATTCCGAGGGCTGCTTACCTGCTCGTTGGGCAGCCGATTCCACCTCGGCGAGCTCACCGGGAGTGAGCCTCATTGAGATGGTTTTGGTGCGAAAGCCTGGCTTGTTCTCGTCGCTCGATGACGGCTTCTTCGCTTGCTCAGTCGTCGTCGCGAAGGTATTCATGGGAGAATCCCCCTTGCTGACGTGCAGAATTTGGCCGTCCAATCGAACTTACGCGAACCTCTTTCGCTTCAATGTGTTTACGCCGCGGGCGCTCTGCGGCGCTTCCTCGCTTACGTTCGTAAACGCGCGCAGGCATCCGCTAGCGCCGAAAAACTCAAGTTGCTGTCGCAGTGGAAGTTGACATTTGTAAACGTCACGGCGCTCCAAGGCGCTCTGCAGTTACCCAGTTGGGGGTGATGTGTCCACTTACTCCCGCTGCGACAGCAGCGCCGTTCTTAAATCTCGCCGTACTCAAGCAGCAGCTCACCGGAGATACGCTGCAGCTGCGGCATCTCCCAGGCGCGATGAAATGCTTCCTGAAGCGAAGCCCATTCCTCAGCCGTAAACCCGAACGAGACCGATCCCTGACAGCGAACCCATACGGGTGGCACCGTTGTTTCCATCGCTGTGTATCCGAAGAACCAGCGGCCCTGCCATAACGAATTCGGTGTGCTCGTGTCCCAGTTCTCCAGCATCGACCGGAACTCCGTGATGACCGGCCAGGGCGCGATCTCGTACATCGCTTGCCGGCCTTGAGGCAGGCTCACCAGCACGGACAAATCCCGTTCGCTTCCCGTGGCAAAAGACAAAACAAAGCCGCCCTCGAACACGGACGAGATGGCCGGGCCCCACGGGTGCTCGGAAGTCGTGGCGCGAGAGGGTTCCCGGACCGGGTAACCACGAACCAGATAATGCCCTCGGGCCGCCGCTCGCCAGAGTATCGGCCAGTGCGGTTTCAGAGCCTGATTCATCGCCTCGATCCCGAAGGATTCCTCCTCCAGAAACTCATAAAGATTCCGTGCCGCGAACTGCGGCCAGACCTCATCCACATCCGGCAACTTCATAGCCCGAATCAGCCGCTCGATGGCGGTCGGAACATCGATCCCTTCCGCCTCGCTTCCGTGAACCGGCTTGCCCTGTTTGTCCAGGACGGGCAGGTTCGAGAGGTAGCGGGTATCTCGGCTCGGCTTCTTTCCTCGCCGCATTCTGTATGCCGCAAAAAAGGCCTCTAGAATCCCTTTCATCGTCCCCTGCGAAATGCGGCCACCGATGTGACTCTCAACTCCCAGTTGGATGTAGTAAGCAAGAACGATCCATTCGGCTCTCGAGAGGCTCTGTCCGGCTTCGCCCTTGCGGCGAGCTGTGGCGAGCGCGTTTGTTCCATCGGCCAGCAGTTCTGCTACTTCAAGCCGGTCCTCTCGCGCCGATTCGAGAAGTTGTTTGGCGGCTTCCGAAGTCGAAACGGTTTCTCCGGTTCTCCGTGTCAGGATCTCCTTGAGAGATTCCAAGCGCGCCCGCAGCGCTTCCGAGATGCGGATGGAGATCACGGGCTGTTGGGGCCATGCCGACTTCTCAGCCATCGATCCTCTTTCGTATCGTGTAAACTTACAACTTGACTGTAGGTCTGTGCCTACGCTACTGTCAACCATGTAAGAACGCCGAGGTGCTCTTTGCGTCCTTCTTCTTCCTCAACCCGCCGTATGCAGGCGACTGATGCCGGCCAACTCACGTTCCCCTTCCTCGTGTCAGCGGAGGATTCGTCGAACTCGGCTTCACAACTGTCTTTCGAAAGCGTCCCGCCTCGCAACTCCAAGCGAACTGAAATCTCGAGGCCCCCGGCGGTCCAGCACGATCGTCACCGCAGCAAGCCGAAGCGCAACGCGAACGATCAAAGACGCAAACCACCGCGGACGGTGAGCGTTCCGCTCGATGCGAAACTTCTCGTCAGCCGCAGAGAGGCTGCGGCAATCGTCTCGCTCAGCATCCGAGCGATCGATTACTTGCTGGCACGCAAACAACTACCGTTCCGAAAGATCGGAACTCGAACGATGATTCCTGTATCTGAGCTTCAGAGATTTGCTCGGATGGATTACCCGAACCGCATTGCCTCCTGAACGAAACGCGCTTCTATCGTTCGGCTGGCTGCATTGCTATGGGAATCACTCGGAGCGAGACTGTTAGTAATCACCAGCGGCAATAGAATTCATAAGTTCGTCGCGATGAGCGGGGAATGGTACCTTCCGCAATCCTAAAAGTCACCCACAACTCCTTCACATTCTTTCTCTTGACACCGCTCATCGATTCTGCCAAAGTTTCGGAGTTCAACTTTGGACGAGCCTTTCCCCCACATCTCACCTCGTTCTCCGGCGCAGTCCAGCAATTTAAAGCAGTACTTCTTCAACACAATTTCCCGTTGTGTAAGAGTGTATGCTGTCTGGTCGGAAGGTCGCATTCACCATCACTCTTCTCTCATCTGCTTTGACGGCGCAACAGCAAACTCAACGAACCTCTCAATGGTTTCCGGCCACTCCGATCGGTCAACCAAATGCTGCTCCCGGCACCATCGCTACGCCCATGGAGATGCTTCCCCAGGTCGCTCCCATCTTCATCGAAGACGGCAAGACGACGAGTTCACGGTCATCGTGAACAATTCTGGCAATAACGCTGGAGCAGCCATCAGCGTTCGAGCGCTGTCAGGCGCAGAAGCGGTGCATTCTCATATCGGGCTCAAACCGCATCAGCAGCAGGATATTGTTGCGCACCCTTCGCGACTGATGAGACCGAAGCAGTCGCCGCCTGACGGCAGGCCAGTCCAGCGCGCGGCTCGAGGCCCGTCCATATCGCAAACGGATTGTTCTCCGTGCGGGTAGGACCATTTAACTGTTGGCGTTCGGGTGGCCCAGGATATGCACGAAGCATCCGCACTTCTTTTTCGGCCCGCTAACTCCACTGGAATGGGCTGTGCTGATGTATCAGTACCTCGACCATCATCTGCGTCAGTTGATGCCGGCAAGTGGGCGGTTTGGACTGAACCTTACAGGCAGGGAGGTATATCCTTGTGCGTGCGAGGATAACGCATGAAGACATATTCTAAGTTGCTTCTGGCTTCAGCATTGTTGGCGGCAGTGGCCACCCTGCCGCTGGCCTCAAGCGCCGCTGCATCCCAATCGCCGGTGAAACCCGGGAAGCTGTCCGCGATTGCGGCTCCACCCAAATCCGTCAAGGTCGCGATCAAGACCAACGACGGCAAAGATGCCGGGGAGGTTGTGCTCAATCAGGGCAACGCCGGAGTCGAAGTGAAGGTCGATCTGAAGAATTTACCTCCGGGCGAACACGCCATCCACATCCACCAGAATGCCAAGTGCGATACGCCCGACTTCAAGACAGCCGGCGGACATTTCAACCCTGCTGGAAAGAAGCACGGATACAACAATCCTGATGGCCACCACAACGGCGACATGCATCAGAACCTGACAGTTCAAGCCGACGGCACGGTGTCCACGAGTTTCTGGAACAATGACGTGTCTCTCGACCCGGCCGCGCCGAACTCCGTCTTCGCCAACGGCGGCACGGCCATCATCATTCACGAGAAGCCTGACGATATGATGACTGACCCGACGGGCAATGCCGGGGGGCGAATCGCATGCGGCGTTATTGTCCAGCCGTGAATTTAACTGAGTTCAGGATCGGAGTTATAGACTTTGGTTTTGTCCGCCGGTGCCTCTTGGGAGGCATGGAGTCAGGTACATGCACCCGCGATACCCAATAGCCCATGCCGTGCAACCTGCCAGCTGCCTGGGGGTTGTGACGATGGTTGCGCGTGCACTGATTGGCCGTATGGCAAGGGCTGCGGCATAATCGTGAACAACTAATCGAGCTTGGTTGCAAAAGTTATGCAAAAGGTCCCATTGTCCATCAGAACGCTTCTGCTGGTGCCCACGGCCCTCGTTATGCTCTCTGCTGCCCCGGCAATACCACCCCAAGCGGCGTCGGTGCCTTATGCACCGACGCTCACCTTTGACGTAACTTCGGTCAAAGAATGTCTGCCGGGCCCTCACGGAAATGGCCTCCAGAGTCCATTACATAGCAGCCAGCTGACTGCGACTGGCGTGTGGGCGGCGCAGCTCGTCGGATTGGCGTATGGCCTTGACTACCGCACACAAGTCTTGGGTGGACCGGAGTGGGTGCAAGCCACGCGATCTAACGACATTCGATTTGACGTGCAGGCCAGATCGGATAGCATCACCAACGATCGGCTCGCAAGGCTAAGCGACGACCGAGCAAAGCTTGAGAAAGAGCACATGATCCGAGCACTTCTAGTAGACAGGTTCGGGTTAAAGGCGCACTTGGAAACGAGGGAGGCACCTGCCTTTACTCTGACCATTGCCAAGCGGGGCCCCAAGTTAGAGAAGGGATCGCCCGTAGGCCCAAATACCGGAATCGAGTCTGATCCGGATCCGAAGGGGATTGCTCTCATTGCGCATGGAGCGACAATAGCGGATCTGAGTAAAACACTTCAGTTTTATTTGCGCAAGACTGTTATTGACCAGTCAGGGATTGTCGGCACATTCGATTTCAAGCTTCAATTCCACGGATCGCTTTCGGACATGGGCACCGACGAGGAATCTATGTGGCCTCCTGTTGAGACTGCCATCCAGGAGCAGCTTGGCTTACAGTTAAAAAACACCAAAGCACCCGTATCGGTTGTTGTGATCGACCACATCCAAATGCCATCTCCGAACTAGTTCGAGCGACGGAATATGACGACGCGAACATCGCTGCGTATGCACACTACAAAGCAGTGGAACTGAACAAGCCGTAGTGCATCGGGATCTTGTTCCGCCCTGCGGGCAGAAACAGCGACATAGGTCTGGCCTGCCTGCGGATCGAGAGGAATCCAGAGGGTAGGGCGACGCCATTCGGAAACTCTCTTCAATCAATTCCTGGCGATGTTCACATCCAGTCTCGTGGTGCGCAGAGCCGCATTGTGTCCCTGATTCGTTTGGGGCAAACATCACCTGTGTACTTCCAACACGGGGTGTGGTACACACCGCTGTGTATAGAGTCGAGTGCCTGTTTTGGTGCATGTTTGATCTGGATTTCAGTGCAGCCCCGTGCAGCGCTGCGTTTGCGAAGACTACCATTTATGTCTCTCTAATAAAGGCTGTTATGCAGACCATTGCGCCCCGGTGCATCCTCACGCAAAGTGGCTCTAAAGGGACTACGAATCAGTAGGTCGGGAGTTCGAATCTCTCCGGGCGCACCATTAAACTAGATCTGATCAAATGCTGGCGACCCCTTGAGGTCGCTTTTTAGTTTAATGCCGATGACGTCGAATCAGTTCAGTGACCGGAGTGCCCGGGTGGTGCTCGCTGGAATGAAGAATGCAATGCGCTGGATAAGACAGTCGTTCTGTGCACGCAACTGAAAAGGAACCAAATCCCCTACAGGTGCCTTTGATTGTTATGTTCCTTGGCTACGACGAGCGGGGAAAATAAGCACAAAACAAATACTCGGTTTTCGACTATTGAGTGGCAGGCACGCCGATTTTATGAAGGAAGCGCTCGATGGATTTTCTATCCAGCGACTCCATCGGTGTCATCCCGTAGTTGAGGACGTCCTCGTAGTCGGAAAGAACGAAGTTGAATCCAGCTCCATTCTGTCCCCAGCGGACAACTTCAGAAAGAACGCAGATGGAACTGTCGGAATCATTCGTCCGGCCGTCTTGCTTCTGGAGCGTCATCTGGATGAGGGTGCCGGGAGCCCAGCGTTCTTTCGTGAGCAGAAACAGGCCGGTCGCACTGATATCGCCTACGTGGTAAGAGTATGGCGCGCCACCGGTCCAGTAGTATGCAACGAGGTTAGGGGCCTCAAAGCGCTTGGCACGGCGCTGATTGACCTCAGGAAACAACCAGCGAAGAAATCGCACTGCAAGGGGATCCGATTCACGCTGCTCGGCCTCAGCATGCACTACGGGCTCGATTTCTTTCGGCTGCGGGGTTGGGGGCGCAGCAAAGAGATTAGGCCGAAGCCACTTGGCATCCCATTCCGCACTTTTGTCGGGGACAATGCGTGGACCATTCGATGGCCGGTTGTTGGAGTCAGGGACGACTGAAATGGTGAACTTGCTGCGGTCCATACGCACCCCTTTGTTTGGCTCGGTTCAACGACGGAACACACCGGTTCTGCGATTGTGTTTGTCTGCTGATTAGGAGATATCACGTGGTTTGTTTCGCATTCAATTGGAAACGGTAAAAAGCGGATAACGGATGTACCTGTTAGGGGGTTGATGGCGTTAGACTTTGGTGTTTTTTGGGGGACGCAACTCCATCCGATTGGTCCGAAATCTTCCAGGGTCGCAGTTCATCTGACGCCAGGAGAGAGAAGTAGGTATGCCATCGAGAACTGAACTTGTAGAGTGGCAGAAAGCTCAGCTCAATAGTCCGTCAGACAGTGATCATGAGCCAGTTGAGACATTTCGGCGCCTCTGAGCGCCTGCTCTCGGACATATCCAGCTTGCATGCGCGCGGCGGACACGTTGGTCGATGAGGCAGCGGATGTAGCAACAGCGAGTCTGCTAGAGAACTGGATCGTCCCGGCTCAGCGACGTGGTTAGTTCTTGTTTGAAAATACGCGCTCACGAGCCCGAGTTTGTGTTCCATTCAAAGGCCGCTGATACTTGGAGGGTGATTCTTCAGACGAATCTCTGTTGGTCCGCAAAGTTGAATATCACCCTCCAAAGACATAGTCTCTTGCTGCCCCAGCCAGTCTGAAACAGTACTTCCGAATCTACCAGCCAATAACCGAGAGTCTTCAATTCGTCCATATCTCTATAGAATCAAGCAAAATATCTATGTCTGGGAGCGATGCGGAGGCACTATGGCAAGACGCAAAGGCTGGCTGGAAGGTTTTCTAGAGCCCGAAGTTGATCGAATCGAACGAAGGTCAGTCGAACAGTTTGCCGCATACCGATGGAACGGCACCAGCCTGGTGCAGGAATCGGTGCGGGACATTAGCCCCTCGGGCGTTTACGTCATTACCAAAGAACGCTGGCAGCGCGGCACTTTGGTTACTCTAACTCTGCAGCGGGAGGGGCCGCTGGAAATGAATGCCGATCGGCGTCTAGACATGCTGGCCAAGGTCGCCCGCAGCGGGAAAGACGGAGTTGGCCTGGCATTTGTGCTTCCTAAGAATGACCCGGCGTCCAGCCAATGGGAAATGTTGCGGTCAAACCTTATAGAAGACTGGAAACCTGCAGACATGCTAAGCCTGGTGCGATCGAACGAAGCGATCTCGTTTCTTAGCCAGATTTGCCCGGGGGGGGCAGAAGAGATCGGCCAGCTGCTCAGAGGAAGATTGAGCAACCACAAAGTTGCGGTTGCGGTGGACATCGTGCTTAAAGCGCATAGCCTGGTGGCGCAGGAAGTGGCAACCGAAGGGTTGCACGCTGAGACTAACCTAGTGGTACGTATTCTTGAAGATGGATCCTGTACGGAAGAAGGTTGGCTGAAGCACTTCTGGGGTGGACTGCTGGCCACGTCTTGTACAGCACATGGAAAAGATGAACTAAGCAGGGCTCTCGTTGGATTATTTTCGCAACTGACGACTTTTCCGGTTCGTTTGCTTGTGGTGATATGTACGCGGGCGACAAAGGTCCTTGCGGAGTCCGGCGTGGTCTTCGCAAAGCCCCTAGCATGCAAGATCGATGAGCTCACAGTAACAACGGGATCGCGTGGACAGCAGGTGGAACGTGATTTGCAACGGCTATGCGAACTTGGATTGATGGAGAAGCAGGGAGCCGGGTCCTCGGCCATGCTAGCCGCGAACGAAGTATTGATCGCGCCAACGTCTCTGGGACTGCAATTGTTTGCGCACTGCAACGGGCAACGCGGCCCGCTTCAGCAGTTTTATGCTCTGGCCTCGCATGAAGGGCAGGGGCATGTGCATTCGCTGCGAACTAGATCGACACAAGCCATTCCAATCAATCGGTGAGCGTGGACGCTATTTGATGTGTAGGTTGCACACTTGAACTGTTCAGTGCAACTCTGAAGTGGACCGCTTTGTGGCAAATCAAGATGCAAATTCTCACTTAGCTTTGTCAGTGAAATTTTTATCCTAGCGGACCATATTCTCGTCAGCGCGCCCACTGGCACGCGTTCATCTGCTGCGCGAAGTGATATGGCGAATGCGCTCGCACCAGTAAGTCGGCGAAAACTGGGATCTTCGATATCCGGCATCTATCAAGTGAAGTACGCAATTTTCAGGAATGATCTGTGGAACCACACAGTAGGTAACAAAGTAGGATCATGGTATCTACACAGTAATCTGGATTAACTGTCAGTGTGTGATTTGCATCACACAAAGTACACTGTATTTAATTGATATATAAGCACTTATAGCACGTTTTAGTTATTCCCCTTGATTGAATGACATCTTACACTTCGATTGCACTTGGATCTCGAAAGTATGAAGGTGCGGTTTGGATTGGGCCTTCTTATAGCGAGATAGCAAGTGCACATGCAATCAATACAAGGGGCCCAGTCAAATGTTCTTCAAAAACTTGTTCTCATCCATACGGACTGATTTTCAGAATCTACCCATTCCAACTCAACAGAAGAGAACCTTTATCAATCGGTTTCGGAATGCTCTGAATTCCACACAGGACGGCGGGGCGTTGGTCGAGTTTGCTTTAATCGCTCCTCTAATGCTGGGGTTAATCGGCGGGATGTTCTCGTTCGGATTCGGTTTTTTTACCTACTTCCAGCTTAGCAATGCAGTGGATATCGGTGCCCGTACTCTGGCCGTGAGCCGGGCCACGAACTCGGATGGCACAACTCCGGACCCGTGTGCCACTGCTTCCGCAGCCATTGTGGCGGCAGCGCCTGTTCTGGATCCATCGAAGATTACGCTCAGTGTTTCGCTGAATTCGACTCCGTACTCGAATCTCAAACAAGGAAGTTGGACGTGTGCTGCTGGGGAGGCGAATATGGTGGCCGGTTCAACGACCCAAGTGACGGCCTCGTATCCCTACACTATGAATTTTTTCGGATACAGACCGGTGGCGCTGACGCTCCAAGCACAGTCATCAGAGCTGACGCAGTGATGTTTTGCCGTCATTCTGGTACGAGAGAGAAAAGAGTAAGAGATGAAACCGACAGGCAGTGCAATGCGATTTGAAATCTTCGGCGAAGACGCGGGCCAGGTCATTCCTTGGGTGGCCTTTATGATGTTTGTCATTCTAGGTGTAAGTGGACTGGTGTTAGACGGTAGTCGAATCATGCTGGTTCATCGACAGTTGCAGTCCGCGACAGATGCTGCGGCGTTGGCTGGAGCTCGAGTGATGCCGGATGGCGATTACACGGGATCGGCGATCGCATACAGCGCAGGTTCAGGTAAGCTGAACGCTTCTGCTACCTATTCAGCCTCTACGCCCATCGTCACCCCCATTTGCGTAAGCGCACTCAAAACCCAGGGTCTGCCATGCGTCAATAGTGCGAGCGGGAACGCTCTTCAAGTGCAGCAGTCCGCTACAGTTTCAACGTTTTTTATGGGAATGGTGGGAATGAAAACGGTGAAAATCAGCACTGTTTCGACTGCGGCAATGGGTGGCACCAATACTCCCTACAATGTTGCGATCATCCTGGACACTACGCCCTCGATGGATTATCCGGATAGCAGTTGCGGGACCAACCAGACGCAGTTGTCATGTGCAACCAAAGGCATTCAACAACTCCTATTGAACTTGTCGCCGTCCGTGGATCATGTGAGTCTGTTTACGTTCCCGAATATCGACGCAAGCGATGTTTCAATGGACACCGATTGCAGCAGTACGTCAAATCCAACCGCGGAACCTTATACGTTTCCGTCGAACTCGGCGAAGAGTCTTTCAAATACGGTTTTCTCAACTGGATCGGGGACAAGCAAGGTTACGACAAATGTGACCTATCAAATAACGGGCTTTTCGACGGATTATCGCAGCTCAAACAGCACCACTTCCTTGAGCAAGAGCTCATCTCTATCAAATGCGCTAGGCGTAGGAACGGGCACTGGCGGGAGACACCACAGCAGCAGCGGTTGCAGCGGAATACAAACCAGCAGTGAGAATACTTATTATGCGGGAGCTATTTATGCCGCGCAGTCCGCTTTGCTAGCAGAGCAAAACGTCAATGCCGGCACACAAAATGTGATTATCCTGCTGAGTGATGGAAATGCAACAGCCCAGCAAAGCAATATGGCGAACTCATCGAACTCAAATAGCAGCACGACCTGGGCCACGAACTCCGGGACTTATCCGTCATGGATCGGAGAATGCGGGCAGGGCGTCGACGCCGCAAAGTATGCGGCAACCTATCCAGGCAATCCGACTAAGGTGTACACAATCGCTTATGGGTCGCCAACTACCTCCAATTTGAGTAATTGCGGAAGCGATGTTGGTCAAGGGGCTCACCCAAATATCAGCCCGTGCACAGCTATGAAGTTGATGGCATCAAGCCCGCAGAATTTTTATTCCGATTACTACATGACGGGCGGTGATCCGGCATGCCAGGCCACCGGACTCCCCGACTATTCGTTGAACGGGATCTTCCAGGCGATTGCGTACCAACTGACGACTGTGAGGCTAATTCCGAACGGCATGGCGACCACAACACCCTAGAAGCAGATTGCCAGTTTTCCATCTGGTGACACTGGTCTCAACCGCGGCTTGTCGACTTTGCACATCCGTGTAGAAAATCGTAGCCGAGACGATTTGTACGCCTACGGTCTTGCGGGACACGGGAAAATACAGACTGGATCTCTGCCTTTCCGGCCTTCCTGGAAAGATTAAGAACTTTGATGGGCCGCAGGCCAAGGATTCTATCGCTCCCGGTAGCTTTTGGTGGGAATGAGCCTTAGTTCTCGTAATTCAACCGCTGAGAGGATCCCAAGTGTTCCAGACTAGCTAGTGGCGGTAGTGAGCACCTGGGCGACGTTCGAAAATTCAGTGTTAATGCCGCTCGCCAAATATCCCATGCCAGTAATTGCTCCAAACGCTATCATGGCAAAAACCAAGGAATATTCCACAAGATCCTGACCTTCTTCGCGTACCCCAAAGCTACGTACTTTAAGGCACAAGCCGTTTATGAAATCATTCATTATGCCTTCCTCCCCAAGAGATTCCGATCATAGAGTCGAGGAAGAAACTTGCAATACCACGACTGCGCTCCAAAACGCGTTACGCTCGCGACACTGGCAGAGATTACCGAAGTGGGACGAAGAACTGGAGAAAAGGCCCAGGCGCACCGGAGGCGCGGCGATCGAGAAACTATCTTTGGGTAATGTTGTTTGGTGCCCGGAGGGGGACTTGAACCCCCACGGCCTTGCGGCCTGCGGATTTTAAGTCTGGTATAGGCCATTTTTACACAGGGCTGCACCAGACAGCACTTGAATGCAGAATTCTGCTAACTTAAACATCCATAGTGGTTTCATAGAATCTTGCTTGTTGCACTCGGCTGCAACCAGCTGCACTTGATCCGAAAACGAACAGGCACCAAAACAGGCACCA
This sequence comes from Telmatobacter sp. DSM 110680, assembly GCF_039994875.1. Classification (GTDB taxonomy): domain Bacteria; phylum Acidobacteriota; class Terriglobia; order Terriglobales; family Acidobacteriaceae; genus Telmatobacter. The sequence goes on along the minus strand of NZ_CP121196.1, from coordinate 3,477,264 downwards.
GAATGTTGCAGTTTAATGGCGGATTTAGTTCGCTCACCGATTAGTATCCTGTGTCGGCGGAGCCTAATGAAGCGATGGCAGAAATGCTTGCTGATCGCTCAAGAACGGATACTGGTTTCTTACCGAAACCCTTGATACCTCCACGCTGTCCATTCATCAACTTCACTGAGATGAACTGAGCGCCTCAGAAATGCTCGGATCGGAGTTGTTGGCGATATGCTCCTCTCCCCCGACGCTGTAACGGTGAATCTCGGTATGAAATGTGTCTTCGACCAACCTGGCGGTGCCTGAGAACTCTATAAAGGTGAGGCCATTCGACACTTCGATGGAGAAGCGTGATTCTGGAGCCAATTGCCGACGGCCGAAATGTCGTTCTCCGATGGACCATAAATCCTGCCAGATTCCTCCGGCCCAAGCCAATGGTGAAAGTCAGGAGAGGTGGGGTCCAATTGCCGGGCCATAAAAGCTTTGAGCGCCGCGTCCTGCTTCGAACCCCGTTTCAGCACCAGGATCATGCGTTCCATCGGCAGCTGACCGTCATCGCGGCCCTTGTCAAATTCTGCTCTCGCGTTGGGATGTGTGTTCCCATGCAACCGCGCAAGTCTCGCTTCATCGACAGGCGCAGCAATTTGCGAAGGGACCAACGGCGCGTCTCCGGAGGCCTGGATCACCGGAAAGCCTGGACGTGGGGAGTTCTCAGCAGTTTGTCTTTGAGCAAGAAATAGACCGTTGGCTGCGAGAGACAGCGAAGAGCAGAGGAGTGCTTTCCGACCAATTCTCATGTCCAAACCTCCGAAAGGGGCGACCGAGGGGACCAATTGTCAGCAAGGCACGGAAAGATAATACCGCTCAGCGTAATCACTTGCAGGGAAAAAGCAGAACTTGAGGGTCAGAAGTACTGAAGCTGCAACTCAAAAGCAATGTCAGCCTTCTCCGAGTCTTCCGTGGCCGACTTGTTCTTGAGTTCCAGCGGCCCAGATCAGCGGCGATTGTCAGTATACTTAAGGAGCGAGCCAACGTATGTGCCGCGGGGAGTTCGTCATTCGGGTGGAAGCATCTTTCATCTACCCATGAAGCATCACTCTAACATGTTGCTCTCCTGGTAGTTCCTCAGATATGTGGAATGCCTCCATCCAAGTGAGGATGGCGAAGCTTTGTTTGATTAATGCTTTATTCAGTAGAGCGGTACCACATTTCAACTACCTCGTTAAAAGCGAATTGGCACCGATTGCAGTTTATGTCCATTGTTTTTACGAAGGGCATCGCGCAAATGTGGATCTTGGTTTGAATCGACATCTCGGGGACTCAAAGTCCAGATCATGCCGGGAGTTTGGGCGTATCCCTTGATGCAGTTAGTAAATGTGCTCTGCCTCAAGTCAGTGCCGACCGGCTTCACAAAATTGTACATAGCGTTTAGGTGCCAAGCCTTCTGATTCAACGGTTTGCCAACTAAATAGCGTGGATGGGTAGCTGCTATATGGATCGAACTTTACGGAAATGGCCATTTCTCCAATGGCGTGCGGAGACAAACGCGCTTTCGTTCCCAAGCGACGAGCGCAGAGCTGAAATTCGGCTCCTCGATACTCGAAGAAAGAAAATGACGTTCAGAAAACTCATACTACTACTTGCTTCGCTTCTGCTGATGCGACCAAATCTTGTTGTTGCACAGGAGCAGCGCCCGGCTCTCATCCCCCTCGCACAGGGCGGCGGTGCATCGTCTGCCGGTGCATCCGCTTCATCTGTTGCCTCGATCGGAGGACTCTCCGACAGTCCTATCGCGCCGGGCGAAGTCGTGCACATCAATGTCTTTGATGCGCCTGATTTTTCGCTGGTCACGCGTGTTTCTGAAACGGGCGACGTCCCTTACCCAATCCTGGGCTCGTTCCATATTGGTGGGCTGAACAGTGCATCCGCAGCGCGAATGCTGGCAAAGGAATTGAAAGACCACAATCTCATGCTCGAGCCAGAGATTACGGTCACTGTTGACTCCTCAAGTACCGGTATTACCGTGCTGGGTGAGGTGCACAGCCCTGGAGTCTATCCACCGCCCGGCAAGCACCAACTCTCAGATTTGCTGGCCATCGCAGGAGGATTGACGAGTAACACGGGTCGAATTATCGAAATCACCAATGATCGAGACGCTGGAAAGAAGGATTACGTGTCATGGGATCCGACGATGCATAACACAGAGAACTTCGATCGAGCAGTGTCGCCCGGCGATCGCGTGTTGGTTCGTGCCTGTGGCATCGCCTACGTAGGCGGAAACGTTAGCAAGCCCGGAGCATACTCGCTCTGTGGTTCACCTAGGATCACCTTGTCAGAGCTGATGGCACTAGCGGGCGGCGTCACTCCGAACGCCTCCTACAGCAAGACCTATTTGGTGCGAGCTCAACCAGACGGAACCAAGGTAGTGGAGCAGATCGACGTGAAGGCAGTGCTGACCTCGCGGGTGTCGGATCCGATCGTGCAAGAAGACGACATCATTTATGTGTCGCCGAGTCCTTTGAAGGCTATTCTCAAGAACGCCGTTTCGTTCGCTCTTGCCATCTCGCCTCAGCTGTTCTATACCTACCATCCCTAAAACGAACGAGGAATTGCAGTGCACCCTGTCCTTCAAAACAAAGCTACCCCTAGAACGGACCCGGCGAAGATCAGCATCGTCACGCTCTCGTTCAATCAACGGGACTATCTGCAGGAGGCGATGGATTCTGTCCTGTCCCAGGGCTATTCCAATCTGGAATACATAGTCGTTGACCCGGGTTCGATCGACGGAAGCCGAGAACTCGTTAGCAGTTATGGTAAGAGGATTGCGCACGCCATCTTCGAGCCTGATAGCGGGGCGGCCGACGGACTCAACAAGGGATTCGCCCTTGCCACAGGCGACATCTACGGTTTTCTCAATGCCGACGATCTCCTTTATCCTGGTTCATTAAACCGCGTCTCGCGATTTTTTGAGGAGCACCCTGACTGCGATATGGTCATGGGTGACGGATACAAGATCGATAGCCAAGGCCAGCCGATACGCCACTACAGTGCAAGAGATTTCTCAGTGCCTCATTACTTCTATGGGGGTACGCAATGGCTTCAACAGTCGACGTTTTTTCGAGCCGAGGCTTTTAAACGGTCGCCGGGGTTTAACCTCAACAACCGGACATGCTGGGACGGAGAATTGTTCGTGCACATCGCCAATCAAGGCGCAAAGATTGGGTACGTCCGCGCTGATCTAGCGGGTTTTCGTATCCACGAGGCCTCTATCTCCGGTTCAGGCAGGTTAAATGAGCAGTACCAACAAGACTGTCGAAGGATTTTCAGGCAGCTAAGAGGGCATGACTGGGGAACAACGGATGAGATATTGCGCTTTCTATATCGTGCAGAAGGACTTCTAAAAGGCTTAATGCGGTTGCCAGCAAGGAAGAGCCCCGCGTGAGGATTGCATTTCTTTGGACTGGGTTGTCTGGGTACATGAACGCGTGTCTGAAAGACCTCGCAGCACGTGATGGAGTGTCACTCTTTGTCTCCCATGAATGGCCAGTCAAGGATGCGCCCTTCGAGGAACGCCAATTTGCCTGGATCCCTAATCGGCTGACGTGGCGTTCGCAAAGAGATCTCTATCCTCTAGAGCAACAACTGGAGGAATTTGCCCCTGAGATCATGGTGATGCCATCGTGGCACATACCAGCATATCGACGCATGGCGCGAAAATTCGCGAAGCGATGCTGGCGAGTGATGGTGATGGATAATCCATGGCGCGGGACTTTGAAGCAGCGACTCGGTGCGCTTGTTTCGCCTTTCTATGTCAAGCCACTTACGGATGTTGTCTGGCTCCCCGGAGAAAGACAAGCGAACTTCGCTCGCAAGCTGGGTTTCTTGCAGGACTCAATTCTCCGTGGATCCTTTTCGTGCGACTACCCAGGATTTGCGGCTGTGCACAGTGCTCGCATCAGTGCGGGGCTGCCACTTCCTAGATGTTTTATATTTGTCGGTCGACTGGTCCCAGACAAGAGCGTTGACAAGTTGGCCGAAGCGTACCGAATGTACCGCAAGCAGATTTCCGATCCGTGGCCTCTCATCTGTTGCGGCTCTGGGCCATTGCGATCACGCTTAGAAGAGCAAGAGGGTATCCGCATGGAGGGCTTCGTCCAACCAGAAAAAATGCCGGAAGTGCTTGCGTCCGCTGGGTGTCTCATTCTGCCGAGCAGATTTGAGCCTTGGGCTCTCGTGGTCCACGAGGCTGCTGCTGCTGGGCGACTGATTCTGGCATCAGAAAACGTTGGCGCAATTCCGCACCTGGTCCAACCCGGATACAATGGGTTCATCTTCAGCAACAACGGGGTTTCCAGCCTCGCCACCCTAATGTCTAGGGTGAGCGGAATGTCAGATTTTCGGCTCGATCAAATGTCGCGAGCCAGTCACTCGCTTTCAAAGCAATTCTCCCCGACGCAATGGTCAAACACACTACTTGATTCGTACAACGCACGTTTGTCGAACGTTGAATGATGTCGAAGCTCCGGAAGTTCCGCGGACTGTTTAACCGCCGCTTGCTCATCAGGCAAATTCAAGAATTTCAACACTTACGCGCCTAACCGCAAACTAACTTTAAGGATAGCAACTTGGTAATGCTAAACAACCAATGGTCCGATCAGGGACCGGCGAACACCGCGTTTGAGATGGGCAACGGAAGTCCCATGGATCTGCTCGAGGATAATCAGCACCTCCCCCGAATTCTGCAATTTTTGAAGAAGCGGGCTTGGATTGTAGGTGTTTCGATCCTGATCGGGATCTTGATCGGCGTTGTGGTCAATCATTTCTCGGTTAGGCTCTACACGGCGCTGGCCACGATTGAGGTGGATTCGCAAGACGCAAGCTCACAGTTTCGCTTGCAGCAGGCGATTGGATCTGACGTAGATACCAGTGAAAGACTGGACACAGAAATTGAAATCCTTCGCAGTCGCAGCCTAGCCTTGGAAACAATCAAATCTCTGCATCTGGAAAGCAACCCGGATTTCATCAAGCTTCCGAACGGACTCCCATTGGACTTGTCCAAACCCGAGGTTCGTGACGTAGCTATTTCGGTGTTCCGAGGAGCCACCGATATCTCTCGTCGGGGACACACGGACCTCATTCAGGTCCGCGCGACGTCGGGAAATCCCCAGTTGGCGAGCCTCATCGCAAACGCATTGATCGATCGGTATATTGAACGTTCATTTCGAGAAAACTACACGGCCACAGCGAAAATCTCATCATGGCTGGATCAAAAGCTCAATGGATTGAGAGCAAATTTGGAGCGGAGTCAAGCTCGCATCCTTCAACTCCAAAAAGACATCGGCGTCTATGGAATTGATCCGTCCCACAGCATCGTCGTAGCCAACCTAGAAGAGCTCAATAAGCAATATGCAGATGCTCAAGTCAATCGACTATTGAAGGAATCGGAACTCCAGCAGATCGGAAGCTCTTCGCCGGACGTAATCGATGCCGCACTGGGCAGCACCGATCCAGCTCTATCTGCGGCGAAGCAGAAACTCCAACAGTTAAATGACGAAATCACTTCCCTCACTCAGACCTACGGTCCATCTTATCCGCGCGTGAAGACGCTTAAAGCGCAAATGGCCGAATTGCGGCGAGAAATCGAACACGAAGAAAGAGCACAGATCGCGCGCTCCCAAAAAGAATTCGAAGCAGCGCAGAACAACGAATCCAAACTCCAAGAGGCGCTGAACAAGCAGGAGGAAGACGCCTACGGCAAAGGCGCAAAATCGGCCGAGTATGAACTGGCTCGGCAAGACTACGAGACCAATAGGCTCCTTTATGACGGGTTGCAGCAGAAGTTACAGGAAGCCACTATCCTGTCCGGTCTACGATCGACGTCGATTCACACACTGGACAGTGCTGACACGCCTCCGGGGCCGAGTCGCCCGCGCACAAGATTCAACATGGCAATGGGCGCAGGATTAGGATTCATCATCGGTTTGGCGCTGGCGTTACTGTTTGAGGCCATGGATACCAACCTCAAGACCATGTCCGAAATCGAGCAGGGTCTTCAACTCCCCGTACTGGCTGCAATTCCCGATGTGGGGTCGGAACAGCTATTGCCAGCCGAATTCAAGGACCACGCTATGAAAGGGGGTAGCTCTGTTTGGTCTCGGATCGGAGAGGCGGTGCGCGGCATGCGCACCTCAATTCTTCTTTCCAGCCCTGGAGCTCCTCCCAAGGTAATCATGATTGCCAGCACGCGAGCGGCTGAAGGAAAAAGCTCGGTCGCCTCCTTGTTAGCAATTACGTTTGGTCTAAATGGCTCCAAGGTCCTGCTGATCGATGCAGATCTTCGTCGTCCCGCCCTCCATCTGCGGTTCAGGATCGGAAAAGGATTGGGGCTTTCGTCAGTGCTGGCCGGAAAAGCGACTTTGCACGAAGCAATCGTGGAGTGGGCGGATCTTCCGAACGTTCATCTTCTGCCCTCCGGACCGGTACCGCCCCTACCCTCGGAACTGCTCAGTTCTAAACAAATGGAAGATGTGCTTGGACAAGCGAGAGCCGATTACGATTTTGTTGTTATCGATACTCCGCCCGTGCTCGTTGTTACCGACGCTTCCATACTGGCTCGTCTCGCGGATGCAACTATCCTTATCATCCGCTACGGTGCCGCGCAAAAGGAAGTGGTGCGGCGCTCGATCGACTTGCTGGAACGTACGGGTGCGCACTTGCTTGGTATTGCAGTAAACGCAGTGAACTTTTCGGCTCCAGAATACGCAGACTACTACGATGGCAAATACTACGACTATTACGGAGAACGTGATCCAGAGTAGGTGCACCAGGAGAGTTATTCGAAATGCAAACCGCAAACTCCAGAAATCAGTTTCGACTGATGAACGCCTTCACGCAGCGAGATACGATCTGCTTCGCAGGAAACCGTCAACCCGCTGTTACCGAAGCGCAACGAGCGCATTCTCCTAGAAATTCGAGCCATACGATGGATGCAACAGAGTAGACATTCTCCCAGGCCACGGGGTAAGTGTGACCGATATCAGAATCTCCCGGCTGTTAATTGTATTGCTGGCTACAGAGTTTACTTTGCGTGGAATGGATGTAGAGATGATCTCGGGTTGGATTTCTTCACAGAGCCAATCCAGATTCGTTGATGCTCTGCTGATTAATGGGTGATGCGTCTCTGGCCGCTCGCATGCAGGCATGGCCTGAAGGTTATGGCCAACTGAGTCTGGTAAACACCCATCTGAGCGAAATTGGCCGAACATCAGCCGCAGTTATGATCGGAAAAAGATGAATCAGCCCCACTCTGCGGCCTCGGCCGTTTCATCAGTGCACAGGTATTTTTCGTGGCGATCGTCCGCAGAAGGGCCGCCGGTCGAATTTCCAAATGGCGCAGTCTGGGATGATCGCTTGGTGCCCGAGTGGAGATACCCGCTGAGTGTTCTTTCGCATGTGCAACGTGAGATGCCGGCGACAGCGCTGCGCTTCTATTTCACCAAGAACCCTTATGAGCTACCTGAATACGGCAACGATGTCGTGGCAGTTCTCTGGCAGGAGGAGCGGAGTAAGATACCGACCTACGCACGTCATGTACGCGGGGTGATTCACTGCTGTCTGCAGATGAAGCCTTTCCTTGGCTTTCATCCTCGGCTTGGTCTAAATAAGTACGAGGCTGTGCTCACGTTCCAGTATTTGCGGGACTGGGCATTGCATCTTCGTTCCCGATATGGCGTTCGCCACGTGCCAAAGGGTTGGCCCCCAGCACTCCACGACTCCCCAAGGGTACTTGCGATCCCTCTTGGCTACCACAGCCAAGAGGAGCTTCCCCAGATCCCGATGGCAGAGCGGCGACTCGATGCTTTCTTTACGGGCCAGCTATCCACTCCCCTTCCCCGTACGAGTTATCGATACTGGACAACAGACTCCAAGACTCAGGCTCGCAAACAACTCTGGGACGTTCTTCTTCGACTCAGAAAAGACACAGAGTGGCGTATTGAAACAGCAGACATCGCGGGAGGAGAAACAAAAGGGCAGTGCCCTGAGTTCCACGCCTACTCGAGCAAGATGATGAACTCGCGGATTTGTCTGGCTCCCCGCGGCACAATGGCGGAGACCTTCCGCCATTATGAGGGATGGCGCGCGGGATGCCTTGTTATAACTAATATTCTTCCACCGGAGCCGTTTCTCGCTGGGGCACCGGCGATTCAGGTTGAAAACTGGAGGGAGCTCCCTCAGCTGCTGAAGAAGTATGCACGCGATCTGGATGCGCTTGAGCACTATCGAATGTCTAGTTTGAAATTCTGGCAGACGCGATTGAGCGAATCCGTCATCGGAGTCCAAGTTGCACAATTCCTGCGAGTTTAACTAGCCCTTTCTGCTGGATGGCCTAGAGACATGACTACCATAGAACGTGATAGCCGGCTGTTGAGAAAGACCATGACGCGTAACAGCAGTGGACACGCGCCCGCGCGTCAAGGGATGGACTTCCGCGTTTGCCTCTCCTCGATCGGCAGATTCCATTTCTTTTCGCTGGCAGTGGAATTGGCGCGCGTTGGCGTTCTCGAGAAGATTTACACCGGGTATCCATCGATTCTCGCTCGAAGAGCCGGTATTCCCGCGCACTGCATTTGTTCCTTTCCGTGGCTGGTCGCGCCAGCGATGGCGGCGCCCGGGTGGGTGTGGCCCACTGATGGAGTGATGGATGCTTACCATAATCTGTCCCACGATCTCCACGATCGGTGGGTGGCGTCGAAGTTGAGCGAATGCGAGATTTTTCATGGCTTGTCTCGATACAACCTTCGAGCAGGCATCCAAGCGAAGAAGTTGGGCGCGATTTACATTTGTGAGGTAGGCTCCTCGCATATACAGGAGCAGATTGAAATCGGGGAGAGGGAACACGCAAGGTTCGGTCTGCGCGGACGAGGATTTCATCCCCGTGGTGTTGAAAGAGAATTGAAGGAATACGAAACTGCCGATCGGATAATTGTTCTTTCAAATTTTGCACTGAACTCCTTCATCAAACGCGGAGTTCCGCGGAGCAAGCTCTCAGTTCTGCCGCCCGGGGTAAATCTTCTTCGGTTTCAATCGAGACAATTCGCCCCAAAGGGCGTGTTTCGCGTTCTCTTCGTAGGACAGGTGACGATACGTAAAGGGGTGCACGTATTGGCCGAGGCCTTCAAAAAGGCGAATCTAGACAAAAGCGAACTGATAGTGGCCGGAGGGATCTCACCCGGCGTAAAAGCGATTATTGACTCATTCGGCCTAGAGAACGTCAGGTTCTTAGGGCCAGTTCCGAATTCCAAATTGCCGGAGCTCTATCAGAGCGCCTCGGTCTTCGTTTTACCCTCGTTCGAGGACGGTTTTGGGATGGTCGCTCTTGAAGCGATGGCGAGCGGCTGTCCAGTGATCGTGTCATCCAATGCGGGCGCGGCGGATATGGTTTCAGAAGGAGTCAACGGATTTGTGTTTCCATCCGGCGATGTTGAAGCGCTGACGGATTGTATTCAGCGTCTATATCGCGATCCATCTCTCGCCGAGAAAATGGGAATCGAAGCAGCCGAACAAGCACGACGAGCAAATACTTGGGAGCAATACGGAGACCGTATGGCAACGATCTATCGAAGCTTCCTTGATGTTCGAGGGAATCCGGGATGATTAAGGCTACTGTCCGGAAATTCGTGCCGCCAACGCGTCAACCTCGACCTGTGATGCAGATCATCACAGAAGGCATGATCTGCATTCTAGGCCTTCTGAGCAGTGTGCTAATTCACATCGTAGGCGATCTCTTTGTTACAGAACTCATCCTGATCACATGTCTCCCGTTTTTCCTCTTCGCTCGGGGTAGGAGTCTACTAAAGCCCTACACGATACGGCTCCTAGTGCTGCTCGGACTGTGGTTTCTCAGCCAGGTCCTGACCGATGCCTACCGCGAGGTTGTGATGACGAACCGCTTGAGGGGAATGGCAAACATTGCTTTCTTTGCGGCTGAGATTGCCTGTCTTACGATGCTCCTGACCAGCGACCGGCGAAAGACCATCTTCCTTGCCTTCTATGCCATTGGCTCAATAGTGATGGCCCGGCTTTCGCCATATGTGGCTTCGTTCGACGAACGAGGGGACCGATGGAAGTGGGGCTATGCAACCGGATGTATTTTGCTGACCGTGCTTATAAGCTGCTTCCTCATCGCGCGCCGCCAACATATCTTTGCCCTGCTCCTGCTTTTCGGAACCAACGCCGTCAACCTTCTGTACAACTACCGATCCGCTTTTCTCGAACTCCTCGTAACAACCGTACTTGTTGTTCCGTTTATTCCAGAGCGAATCGGGAGCCTCAGGCTACTTCCTCGACGGAACAACCTGTTGCGTGTAGCCATTGTCGCTACGTTCGCCCTGGCGGGAGGGTGGTCAGCCAATCAGCTAGTGAAGTTTGCATCACAATCCGGGCTCGTGAGCGAAGAAGCGCAGTTGAAGAATGAATCAGAGGCGAGCGTTGGCAACCTTATTCTCGGCGGGAGGCCTGAGTTCTTCATAGGTCTACAAGCTGCAATTGACAGCCCGCTTCTGGGTCATGGTTCCTGGGCGAGTGACTTGAAGTATGCCGAATTGATGGCCGAATGGCATCA